>JAFAAP010000245.1 GCA_023426505.1 Pseudomonadota bacterium
CCATGGTGAAGACCATAAGCGCCACCGCATAGAGCGGCATCCGGCTCACGAGACCGCCATAGGCCGCGATCTCGCGGGCGTGCATCCGGTCGTAGATGACGCCGACGCACAGGAAGAGCGCCCCCGAGACCAGGCCGTGCGACACCATCTGGAACATGGCGCCCTGGATGCCCTGCTGGGTCAGGCTGAAGATGCCCATGGTCACGAAGCCCATATGGGCCACGGACGAGTAGGCGATCAGCTTCTTGATGTCCTCCTGCATCAGGGCGACCAGCGAGGTGTAGATGATCGCGATCACCGAGAGCGAGAACACGAACGGCGCGAAATAGACCGACGCATCGGGGAACATGGGCAGCGAGATACGGATGAAGCCGTAGCCGCCCATCTTCAGCAGGATGCCCGCCAGGATCACGGAGCCGGCCGTCGGCGCCTCGACGTGAGCGTCTGGGAGCCAGGTATGGACCGGCCACATGGGCATCTTCACCGCGAACGAGGCGAAGAACGCGAGCCACAGCCAAGTCTGCAGGTTCTCAGCGAACTTGAAGGTCAGCAGGGTCGGGATGTCCGTGGTGCCGGCGGCCCAATACATCGCCATGATGGCGAGCAGCATGAGCACGGAGCCGAGCAGCGTGTAGAGGAAGAACTTGAAGCTGGCATAGATGCGCCGCTTGCCGCCCCAGATGCCGATGATGAGGAACATCGGAATGAGGCCTGCTTCGAAGAACAGGTAGAAGAGCACCAGGTCGAGCGCCGCGAAGACGCCGATCATGGTGGTTTCGAGGATCAGGAACGCGACGAAGTATTCCTTGACCCGGTTCTCGATCGAGTCCCACGAGGCCAGGATGCAGAACGGCATCAGGAACGTGGTGAGCACGATGAACGGCATCGAGAAGCCGTCGACGCCGAGCTTGAACCGGATCGTCTCGGCGAGCCAGGCATGGCTCTCGACGAGCTGGAACGCCGGGTTGCCCGCGTCGAACCGCCCCCAGGCGACGAGCGACAGGAGGAAGGTCACGATGGTGGTGGCGAGCGCCGCCCAGCGCGCGTTGGAGCGCGCCGCCTCGCTGTCGCCGCGGAGCGTGAGGATGAACGCCGCTCCGACCAGCGGCAGGATCAGAAGTCCGGAGAGAATGCCGAACCCGAGCATCAGTGGGCTCCCCTGAAGAGATAGAAGGTCACGAGAGCGGCGACGCCGATCAGCATGGCGAAGGCGTAGTGATAGAGGTAGCCGGTCTGAACCCGGACGACCCCGCGCGTGACGTCGAGGACGCGCGCGGAGATCCCGTCAGGCCCCAGTCCATCGATGATCCGCTGGTCGCCAGTGCGCCAGAAGAAGCGGCCAATGGCCATGGCGGGACGGACGAAGATCGCGTCGTACAGCTCGTCGAAGTACCACTTGTTCAGGAGGAACCGGTACAGGATCGGGTGATCCGCCGCGAGCTTGGCCGGCTGCTTGGCGTCGATGATGTACATGTACACCGCGAGCAGGAAGCCGAGGATCATCATCAGGGTCGGGAGCAGCGGCACCCAGCCCGGGAGATGATGCATCTCCTCGAGGATGTGATTGTCCGGACGGGTGAAGACCGCGCCCTTCCAGAACTCCTGGTAGCCCTCGCCGATGAAGGCGCCGTGGAAGATGATGCCGGCGAGCAGGGCGCCGGCCGCCAGCACGATCAACGGCACCAGCATCACCAGCGGGCTCTCGTGCGGCGTATGGGCATGGCCGTGACCGTGATCATAGCTGTGGTCGTGCTGCGCGTGAGAGGCAGGCTCAACGTCCCGGCTGCGTGCGTCGTGCTCCACGCCTTCGTGATCGTGCGGCGCATGAGCGTCATGGCCGTGATGCCCGTGGTGGCTCCAGCGGGCGGAGCCCTCGAAGGTCATGAAGAACAGACGCCAGGAGTAGAAGGACGTCATGAACGCAGCGATGACCGTCGCCAGGAACGCGAAGGAACCCGCCGTGGAGTGGGACGCGTAAGCGGCCTCGATGACGGCGTCCTTGGAGTAGTAGCCGGCGGTGAACGGGAAGCCGGTCAGCGCCAGGGTTCCGATCGCCATCATGGCCGTCGTGAACGGGATGTAGCGGCGCAGCGCTCCCATGTGGCGCATGTCCTGCTCGTGGTGCATCGCGTGGATGACCGAGCCGGCGCCCAGGAAGAGCAGCGCCTTGAAGAAGGCGTGCGTGAACAGGTGGAACACGCCCACGCTGTAGGCGCCGACGCCGAGAGCCACGAACATGTAGCCGAGCTGCGAACAGGTCGAGTACGCGATCACGCGCTTGATGTCGTTCTGAACCAGGCCGACCGTGGCGGCGAAGAACGCCGTAATGCCGCCGATCACCGTCACCACCGTCAGGGCAGCCGGGGCGTATTCGAAGACCGGAGACAGGCGGGCGACCATGAAGACGCCGGCCGTCACCATGGTGGCGGCATGAATGAGGGCGGAGACCGGGGTCGGGCCCTCCATCGCGTCCGGCAGCCAGGTATGGAGCAGGAACTGGGCCGACTTGCCCATGGCGCCCATGAAGAGCAGTAGGGACGCGATGGTCAGCGCATGCCACTCGATTCCCAGGAAGTGGAACCGGTTGTTGGCGATCTCGGCCACCCGCGGGAAGATCTGGTCGAAGGTGACGCTGTTGAACAGCACGAACAGGGTGAAGATGCCGAGCAGGAAGCCGAAGTCACCGACGCGGTTAACGATGAACGCCTTCATGGCGGCGGCGTTGGCAGAGTCCTTTTGGTACCAGAAGCCGATCAGCAGGTAGCTGGCGAGACCCACACCTTCCCAGCCGAAGAACATCTGGACGAGGTTGTCGGCGGTCACCAGCATGAGCATGGCGAAGGTGAAGAGCGACAGATAGGCGAAGAACCGCGGACGGTGCGGGTCCTCGTGCATGTAGCCGATCGAATAGAGGTGAACGAGGGCCGAGACCGTGTTCACGACGATCAACATCACGGCCGTAAGCGTGTCGATCCGGAACGCCCAGTCGACTACGAGGTCACCCGAGACCATCCACTGCGCCACCTGAATGCGGGTCGCGCCGTCGCCGTAGGCGACGCTGAAGAACGCCACCCAGGAGAGCACGGCCGCCACCATGAGGAGGCCGGTCGTGATGAGCTCGCTCGGACGGGCGCCAAGAATGCGGCCGAACAGGCCTGCGATGAGGAAGCCGACGAGCGGCAGGAAGACGATTGCGTGATACATGGTCGATTACTTCGCCGGTCGGGTCAAGCTGCAGGCTGACGCATGATCTTGATCAGAAAACGGGATTCCACTTTTCCGGATCATGCCTTAGCCCCTCATCATGTTGACGTCTTCGACCGCGATGGAGCCGCGGTTGCGGAAGAAGACCACCAGAATGGCGAGGCCGATCGCCGCCTCCGCGGCCGCGACCGTGAGGATCAGCAGCGCGAAGACCTGGCCGACGATGTCGTTCATATGGGTCGAGAACGCCACCATGTTGATGTTGACGGCGAGCAGGATGAGCTCGATCGACATCAGGATGACGATCACGTTCTTCCGGTTGATGAAGATCCCGAAGACGCCGAGCGTGAAGAGCACAGCGGCGACGGTGAGATAATGACCTAGACCGATGACCATCGCTGTCTCCCTTAGATGCCCTGGCGGAAGGGAACCTTCCGCACCTCGACCGCAGTCTCCTGCGTCCGGGCGTTCTGTCTCGTGATGTCCTGGCGACGGACGCCAACGCGCTCACGCAGCGTCAGGACGATGGCTCCGATCATGGCGACCAGGAGGATCAGGCCGGCGGCCTGGAAGAAGTAGAAGTAGCGGGTATAGAGCACCTGGCCGAGCGCCTCGGTGTTGGTCATGACCTCCGGCGACGGGATCGGAACGGCCGGCGTCCGGACGAGACCCGGATCGACCACGTAGGCGCCGATCACCAATACCAGCTCAAGCAGAAAGACGATGCCGATCAGGCCGCCGACGGGCAGGTACTGAAGGAAGCCCTGGCGCAGCTCGGCGAAATCGACGTCGAGCATCATGACCACGAAGAGGAACAGCACCGCGACCGCGCCCACATAGACGATGACCAGGATCATCGCCAGGAACTCGGCGCCCATCATCAGGAAGAGGCCCGCGGCGTTGACGAAGGCCAGGATGAGGAAAAGCACCGACTGCACGGGATTGCGCGAGGCGATCACCATGAAGCCCGAGGCGACGGTGATCGTCGCGAAGAGATAGAAGAAGGCAGCGGTAACCGTCATGCTTCAGCTCAAGCCGCGTGAAGCGGCCCCTTCCGACGTAGCTCCGGGGAATCCGGCGGCCCGTCTATAGTTTCCGAATCCGGACGGGACAACCCGTCCGGCCTGTTTGCCCCCTGCCCTGTTTGCAGGGCAGGATCGCCCTTACCGGTAGGGCGCCGTCTTGACGAGGTTGCGCGCGATCTCGCGCTCCCAGCGCTCGCCGTTCTCGAGCAGCTTGGCCTTGTCGTAGTAGAGCTCCTCGCGGGTCTCGACCGAGAACTCGAAGTTCGGACCTTCCACGATGGCGTCCACCGGGCAGGCCTCCTGGCACATGCCGCAATAGATGCACTTCACCATGTCGATGTCGTACCGGGTCGTGCGGCGGGTGCCGTCGTTCCGGCGTGGGCCGGCCTCGATGGTGATCGCCTGGGCCGGGCAGATCGCCTCGCAGAGCTTGCAGGCGATGCAGCGCTCTTCCCCGTTGGGGTAGCGACGCAGGGCGTGCTCGCCGCGGAAGCGGGGCCCGCGGTGGCTCATCTCGAAGGGATAATTGATCGTCGCCTTCGGCTTGAAGAAGTACTTCACGGTGAGGATGAACCCCGCCACGAACTCCTTCAGCAGAAGCGACTTGGCAACCTGATCGAGCTTCATTTCGCCGATCTCCGTTAGCGCATGCCCGGCGCGGTGCCGGTGATCATCAGGACGGCCGCCACGAGGATGACCATGGCCAGCGAGAGCGGCAGGAACACCTTCCAGCCGAGGCGCATGAGCTGGTCGTAGCGGTAGCGGGGCACCAGGGCCTTCACCATGGCGATGAGGAGGAACAGGAAGCTGGCCTTCAGAACGAACCAGATCACGCCCGGAATCCAGGTGAAGGGCGCGAACGGGATCGGGGACAGCCAGCCGCCGAGGAACAGGATCGTGCCCAGGGCGCACATGGTCATGATGGCCACGTACTCACCCAGCATGAAGAGCAGGTACGGGGTCGAGGAATACTCCACCATGTAGCCGGCCACGAGTTCCGATTCCGCCTCCGGCAGGTCGAAGGGCGGGCGGTTCGTCTCGGCCATGGCCGAGATGAAGAACACCACGAACATCGGGAAGAGCGGCAGCCAGTACCAGCCGAAGATGCCGAGCGCCGTGTTCTGGGCCTCCACGATAGCCGAGAGGTTCAGGGTGCCGGCGCACATGAGCACGGTCACGATCACGAAGCCGATGGAGACCTCATAAGACACCATCTGGGCCGCCGAGCGAAGCGCACCCAGGAACGGGTACTTCGAGTTCGAGGCCCAACCTCCCATGATGACGCCGTAGACCCCAAGCGACGAGATCGCGAAGATGTACAGGATGCCCACGTTGATGTCGGCGATCGCCCAGCCCGCGTTGAGCGGTATCACCGCCCAGGCGGCGAGCGAGAGCGTGCACATCAGCAGCGGCGCCAGCAGGAACATGCCCTTGTTGGCCGAGGACGGGATCACCGGCTCCTTGAGCACGAACTTGAGCAGGTCCGCGAAGGATTGCAGCAGGCCCCAGGGGCCGACCACGTTCGGGCCGCGGCGCAGCTGCACCGCCGCCCAGACCTTGCGGTCCGCATAGAGCGCGTAGGCGATGAACACGAGCAGCGCCACGAGCATGAGCAGGCTCTTGCCCAGCATGATCGCGACCGCGAGGATGATGTCTCCGAATTCCATGATCCGATCCTCTTACTCGGCCGCCTCGAGCCGGAGTTCACGGGCGAGTGCGGAGCACTCGGCCATGACGCCGGACGCGCGTGCGATCGGGTTCGTGAGGTAGAAGTCCCTGATCGGGCTGACGAATGCGTCACGTCCCGGGCTGCCGCCGAGGCCCGCGAGCGCCTGGACGGCGGACGCCGTGTCGGCAGGCGTGATCGTCCCGATCGCGGCGAAATGCGGAAACTCCGCATAGAGCTTCGCCCGCAGAGCGTTGAGCGAGTCGAAGGGCAGGCGGTGACCCAGCACGTCCGACAGGGCGCGCAGGATCGCCCAGTCCTCGCGGGCTTCGCCCGGCGCGAAGGCCGCGCGGTTGGCTATCTGGACCCGTCCCTCCGTGTTGACGAAAGTGCCGGACTTCTCCGTGTAGGTGGCGCCCGGCAGGATCACGTCGGCGCGGTGTGCTCCGCGGTCGCCGTGGGTGCCCTGGTAGATCACGAAGGCGCCCGGAGCGACATCAATCTCATCGGCACCGAGGTTGAATAGCAAGTCCACACCGCCCTGCGCCATCTGCTGCGCCGTCAGGCCGCCCTCGCCCGGCACGAAGCCGAGATCGAGCGCTCCGACACGGGATGCGGCCGTATGCAGGACCGAGAAGCCGTTCCAGCCTTCCCTGACCGCGCCGATGCTCTGCGCCAGCTGAGCAGCGAGCGCCAGGATAGCGAGCCCGTCGGGACGGGCGAGCGCCCCCTGCCCCACGATGACCAGCGGCTTCTCGGCGCCCTTGAGCGCCTCGGCGAAGCTGTGACGGCCGGCGAGGATGTCCGCCAGCGTGTCGGGACCGGCGCCGAGGTAGTCGGCCGGATAGGTCAGATCCACGTTCTCGCCAATCATGGCGACCGGGAGCGCGATCTGCCGCCAGCGCTTACGGATGCGCACGTTGACGAGCGAGCCCTCGATACGTGGGTTGGACCCGACGATCAGGATCGCGTCGGCCTCTTCGATGCCGGCGATGGTGGAGTTGAACAGGTACGAGCCGCGGCCGTGGGCCGGCGACAGCACGGTGCCGTCCTGGCGGGCGTCGATGTTCGTGACGCCCAGGCTCTGCATCAGGAGCTTGAGGGCGTACATCTCCTCGACGGCGGCGAGGTCGCCGACGATTGCGCCGATGCGCTTCGGATCCGTTCCCTTCACCCGGTTGGCGATGGCCGCGAAGGCCTCCTGCCAGGTGGCGGGACGCAGGCGGCCGTTCTCGCGGACGAACGGACGGTCGAGCCGCTGGAGCCGCAGGCCGTCCACGATCTGGCGAGCCTTGTCGGTGATCCACTCCTCGTTCACGTCCTCGTTCACGCGCGGCAGAATGCGCATCACCTCGCGGCCGCGGGAGTCGACGCGGATCGAGGAGCCGACCGCGTCCATCACGTCGACCGAGTCGGTCTTGGTGAGCTCCCAGGGACGGTAGTGGAAGGCTTCCGGCTTGTGGGTGAGCGCGCCGACCGGGCAGAGATCCGCCACGTTCGCCTGCAGCTCGGAGCCGAGCGCCTTCTCGAGATAGCTCGTGATCTCCATGTCCTCGCCGCGCCAGAGGGCGCCCATGTCCTCCACGCCCGCCACCTCGGTGGTGAAGCGGACGCAGCGGGTGCAGTGGATGCACCGGTTCATGGACGTCTTGACCAGCGGACCGAGGTACTTGTCGGTCACCGCGCGCTTGTTCTCATGATAGCGACTGGTGTCGACGCCGTAGGCCATGGCCTGGTCCTGCAGGTCGCACTGGCCGCCCTGGTCGCAGATCGGGCAATCGAGCGGGTGGTTGATGAGGAGGAACTCCATCACCCCTTCGCGCGCCTTCTTGACCGTCGGCGATTTGGTCGAAACCTCCGGCGGCTCGCCGTTGGGACCGGGACGGCAATCGCGCACGCCCCAGGCGCAGGACGCCACCGGCTTCGGCGCACCCTTCACCTCGACGAGGCACATGCGGCAGTTGCCGGCGATCGAAAGCCGCTCGTGGAAGCAGAAGCGCGGAATTTCCGCCCCGGCCGCCTCGGCGGCCTGGAGCAGGGTGTATTCCGGCGGAACGTCGACTTCGACGCCATCAACGATGATTTTGGCCATCTCTCAATCTCACTCCGCCGCGATCATGACGGATTCTGAATGCGGGTTCGCCGCGTAGTCGTCGATCCGCTTCTCGATCTCGTGCCGGAAATGGCGGATCAGACCCTGGACCGGCCAGGCCGCCGCGTCGCCGAGCGCGCAGATGGTGTGGCCCTCGATCTGGGTCGAAACCTCGAGAAGCATGTCGATCTCGCGCTTCTGGGCGCGACCCTCCGCCATGCGGGTGAGCACGCGCCACATCCAGCCCGTGCCCTCGCGGCACGGCGTGCACTGGCCGCAGCTCTCGTGCTTGTAGAAGTACGAGATGCGGGCGATGGCGCGGACCACGTCCGTAGACTTGTCCATCACGATGACAGCCGCGGTGCCGAGGCCCGACCGCAGGTTTCGCAGGGTGTCGAAGTCCATCGGCGCGTCGATGATCTGCTCGGCCGGAACGAGCGGAACCGAGGACCCGCCCGGGATCACTGCCAGCAAGTTGTCCCAGCCGCCGCGGATGCCGCCGCAATGGCTGTCGATCAGCTCACGGAAGGTGAGGCCCATGGCCTCCTCGACGTTGCAGGGCTTGTTCACGTGCCCCGACACGCAGAAGAGCTTGGTGCCGACGTTGTTCGGGCGGCCGATGCCGGCGAACCAGGCGGCACCGCGGCGCAGGATGGTTCCGGCGACGGCGATCGACTCAACGTTGTTCACGGTCGTCGGGCAGCCGTAGAGGCCCATATTGGCCGGGAACGGCGGCTTCAGGCGCGGCATTCCCTTCTTGCCCTCAAGGCTCTCGATGAGCGCCGTCTCCTCGCCGCAGATATAGGCGCCTGCGCCATGGCTGAGATAGAGGTCGAAGGGATAGCCGTGGATGTTGTCCTTGCCGATGAGCTTGGCCTCATAGGCCTCGTCGATCGCCCGCTGCAGCGCATGTCGCTCGGCAATGTACTCGCCGCGGATATAAATGTAGGCGGCGTTCGCCCCCATTGCGAAGGACGCGATCAGGCAGCCCTCGACCAGAAGATGCGGATCGTTCCGCATGATCTCCCGGTCCTTGCAGGTGCCCGGCTCCGACTCGTCGGCGTTCACCACGAGGTAGTGTGGACGCCCGTCGGACTTCTTGGGCATGAATGACCATTTCAGGCCGGTGGGGAAGCCGGCGCCGCCGCGTCCACGGAGCCCCGAAGCCTTCATCTCGTCGATGATCCAATCCCGGCCCTTCTCGAGCAGGAACTTGGTGCCATCCCACGCGCCCCGCATCTTCGCGGCCTGGAGGCCGGGCGAATGGAAGCCGTAGAGGTTGGTGAAAATGCGATCTCTGTCCTGAAGCATTCCCGATCACTCCATCAGGACGTCTTGTTGTCTTTGTCGACCACCACGGCCGGCTTGCTCTCGCTGCCGTCGCGGCGGGTCTCGGCCTGGGCCGGCGGCGTGCCGGCGATCGGCGTCGTCGGTGCCTCGGGCGTCACCTTGCCTTCTCCGGGCTTGCTGGGCGTCGCCACGTAGGACTTGCCGCTCTGGGGAGCCGGCTTGTCGCCGCTCTCCTTGCGCTGGTCGACCACGGTGTTCTTGGCCTGATCGGCCGCACCGGCACGATCGGCCGGGTTGACCGGGGTCTCGCCTTCCTTGGCCCGCTTGGCCGGGGTATCG
The DNA here is from genome assembly GCA_023426505.1 of Pseudomonadota bacterium. Classification (GTDB taxonomy): domain Bacteria; phylum Pseudomonadota; class Alphaproteobacteria; order Rhizobiales; family Beijerinckiaceae; genus Microvirga. Next base: position 9,617 of record JAFAAP010000245.1, read on the forward strand.
GCGGCGTCGCTCTCGATCGGCCGGCCGGCGGTCGGCTTGGCGGCCTTGACATCCTTCGGCACGCTGGCGGCCGCGGCGGCCGGTTCGGCAGTCTCGGCCGGCTTCGCGGTCTCCTCGAAGCGCTTGCGCCAGGCGCCGATCACGGAACCGTCGTAGAGCGACGGATCCTGGAGGGTGTTGACAGCTTCGAACGGCTCGGACGTGGTGCGGCCGATCTGCGAGCCCTTCTTCACCGGACGGCCGGCGGCGAGATCGTCGAGGAGCTTCTCGAAGTTCTCAGGGGTGAGATCCTCGTAGTAGTCGTCGTTGATCTGCACCATCGGTGCGTTGCAGCAGGCGCCCAGGCACTCGACTTCGAGCCAGGAGAAGTTGCCGTCCGCCGTGACGTGGTTCTGGTCGCCGATGCGCGTCTCGAGCACCTTCTTGATATCGCCGGCCCCGCGCAGCACGCAGGGCGTCGTGCCGCAGAACTGAATGAAGTACTTTCCGACCGGCTCGAGGTTGAACATCGTGTAGAACGTCGCCACCTCCATGACGCGGATGGGCGCCATGTCGAGCTTGGTCGCGACAGCCTCGATGGCTTTTTGGGGCAGCCAGCCGCCCGCCTGCTCCTGGGCCTTCCACAGGAGTGCGATCACCGCGGAAGCCTGTCGGCCCGGCGGGTACTTGGCGATCTGCTGGTCCGCGAAAGCTTCGGTCTCGGGCGAGAGCGCGAAGCTCTTGGGCTGCATGTTTTCAGGCGCGAGCTTACGAACGGCCATTCACTCTTCTCCTCATCGTCAAGGCCGGGGCGAGCCCCGGCCATTCACGACTTGAACCTCTCCGCCATGCCCGATCCCGGGCTTGGACACTCAATCTTTAGCGATCCACCTCGCCGAACACGATGTCGATCGAGCCCAGGATGCCCGCCACGTCGGCGAGCATGTGCCCGCGGCACATGAAATCCATTGCCTGAAGGTGCGCGAAGCCGGGAGCACGGATCTTGCAGCGGTACGGTTTGTTGGTGCCGTCCGATACCAGATAGACCCCGAACTCGCCCTTCGGCGCCTCGACTGCGGAATAGACCTCGCCGGCCGGCACGTGGAACCCTTCGGTGTAGAGCTTGAAGTGGTGGATCAGCGCTTCCATCGAGCGCTTCATGTCCTTGCGGGACGGGGGCGCAACCTTGCCGTCGAGGGTCGCGACGGGCCCCTGCCCGTCCGGCGCGCGCAGCTTGGTCAGGCACTGGCGCATGATGCGCACGCTCTGGCGCATCTCCTCCATGCGGATGACCTGGCGGTCGTAGTTGTCGCCGTTCTTGCCCACGGGGATGTCGAATTCCATCTCCTCGTAGCACTCGTAGGGCTGCGACTTGCGCAGGTCCCACGGAACGCCGCAGCTGCGGACGAGCGGCCCCGAGAAGCCCCAGGCCCAGCAATCGTCAAGGGTGAGCACGCCGATGTCGACGTTGCGCTGCTTGAAGATTCGGTTGCCGATCACGAGGGTGTCGAGGTCGTCCAGGACCTTCAGGAACGGGTCGCAGAAGGCCTCGATGTCGTCGATCAGCTCCGGCTGGATGTCCATGTTGACGCCGCCGGGCCGGAAGTAGTTCGCGTGCATGCGCGAACCGGAGATGCGCTCATAGAAGATCATGAGCTTCTCGCGCTCCTCGAAGCCCCAGAGGGGAGGCGTGAGCGCGCCGACGTCCATGGCCTGCGTCGTCACGTTGAGGAGGTGCGACAGGAGACGGCCGATCTCAGAGAAGAGAACGCGAATGAGCTGTGCGCGGCGCGGCACCTCGATGCCGAGGAGCCGCTCGACGGCCATGCAATAGGCGTGCTCCTGATTCATCGGCGCGACGTAGTCGAGCCGGTCGAAATAGGGGTTGGCCTGGATGTAGGTCTTGTACTCGATCAGCTTCTCGGTGCCGCGATGCAGCAGGCCGATATGCGGATCGACGCGCTCGACGATCTCGCCGTCGAGCTCCAGCACGAGGCGGAGCACGCCGTGCGCCGCCGGATGCTGCGGACCGAAGTTGATCGAGAAGTTGCGGATGTTGTGCTCGCCCATGAGCGTCCCGCCTTATGCCTTGGCCTTCTCGTCGCCGGGCAGCACGTAGTCCGTGCCTTCCCAGGGCGAGAGGAAATCGAAATTGCGGAATTCCTGGTTGAGCTTGACCGGCTCATAGACCACGCGGCCCTGGGCCTCGTCGTAGCGGACCTCGACGAAGCCCGTCATCGGGAAGTCCTTGCGGAGAGGGAAGCCCTCGAACCCATAGTCGGTCAGGATCCGGCGAAGGTCCGGGTGGCCCGAGAACAGGATGCCGTAGAGGTCGTAGGCCTCGCGCTCGAACCAGTTCGCGGCCGGAAAGACACTGATGACCGAAGGAACCGGGGTCGACTCGTCGGTCTCGACCTTCACGCGGATGCGGCGGTTATGGTGCGGCGCCAGGAAGTGGTAGACCACGTCGAAACGCTTCTCGCGGGCTGGATAGTCCGCGCCACAGATGTCGATGAAGCAGACGAAGCGGCACTGCGGATCGTTGCGCAGGAAGGTGACCGCCCGCACGATGTCCTGGCCGCGGACGACGATCGTCAGCTCGCCGAAGGCGATCGTGCGGTCCGTCACCGCCTCGCCGAGGGACGAGGCGATGTGGTCGCTCAAAGCTTGGAGCTCAGCACTCATCAATTGACCTTTGCTCAGCGCTCGATCGTGCCGGTGCGGCGGATCTTCTTCTGCAGAAGCAGCACGCCGTACAGCAGCGCTTCGGCGGTGGGCGGGCAGCCCGGAACGTAGATGTCGACGGGCACGATGCGGTCGCAGCCGCGCACCACCGAGTAGGAATAGTGATAGTAGCCGCCGCCATTGGCGCAGGAGCCCATGGAAATGACGTAGCGCGGTTCGGGCATCTGGTCGTAGACCTTCCGGAGCGCGGGGGCCATCTTGTTGGTCAGCGTGCCAGCCACGATCATCACGTCCGACTGGCGCGGCGAGGCGCGGGGCGCGAAGCCGAAGCGCTCGACGTCGTAGCGGGGCATCGACATCTGCATCATCTCGACCGCGCAGCAGGCGAGACCGAAGGTCATCCACATGAGCGAGCCGGTGCGCGCCCAGGTGATCAGGTCCTCAGTCGAGGTGACCAAGAAGCCCTTGTCGGCGAGCTCGTCCTTGATCCCGACGAAATAGGGGTCGGTGGAGCCGACCGGCTGACCGCTGTTGGGGTCGATGATGCCGCGGGGAGCGGGGGCGACCAGCGTCTGGTTCTCGGCGATCAATCCCATTCCAGGGCTCCCTTCTTCCACTCGTAGATGAACCCGACCGTCAGCACCCCAAGGAAGATCATCATGGAGAGGAAGCCGAACCAGCCCAGGTTTCCGAAGGTGATCGCCCACGGGAACAGGAACGCCACTTCGAGGTCGAAAATGATGAACAGAATGGCGACGAGGTAGAACCGCACGTCGAATTTCATGCGGGCGTCATCAAAGGCATTGAACCCGCACTCGTAAGCCGACAGCTTTTCCGTGTCGGGGCGGCTGTAGGCCACGATGAATGGGGCCACGAGCAGCGCCAGCCCGATTACGAGCGACACGCCGATGAAGATCACGAGAGGCAGGTAGTCGGCGAGGAGATTCGTCATGCGACACCTAAAGAAACGAGGCGCGGCTTAAAGCCGGCGACAATCAAGCATTTAGTCCGCAGACCGGCCCGAGAGAAGGCCCTGCGACAACGCTGATTGCGGGGCGAGGCTTATCCGAGATCCCCTTCCCTGACAAGTGTTTGACGCGCCGCAAAAGAAGACTTCTAAACTATGAAGTGGCCTTCTCGGCAGCCCTGGCTGCCTTGCGGTTGGCGTGGTCCTCGGCTTGGTTTGCCGCGCTTTCGGCCCTGGCCTTGGCCTCGCAATGGGCCCGGATCTCGTCCAGCTCGTCCTGGGTCAGGTGCTCGATCCCGATGAACACGTTCTGGGCGGCACTGGCCCGGATCAGTTCGTCCAGCTTCGCCTGAATGGCTGCGCCGTCGCGATTCTGGGTGTTCTGGATCAGGAAGACCATCAGGAAGGTCACGATCGTGGTGCCCGTGTTCACGATGAGCTGCCACGTGTCGGAGAAGTGGAAGACAGGGCCGGTGACGGCCCACAGGATGATGATGGCAACCGCAGCCGCGAAGGTGGCCGGACGCCCCGTCGCCTGAGAAACCCGATTCGAAATCTCGGTGAAGGTCTTCGCAAACCACATGTTCCTACGCCTCAGCCTCCCGGCTGTTAACGCAGAGCTTAGGAAATGGTCCCAACCGGACTCCGGGGGCGCGGTGACGCATGGGGATTCTACGGAAGGAGCACCCGGCGGAGGCACGGGCCTCCGAAGCCAAAAGGTATAGTCGACCCAGGCCCTAATTCGGCCCATCGCCTGTTGGCGTATAACGATGTTCTGCTGAAGAAGTGGCGCGGGCGACGGGGCTCGAACCCGCGACCTCCGGCGTGACAGGCCGGCACTCTAACCGACTGAGCTACGCCCGCGCATCGGACCGCCGAAGCGGTGTGGAGGCGGTTTACGAGGGCCCCCGACCCCTGTCAAGCGTTCCTTGTAACCGATCGGAAAATCGTGCCGAGAACCTTGAAATGGTGGGCGGTGACGGGATCGAACCGCCGACCCTCTCGGTGTAAACGAGATGCTCTACCAACTGAGCTAACCGCCCGCTGTGTCCCACATAAAAAGAGAAGGCCGACAACGCAAGCGCGGTCGGCCCTCTTTGAAGCGATCGTCGCTGAAAAAGCGGTTACTTCGCGTTCACGGCATCCTTCAGGCCCGCGCCGGCGCGGAACTTCGGGGTCTTCGAGGCCGGAACCGTCACCTTCTCACCGGTGCGCGGGTTGCGCGCCTCGCCGGCGGCGCGGTTGGTCACCACGAAGGTGCCGAAGCCGACGATCTTCACCTCGTCGCCCTTCTTGAGCGCACCGGTGATGGCCTCGATGGCGGCGTCGATCGCCTCACCAGCCTGGCCCCGCGTCAGACCCACCTTGTCGGCGACGGCCGCAACGAGCTCGCCTTTGTTCATCTTTTTGTCCTCCAGTGATCACGGTAGCCAAAAAGGAATATGTGCCACCGTTTCAGGGATCATCCCTCTGGCGTAAAGCTAGTCCGTATGCAAGCCCCGAACTGGCTGAAAACAACCGCTTTTTACGATTCTCAAGCAAAAAAAGAGCCCCCGGAATTGCCATCCGGGGGCCTGATAATGAAATGAGGTAACGTCAGTTTTAGTGGGCCACGACCCCGACCGAGTCGTCCTCGACCGCCGGCGTCTTGGGCGCCTTCAGCACGGAGGCCTCGTCCCATTCGATGGGCTCAGGCATGCGCACCAGGGCGTGCTGGAGCACCTGATCCATCATGGAGACCGGAACGATCTCCAGACCGTTCTTCACGCTCGCCGGGATGTCGACGAGGTCCTTGGCGTTCTCCTCGGGGATCAAGACCTTCTTGATGCCGCCGCGGAGCGCCGCCAGGAGCTTCTCCTTCAGGCCGCCGATGGGAAGCACCCTGCCCCGCAGCGTGACCTCGCCGGTCATGGCGATGTCACGACGGACCGGGATCCCCGTGATGACGGACACGATGGCGGTCCCCATGGCGATGCCGGCCGACGGGCCATCCTTGGGCGTCGCACCTTCTGGCACGTGCACGTGGATGTCGCGACGATCGAACAGGGGCGGCTCGACGCCGAAATCGACGGCCCGGGAACGGACGTAGGACGCCGCGGCCGAGATCGATTCCTTCATGACGTCCCGGAGGTTGCCCGTGACGGTCATTTTGCCCTTGCCCGGCATCATGATGCCTTCGATCGTGAGCAGCTCGCCGCCGACCTCGGTCCAGGCCAGGCCCGTCACCGCGCCGACCATGTCCTCGGTCTCGGCCTCGCCGTAGCGATAGCGCGGGGGTCCAAGGAAGTCGGGCAGATTGGCGGTAGTCACCTCGACCTTCTTGACCTTGGTCAGGAGGATCTCCTTCACGGCCTTGCGGACGAGGTTGGCGAGCTCGCGCTCCAGGTTGCGGACGCCCGCCTCCCGGGTATAGCGCCGGATCAGCATGAGCAGCGCCTCATCCCCGATCTCCCACTCCTTTACCTCGAGGCCATGCTTCTTCATGGCGGACGGGATCAGGTGCGTGCGGGCGATCTCGGCCTTCTCCTCCTCAGTGTAACCCGCGATGCGGATCACCTCCATACGGTCCAGGAGAGGAGCCGGGATGTTGAGCGTGTTCGCCGTGGTCACGAACATCACGTTCGACAGATCGTAATCGACCTCCAGGTAGTGGTCGTTGAACGTGCTGTTCTGCTCAGGATCGAGCACCTCGAGCAGGGCCGCCGACGGGTCGCCGCGGAAGTCCATGCCCATCTTGTCGATCTCGTCGAGCAGGATGAGCGGGTTGGACGTCTTGGCCTTGCGCATCGACTGGATGATCTTGCCTGGCATCGAGCCGATATAGGTCCGGCGGTGACCGCGGATCTCCGACTCGTCCCTCACGCCGCCGAGCGACATGCGCACGAACTCGCGGCCCGTGGCCTTGGCGATCGACTTGCCGAGCGAGGTCTTACCGACGCCCGGAGGGCCGACGAGGCAAAGGATCGGACCCGTGAGCTTGTTGGCGCGCTGCTGAACGGCCAGGTACTCGACGATGCGCTCCTTGACCTTGTCGAGGCCGTAGTGATCGGCGTCGAGGATGTCCTGAGCGACCTTGAGGTCCTTCTTCATCTTCGAGCGGCGGTTCCACGGGATCCCGAGCAGCCAGTCGAGATAGTTGCGCACGACGGTCGCTTCCGCGGACATGGGCGACATCTGGCGGAGCTTCTTGAGCTCGCCCATCGCCTTCTCGCGGGCTTCCTTCGTGAACTTGGTCTTCTCGATCTTCTCCTCGAGCTCGGCCAGCTCGTCGCGACCTTCGTCGTCGCCGAGCTCCTTCTGGATCGCCTTCATCTGCTCGTTGAGGTAGTACTCGCGCTGCGTCTTCTCCATCTGACGCTTGACGCGGGTGCGGATCCGCTTCTCGACCTGGAGCACCGAGATCTCGCTCTCCATCAGGCCGAGCACCTTCTCGAGGCGCTGCGCGACGGTGGGGATCTCCAGGATCGCCTGCTTGTCGGCGATCTTGATGGCCAGGTGGGACGCGATGGTGTCGGCGAGCTTCGCGGGCTCGTCGATCTGCGTGACCGCCGAGACGACCTCCGGAGAGACCTTCTTGTTCAGCTTCACGTAGTTCTCGAATTCCGACACGACGGAGCGGGCCAGAGCCTCGGCCTCGATCTGGTCGCCCAGGGAGTCCGGGAGCACCTCTGCTTCCGCTTCGTAATATTCTTCGGTCTGGGTATAGGCCTTGACCTTGGCGCGGCTTGCACCCTCGACGAGCACCTTCACGGTCCCGTCGGGCAGCTTCAGGAGCTGGAGCACGCTGGCCAGGGTGCCGACCTTGTAGATCGCATCGGCGGCAGGATCGTCATCCGTCGCATCGATCTGGGTCGCCAGGAGGATGTGACGGTCCCCCTTGACCACTTCCTCAAGCGCGCGGATGGACTTCTCGCGGCCGACGAAGAGCGGCACGATCATATGCGGGAAGACGACGATATCGCGCAGAGGCAGAACCGCGTAGGTTCCGGTCGAGCCTGGAACGACAGGCTGACGTGGCTTCGATTGTGTCATAAGACGACATCCTTTTGACTGCGCCCGTTAGGCCCCTCCGATAAGCTGGCCTGCGGACGAAAAACCGGAACGCTCGAGCTTTTTATGATTGCTGCATCCGGTACGCGGCGCCGTCCCTCGGGAGATGAGCTGACGACGGTCGCGTCAGAGATAATGTGGCGTGGCGGGTAGAATGTTTCAAGAACGGCACACCCGCCATGCTTATTGTCGATAGGTAACCCCTCAGGGCCTTAGGCGCTCGCGCTGGCGGTCTGCTCACCGCGGTCGCCGTGGATGAAGAGCGGCTTGGCCTTTCCTTCCACCACCTCAGGCCCGATGACCACCTGCTCCACCGAGTCCAGGCCCGGGAGATCGTACATGGTCTCGAGCAGGATGCCTTCCATGATGGAACGCAGGCCGCGGGCACCGGTCTTCCGCTCGATCGCCTTGCGGGCGATCATGGACAGGGCCTCGTCCTGGAACGTCAGGTTGACGTTCTCCATCTCGAAGAGACGCTGGTACTGCTTGACCAGGGCGTTCTTCGGCTCCTGGAGGATCTTCTTCAGGGCCTCCTCGTCGAGATCCTCGAGGGTCGCCAGGACCGGGAGACGGCCGACGAACTCAGGGATCAGGCCGAACTTCAGCAGATCCTCAGGCTCCACCTCGCGGAAAATCTCGCCCGTCCGGCGGTCGTCAGGGGCCTGGACGGTCGCACCGAAACCGATCGACGTGCCCTTGCCGCGGCCTGCGATGATCCGCTCGAGGCCCGCGAAGGCGCCGCCGCAGATGAACAGGATGTTCGTGGTGTCGACCTGCAGGAACTCCTGCTGCGGATGCTTACGGCCACCCTGGGGAGGCACGGAGGCGACGGTGCCCTCCATGATCTTCAGGAGCGCCTGCTGCACGCCCTCGCCTGACACGTCGCGGGTGATCGACGGATTGTCCGACTTGCGGGAGATCTTGTCGATCTCGTCGATATAGACGATGCCGCGCTGCGCCCGCTCGACGTTGTAGTCGGAGGCCTGGAGCAGCATGAGGATGATCTTCTCCACGTCCTCGCCGACGTAGCCGGCTTCCGTCAGGGTCGTGGCGTCCGCCATGGTGAAAGGCACGTCCAGGATCCGAGCCAGGGTCTGCGCCAGCAGGGTCTTGCCCGAGCCCGTGGGGCCGATCAGGAGGATGTTGGACTTCGCCAACTCCACGTCATTGTGCTTGGTCGCGTGAGCGAGGCGCTTGTAGTGGTTGTGCACTGCAACAGAGAGCACCTTCTTGGCGTGCTCCTGCCCGATCACGTAGTCGTCGAGAACGCGGCTGATTTCCTTGGGAGTAGGAACCCCATCGCGCGACTTCACGAGCGACGATTTCGACTCCTCGCGGATGATGTCCATGCACAGCTCGACGCATTCATCGCAGATGAAAACAGTCGGGCCAGCGATCAGCTTGCGAACCTCATGCTGGCTCTTGCCGCAGAAGGAGCAGTACAGCGTGCTCTTGGAGTCGTTGCCGCCAGCCTTGGTCATTATCACATCTCCAATCGGTACCAGGTCGGCCACATGCCGGCCGGGCACCCTTCAGTTTATGAGCGCCGGAGCTAATGAAAGGTTCCGGCGCTGAGAATCCGAGCCACGAAAATTATCTTGCCTCCCGAATCCCCATGCAAACATGCGAATGATGCATGATCAATAGGAACGCAGCCGCACGCCAAAAAGACGCATCCGGGAGGAATTTGTCCCCAGATTTTAGGGGTTAGGCCGTAGGTCCGACCGGGGTCGCCGGCTCGGGGCGCTTCGACAGGACCTGGTCGATGATGCCGAATTCCTTGGCTGCATCGGCCGTCATGAAGTTGTCGCGCTCCAGGGCCTGCTCGACCGCCCCGATGTCCTGGCCCGTGTGCCTCACGTAGATTTCATTGAGGCGCCGCTTCAGGGCCTCGCTCTCGCGGGCATGAATCATAATGTCCGTCACCTGGCCCTGGTAGCCGCCGGATGGCTGGTGAACCATGATTCGGGCGTTCGAGAGGGCGAAGCGCTGGCCAGCCTCGCCGGCGGCCAGGAGGAGCGAGCCCATCGAGGCGGCCTGGCCGACGCAGAGGGTCGAAACCGGGCAGCGGATGAACTGCATCGTGTCGTAGATCGACAGACCGGAGGTGACCACGCCGCCGGGCGAATTGATGTAGAAGGAGATTTCCTTCTTGGGGTTCTCGGCCTCGAGGAACAGGAGCTGCGCCACGATCAGCGAAGCCGAGTAGTCTTCCACCGGCCCGGTGAGGAAAATAATCCGCTCACGCAGGAGGCGCGAATAGATGTCGAAGGCGCGCTCGCCGCGATTCGACTGCTCGACCACCATCGGGACGAGCGTGTTGTTAAAGAGGGCGACCGGATCTCTCATCGTCTCACTGCTCCAAAAGTCCGGCCGCGCGGTCGCGCGGCCGTTCAAAATGATGCTAGCGGCGAGACGCTTGAAAGGGCGTTACTCGCTCTTGCCAGCCTTCTTTCCGCCCTTGGCCTTCGTCTCGGACGCGGCTTCCTCGCCCTCGTCGTCGCCGAACAGCGCCTCCTTGGTCACGGTCTCGTCGACGACCTTCACCTGCGACAGGATCTGATCGACGACCTTTTCCTCAAACAGAGGCGCCCGGATTTCAGCAAGGGCCTGCGGGTTCTTCTGGTAGAACTCCCAGACCTGCTTCTCCTGGCCAGGGTACTGGCGGACCCGCTCGATGAGAGCCTGGGTGACCTCATCGTCGGAGATCTTGATATCGGACTTCTCGCCGATCTGTGCAAGGACCAAGCCGAGACGGACGCGACGCTCCGCGATCTTGCGGTACTCCGCACGCGCCTCCTCCTCGGTGGTGTCCTCGTCCGCGAAGGTGCGGTTGTTGGACTTCATGTCCGCCTCGACCTGCGACCACACGGCAGCGAACTCCTGCTCCACGAGGCTAGGAGGCAGCTCGAAGCTGTAGCGGGCGTCGAGGGCGTCCAGGAGCTCCTTCTTCACCTTGCGGCGGGACTGAGCGTCGAAGTCCTTGCTGATCGCGTCGCGGATGGCGTCCTTGAGCTTGTCGAGGGACTCCATGCCAAAGCCCTTGGCGAGCTCGTCGTCGATCTTCAGCTCGCCCGGCGCCTCGACGGCCTTCACGGTCACGTCGAACTCGGCGTCCTTGCCGGCCAGGTGCGGCGCCAGGTAGTTGGTCGGGAAGGTGACCTTCACGAGCTTGGTGTCGCCGGCCTGGAGACCGACCAGCTGGTCCTCGAAGCCGGGGATGAAGGTGTTGGAGCCGAGCTCCACGCGGATGTCCTCACCCTTGCCGCCTTCGAACTCCGTGCCGTCGATGCGGCCGACGAAGTCCACGACCACGCGGTCGCCGTTCTCCGCCTTGCCTTCCTTCGGCTCGAAGGAGCGGTTCTGCTTGGCCATGCGCTCGAGCGACTCGTTGATCTCGGCGTCCGTGACCTCGACCACCGGCTTCTTCACCTCGACGTCGGAAACGTCGATCAGGTCGAAGGCCGGGAGCACCTCGAGAGCCACCGTGAAGGCGAGGTCGCCCTTGGCGTCCATGGCCTTCTCGATCTCGTCCTGGTTCTCCGGGAACTTGATCTGCGGCTCGAAAGCCAGCTTGAGGCTATTGTCCTCGACGATCTTGCGGTTCGCCTCGTTGACGGCGTTCTGGACCACGTCACCCATGACGGAACGGCCGTAGACCCGGCGGAGGTGGCCGACCGGCACCTTGCCGGGACGGAAACCGTTCAGACGCACGCGGTCCTTGAGGGTCGCCAGTTCGTCGTTCAGGCGCTGCTCCAGCTCGGTTGCGGGCAGCACGACCTTGAATTCTCGCTTCAAGCCTTGGGACAGTGTTTCCGTCACCTGCATGATGTCATTCGCCTTCATTCACTCGAAAAATCTGTGTCCCAGGCTCCGGCCGAGGCGGCGTGACGCCGTCAACCAGGCCGAAGGAGCCGTCCGGATACCAATCTGACGGGATTGGTGCGGGCGGAGGGACTCGAACCCCCACGACTTTCGCCGCTGGAACCTAAATCCAGTGCGTCTACCAATTCCGCCACGCCCGCGCGGGAGGCGGCGCGATGCACGCGCCCCATCGTCCGGACGCGGCTCTATAACACGGTGAATATTTGGTGCATCAAAAAAGTTGGGGGCTTGCTGCCCAAAAGCAACCAAACTTGGCCGTTTGCGTTCAACGCTGTACCGACAGTCCCGTCCTCTCCTTTTGTAAGAGCTTTCCATGATCACCCGCCGCGCCGCCCTTGCCGGCCTGACCGCCTCCGTGGCGAGCATCCCCCGGTGCGGCTTCGCCCAGCCGGCGCCACGTCCAGGAAAGACCGAGGGTCTGGGCACGGGCCTCCCCCCGACGCTGGTCGCCAGACCGGCCCAGCGGCGCCTCCGCCCGGATGCAGGACAGGAAGCCCAGATTTGGGCCTTCAACGACGAGTTGGCTCCGGCCCTGCGGATCAGGCACGGCAACGAGCTTCGATTAACCCTCCGCAACGAGACGCCGAAGCCTCTTTCGCTTCATCTCCAGGGGATTCGTGGCCCTAACGCGATGGATGGAGTCGGCGGATTGACACAGGATCCGGTGCCGCCCGGCCAGTCCTTCGAGTACCGCCTCACGCCGCCCGATGCCGGAACCTTCCTCATCCGCCCCTGCGTCCTCGGAGGGAGCGCCGAACCGCTCGAGCGCGGCCTCTCCGGCCTGCTGATCGTTGAGGAGGCGGATCCGCCGCAGGCCGACGCGGACCTCCCCCTCCTGGTCGACGACTGGGCCCTCGGCGAGGATGGCTCCCTTGCGCTCTTCGACGACGCTTCGCGCGAGAATACTGCCGGTCGCCTCGGGAACCTCCTGAGCGTCAACGGCAAAGCCACGCCCTGCCGGGTCGAAGCGCCGCAGGGCGGGCGGGTGCGCCTTCGTCTCGCCAATGCCTGCAACGCGCGCGCCATGCGCCTGAGGTTTGATGGACTCAAGCCGTTCATCATCGCCATCGACGGCCAGCCGACCGACACCTTCGAGCCCCTGAAGGCCTCGCTCCCCTTCGCGCCTGGCTCACGCTACGACCTCCTCGTCGACCTGCCCGCTGAGCAGAACGTCACCGGCACGATCACGGCGATGATCGGCAACGGCTTTCCGCTGGTCGAGGTCGTCACCACCGGGGAGAAGCGCCCTGCTCTGCCGGCCATCGCGCCCCTTGCGCCCAACAAGGCGCTGCCGGATACGATCAAGCTCCAGTCCGCGACCCGCAAGGACGTCGTCATCAAGGCTCCGACGAGTGCCGGAAACCCGTGGACGATCAACGGGGCGGCAGGATCCGTCGCGGGAGCGCCGCTCCTGAAGGTTAAGCGCGGCTCACCAGTGGTGCTGACGCTGACCAACCAGACACCGATGGTCCAGCCGCTGCATCTCCACGGCCACGTCTTCCGCCTCCTCCATCCCCTCGACGATGGCTGGGACCCCTACTTTCTCGATACGGCCCAGGTTCCGGAGAACCGCACCATCCGCATCGCCTTCGTGGCCGACAACCCGGGCAAGTGGCTGCTGGCTTCGACCGCGATGGAGCGCTTCGACCGGGGACTCTGGACCTGGATCGAAGTCACCTGAGCAGGTCGCGCAGGACCCCGGGGAGGAGGCCGGCGAGATCCTCGGAGATCAGGCCCGGCCCGAAACCCGCCCCCGCCTCCGCGTGGATCCAGGTTCCGGCGCAGGCGGCCTCGAATGCGGGCAGCCCCTGCGCCATCAGACCTGCGATGATGCCGCACAGGGTGTCGCCCGAGCCTGCGGTCCCGAGATAAGGCGTCCCGTTCTCGTTGATGGCCGCGCGGCCGTCGGGCGCCGCGATCACCGTGTCCGAGCCCTTCAGCAGCACCACCGCTCCGGTATAGGCAGCCGCCCGCCTCGTCCGCTCGACTTTCGACGGCGGATCAAGGAGATCGGGATGCCCGCTGAACAAGCGCTTGAACTCTCCCTCGTGCGGGGTCAGGACCGTCGGCGCATACCGGAAGGCCTGGTGGAGTTCCGAGGCCAGATCCTCGAAGGACGTGAGCGCATCGGCATCCAGCACGAGACTGCGCTGCGCCTGGACCGCCACGGCCACCATGGCCCGTGTATTGGCATGGACGCCGAGGGCCGGGCCCAGCACGACCGCATTGAACCGCGGGTCCTTGAGGATGTGATAGAGCCCCTCGGGCCCGTCGCAGCCCCGCAGCATGACGGCGGTGAGATGGGCGGCGTTGACCCCCAGCGCCTCCGGCGGCGACGCGATCGTGACGAGCCCTGATCCGATCCGGAGCGCCGCCAATGCGGCGAGCCGGGCCGCTCCGGTCCGGGTCGCCCCGCCCGAGGCGACCAGCGTATGGCCACGGTCGTACTTGTGGGAGGCCGGGCCGGGCTTCGGCACGTGCTCCCGCCAGAGGCCGGGGCCGTTGACGAAGAGCTGTCCACCCATCCTGGACAGGATCTCCGGCGAGATGCCGATGTCGGCGACCTCGACCGGACCGCAATAGGCCCGCCCCGGCATCAGGAGATGACAGGGCTTTCGGGCCGCGAAAGTCACTGTGCGGGCCGCCTTGATCACCACACCGCGCACGTCGCCGGTTTCCCCGTCGAGCCCCGAGGGCAGGTCCACCGCCAGCACGGGACGTCCCGCAGCGTCGATCTGCTCTACCATGGCCCGAGCGGAACCATCGAGATCGCGCGCGAGCCCGGTGCCGAATAGGGCGTCGATGATCAGGTCCGTCTCATGAAAGCGCGCCTCCTGGGCGGACACGGTCTCGCCATGCCAGCCGCGAGCAGCCTCGGCCGCATCGCCCCGCATCTGATCGGTCAGCCCGAGAGGCACCACGGCGACATCATAGCCGTCGGCTGCCAGGGCCGCCGCGGCCACGAAGCCGTCGCCGCCATTGTTGCCGGGACCGACGGCCACGAGGATGCGGCCGCCGGGCTTCACCATCCGCCCCGCTACGTCCGCGACGGCGCGGCCCGCCCGGCGCATGAGATCGAGTCCCGGGGTGCCGGCCGCGATGGTAGCGGCATCCGCCCGGGCCATTTCATGAGGTGTCAGGATAAGTTCTGGAGGCGCCATGGAAGGGTCTCAGCCTAGTTTTGAGCCGGGAAGATTACGAATGGTGCAGCTGCACAAACTTTAATCAGATGCTGCTCTTCCAAGCGGCAAAAGTACGGGCTTTCATGGGCTGAAGCCATGGAAGGCACCTCCTGCTGGTGCTAAAAGCGGCAAACCTCGAACTGAAGCGGTTCACCGGATGAAGAAAATTGAAGCCATCATCAAGCCTTTCAAGCTCGATGAAGTCAAAGAAGCCCTTCAGGAGGTCGGTCTCCAGGGCATCACCGTCATCGAGGCCAAGGGTTTTGGACGCCAGAAGGGTCATACCGAACTCTATCGCGGCGCCGAGTACGTCGTCGACTTCCTGCCGAAGGTGAAGCTCGAGATCGTCCTGAGCGACGACATGGTCGAGAGCGCCATCGAGGCGATCCGCAAGGCGGCCCAGACGGGCCGCATCGGCGACGGCAAGATTTTCGTTTCGACGGTCGAAGAGGCCGTTCGCATCAGGACAGGCGAGACCGGATCCGACGCGATCTGAGCTTGCTTTCGACACCGAGGCCCAGCGCCGCGGAAAACTTAAGGCCAGAAGAGGACCATCAAATCATGCAGACCGCCAAGGATGTGCTGAAGGCGATCAAAGACAACGACATCAAGTATGTCGATTTCCGGTTCACGGATCCGCGCGGCAAGTGGCAGCACGTCACCTTCGACGTCTCCATGGTCGATGAGGACCTGTTCGCAGACGGCGTCATGTTCGACGGCTCGTCGTTCGCCGGCTGGAAGGCCATCAACGAATCCGACATGGTGCTGATGCCCGATCCGACGACGGCGCAGGTGGACCCCTTCTTCGCCGCCTCCACCCTGTCGATCGTCTGCGACATTCTCGAGCCGGCCACGGGCGAGCCCTACGAGCGCGATCCGCGTGGCATCGCCAAGAAGGCCGAGGCGTTCCTCCGGTCCACCGGAATCGGCGACACGGTCTATGTCGGCCCGGAAGCCGAGTTCTTCATCTTCGACGACGTGAAGTTCATGGCCGACCCGTACAACACGGGCTTCAGGCTCGACGCGTCCGAGCTGCCAACCAACGGTGACAGGGACTACGAAGGCGGCAATCTCGGCCACCGCATCCCGGTCAAGGGCGGCTACTTCCCGGTGCCGCCGCTCGATTCGGCCCAGGACATGCGCAGCGAGATGCTCGCGGCCATGGCAGCCATGGGCGTGACCGTCGAGAAGCACCACCACGAGGTCGCCTCCGCCCAGCACGAGCTCGGCACGAAGTTCAACACGCTCGTGAAGACCGCCGACGAGATGCAGATCTACAAGTACTGCATCCACAACGTCGCGCAGTCCTACGGAAAGACCGCGACCTTCATGCCGAAGCCGGTCTATGGCGACAACGGCTCGGGCATGCACGTGCACCAGTCGATCTGGAAGGACGGCAAGCCGATGTTCGCCGGCAACAAGTATGCCGACCTGTCCCAGGAGTGCCTGTGGTACATCGGCGGCATCATCAAGCACGCCAAGGCGCTGAACGCCTTCACCAACCCGTCGACGAACTCCTACAAGCGTCTCGTCCCGGGCTATGAGGCTCCGGTGCTGCTCGCCTACTCGGCCCGCAACCGCTCCGCCTCGTGCCGCATTCCATGGACGACGTCGCCGAAGGCCAAGCGCGTCGAGGTTCGCTTCCCGGATCCGACGGCGAACCCCTACCTCGCCTTCGCGGCCCTGCTCATGGCGGGCATGGACGGCATCCTGAACAAGATCGATCCCGGCCAGGCGATGGACAAGGATCTGTACGATCTCCCGCCGCGCGAGTTGAAGAAGATCCCGACCGTCTGCGGCTCGCTGCGCGAAGCGCTGGCCAGCCTCGACAAGGACCGCGCCTTCCTCAAGGCCGGCGGCGTCTTCAACGACGACTTCATCGACAGCTACATCGAGCTGAAGATGGCCGAGGTCGCTCGCTTCGAGATGACCCCGCATCCGGTTGAGTTCCAGATGTACTATTCCTGCTAAGCAGGACGAGGATTTTCCTCCCGGCTGCACGGCAGCCGACTTCAGCCGGAGCCCTATGGCTCCGGCTTTTTTGTTTTAATATCAATAGGTTGCTAGAAACGCCTCAATCAATAGATACGGCCACGCTGGAACGCCTGTCGCCCTAGGACGTTAGTCGCCCTGTCATGAGGGGCCTTCGCCCCTCGCCATGCGACAAGGAGGTTGACGATGAAGAACTTGATGGTTGCCGCTGCGGTGACGGTTGGCGCTCTTGCTGCACTTCCCGCCAGTGCGCAGACGTCGGTAACGACAACCACTACCACGTCCCCTGCCGCCACGGGATCCATCACCATCGCCCCTGAGCAGCGGACGGTCATTCGCCAGCAGTTGAGTACGGCGAAGCCCGTGACGCTGCAGGAGAAGGTTACGGTCGGCTGGACAGTGCCGCA
>JAFAAP010000008.1 GCA_023426505.1 Pseudomonadota bacterium
AAGTGGTCCAACAACGGCACCATCACCGAATACACTCGCGTCACCTCGCGCAACACGCCCGATTGGGGCAGTGCTCGCCGGGTGAACATCGAGGCCGACCTTCGCGCGGCTCTGGGCGGCGCAGAGCCCACCCTAGATCACGAGCCCAATCCCGACGCACCGGGCAATCCTCCCGTCACAGGAGGAGAGGCTCCCACCCCTTTCAGGACATGGCGCGAGATCGCAGCGGATCTCCGCGCCCTAGCGGACGAGATGGAGGCACGGGCATGAGCATCCGCAACATCGCAAAGGCCGTAGCCGGGACGGCCGCCACCGTAGCAGCAACCGGGACGACGATCTTCGCCACGGTCCCTGATGGCGTCACCATGCCGTGGCAGGCGTGGCTTGGGCTGGGCGTCTTCAACGCGCTCGTTGGGTTCGCGGTCGTCTATCTCGCGCCGCGCAACACGCCGGCCTAACGATGACGGCGGAGGCCATTGCCCTTCTCCTTCGCGACGGAGGCCCTGCCGCTTTGGCGGGTCTCTTCGTATGGCTCTATCTGTCCGAGCGGAAGGCCAACACCGAGCTTCAGAAGGAGCGTATCTCCGACCTGAAGGTGGTGCTGGAGACGGTCCACAAAGACATTGGCCTACTCGAGGACGCCACCGCTGAAATGCGCCGTGGGAGGCCCCTATGACATGGAGCCTGACGCAGTTGCTGCGTCCAAAGGAGCGTCAGCAACTCGACGAAGAGGTGAGGCGGCAGCGCGGCGAACTCGCCAAAGCGCTCGTCACAGGCGACCGCGTGCGGCGGGAGCTCAGCAGCAGCGTCATGCAGGCATCAGACGGCGCTCTGAAATTGATGGAGAATGACCGTGGTCGTCGCTAGGAATCAACTTCTTCTCGGGCTCCTGGCAGCCGCAGCGCTCTACATCCTCGTCGGGACGTTCGCACCCCATCCATGGATCTCGTTCAGCGGGGCCGCGGCGCAGCTGATTGGTGGCGGCCTCGCCCTCGGCATGTACGGGGTGGATGCCCTCAAGATCGTAGCCTCGCCCTCGTACCGGAACCCGGATAGTCCGAAGAGCCACAGGCTAGTTCTCGGCGTCGCGCTTGTGGGGCTCGGGGTGGCCTACTCGGGCTTCGCTAGCGTGCTCTATATCTCCAACGACAGCCCGGCCACATGGATTGGGAACCCGTTCTTCTACGCTGGCCGGTACATCGCCGCGGCTGGGTTCGTGTTCCTCTACCTCGCGCCGGACGAAAAGAGGACGTACCTGTCCTTCCGCCCATCTCTGACGGCTGCGCTCCTGATGATCATGGCGCTTGCGGTAATGTTCTACCTGGGGCTCCGCGTTGGGGCTAACCCGCCAACGGCGTTTGAGGGTAGCGTTCACCAAAGCGCCCCGACATACCCCGCTTGCGCGGAGGATGAACCCTACTGGGGGTCAACGTCAGAACGCTACCACCACGTCCAGGAGTCTCCGTACATCGGCCAGATGAAGGGGCCGGTTCGGTGCTTCAAGACCGAGGCGGAGGCCCAGGCAAATGGCTTTCGTCGGCCCGGATAGCGTTAAGGCAACACGACCCCGAACGCCGACAGCACCCCCACGACGATCCCCACGACCAGCACCGGCCCCACCACGTAGTGCCCGTATCGGCTCCAGAAGCGGTAGGTCATCATGGGCGGGGTTCATCGTCAAAGGGGTCAGGCCGCATATCGGGGTCGCCGCCGTCGTTGAAGAGCCAATCGTGCTCTGCCCATTTGTCGCACGACGGACAGCCCTTCACGTTCTCAGGGCATCTTCCGCCCCATACCTGTCGGACATACAACCATGAGAGCGCCCGGTCGAAAAGATCACTGCGCATTGCCACGCTCCCCGTCATAGCCGGTCACGCTCATAGCCTCTCCGCCTCCTCGAGCGTTAAGCTCGGAATGTCCTCGATCGGCCGGTTGGGGTAGACCGTGCAGCTGAAGCCGTCACACGGGTCATACTCTTCGTCGTCACCACCGATGCCTTCCCCTCCGCAGGTATCGCACACCTCAAAATCGGCCTCCTCGCAGCCGAGAGGGGACTGGCAGGCGGAACAGAACGAGCCGAGCGGGGTGTGGATAACGTAGCTCATCGGTTCACCTCCCCATCCCTGTCTTGAAGAGGGCTATGAAGGGAGGCGGTCGCCGCCAGGATGCAGTGCCCGATGACCTCCGCCATGCCGGGAGGGTTGCTGTCGCCAAGGGCTTCGATCATCTCCTTTCGCCAGCGGGAGGCCGGCCCTCCATCATGCTCTGCGGCAGATCGAGCATCCACAGGTAGAGATTCGAGCTGATCCGGGTTCCAAGCACCTCGGGCATCTGCTGCCCGCGCGACTTGCTCAATCGCTCGTGGTCCCGCCTGCCAGGCGACCTCCAGTCGCGACAGGCTGGGGCTGGAAAGAAGGAACACGCGCCGCCTCTCATAAGGCGCGCCAACGTCGCGAGCCTCGAACTCAAGCTTGGCGACGTGCCTTCCAGCCCGCGCGAGATCGTCAGACACTTCGGCTTCCCACGCCGCGTTGCCCGAGGGCTGCTCCACGACAATCCATTCTGCGCCGGAGTCGAGCCCGAGGCGGAGCATGTCTCGCCAGAGGCTTTGGCCGGATCGTTTGCCGTGAATGGCAGCGGCAACGCTGGTGGCCTGACAGGGAGGGCCGCCGAATACGACATCGGCAATGGGAGCTGACATGGTGCGCACGTCGTCATGAACCGGTGTGCCTCGGAACTGGTGTGAAAGGATGTCTCGGCGAAAGGGGCTGGCTTCGCAGAACGCGACGGTTTCAAACCCGCCGACGCGGCCCAGGCCGATCGCGTGGCAGCCGACGCAAGAGAATAGGTCGAGGACGCGGAGCTTGCTCATGGCCGCCCCACCTCCCCGGCGAGACGAACGAGGGGCAGGGGGCGGGCGG
>JAFAAP010000284.1 GCA_023426505.1 Pseudomonadota bacterium
GACGGCCTCGACAATCTTGCCAACTTGGATTTCGAGTGGGTGGTGGCGATCGAACGTGAGCGCCTGCGGCCGCGTTACCGAGAGGGCTTCGGGCGGGCTCCGCTGAACCTACGCTGGCAGCCCGACCTGCGGGGCCCCTCGGGAGGCGCCGATGGACCAGCAGAGCAGGCCCACTCCTTTGACGATCAAGGTGTCGTTCGAGACGACGCGTCTCAGCGCCCAATGCCTGATCGAGGCCTACGACCGCCTCGTGCCCAATCGGCGCCGACGCATTCGTCCGCTTCGGGAGTTGGAGCCCGGCGAAGGCGACGCGCTGACTATGCGGAGGAGTGATCATGCCTGAGCCCCGGATTGCGCTTTATGCGCGGGTGTCGAGCGAGCAGCAGGCCCGCGGCAACACCGTGGCCAGCCAGCTTGCGGCGCTGCGCGAGCGGGTCGCCAGCGCTGGCCTGTCGGCAGATCCCGGCGATGAGTTCGTCGACGAAGGCTACAGCGGCACCACGCTCCTGCGGCCAGCTCTGGAACGGCTGCGGGATGCCGTGGCCGCCGGCGTGCTCGATCAGGTCCTTGTCCTTGCACCGGACCGTCTGGCCCGGCGCTACGCCTATCAGGTCCTCCTCGTCGAGGAGTTCCGGCGGGCCGGCACCGAGGTCGTCTTCGTGAACCGCCCCATCGGCACCAGCGCCGAGGACGATCTCCTGCTCCAGGTCCAGGGCATGATCGCCGAGTACGAGCGGGCCAAGATCCTGGAACGCAGCCGCCGTGGACGCCGGCACGCCGCACGCTCGGGACTGATCAGCGCTCTGGGCAAGGTGTCTTTCGGCTACCGCTACATCGCCAAGGACGCGGGCGGTGGAATGGCGCGTCGAAGTTGTCGCCGAGGAGGCCCGCTGGGTCCGGCTGATGTTTGCGTGGGTCGGGCTGGAGCGCCTGAGCCTGCGGGAGGTGTCGCGCCGCCTTTCAGAGGTCGGGGTGCCGACCAGCACCGGCAAGGCTCGGTGGGACAGCACCACGATCGCGCTGATGCTGCGCAACACCGCCTATGTCGGGCGCGCGGTCTTCGGGCGCTCGCGCTCGGTGCAGGCGCCACCGCGCCTGCGACCCTTGCGCGGCCATCCGCAGGCGGCGCGGAAGCCGAACTCACGGGTCCCCGTGCCCCGCGAGGAGTGGATCGAGATCCCGGTGCCGGCCTTGGTCGACCCAGCGGTCTTCGAGGCGGCCCAGGCGCAGCTCGACGAGAACCGCCGTCGTCGCCGGGAACTCCGGCGTCGTCCCGGCTGGTTGTTGCAGGGGCTCGTGGTCTGTCAGCGGTGCGGCTACGCCTTCTACGGCAAGATGGCGCGCGGACGCGTGGGGGAGCAGCAGCCGGCCGACTATGGTTATTACCGCTGCACGGGCACCGATGCGCACCGCTTCGCGGGGCAGGCGGTCTGCGACAACCGGTCGGTGCGCAGCGATCGCCTGGAGCAGGCCGTGTGGGACGAGATCCGGACCGTCCTGGAGAATTCCGGGCGCCTCGCTGCGGAGTACCAGCGTCGGCTCAATCAAGCGCGTGACATCCCCGGCGAGGCAGGCGACACCGACCTTGAGCGCCGGATTGCCGCCCTGCGCCGCGGCCTTGGGCGGCTCATCGACGGCTATGCCGAGGGCCTCATCGAGCGCTGCGAGTTCGAGCCCCGCATCAACGGGATGCGGCGCCGCCTGGCCCAGCTTGAGGCGGACCGGCAGAGGCGGCTCGCTGAGGCCGAGGCGGAGCGGAACCTGATCCTGCTCGTCGGCCGCGTGGACGAGTTCGCGGAGAAAGTCCGCGGAGGCTTGGACGGACTGGACTGGAACGGCACACGTGAGATCATCCGCGCCATGATCCGACGCGTCGAAGTTGACGGCGACCACGTCAACATCGTCTTCCGAGTGCCGCCTCCCTCACCGCCAAGCGGCATTGGGCGCCCGTGCGGTCCGATGCCGTCTTCGGGCGAGGATTGGCAAGATTGTCGAGGCCGTCATCAGGCGCCTGATCGGGGCGGTGCTGCTGGAGGCCAATGACGACTGGCAGCTTCAGCACCGTTACATGCAGATCGAAGCGATAACCGAGCTCGCAACACCGATGATCAACCCGCAGGCTCTGGCCATCACTCCACAGGCGAGCTGACCAATGGCCACCTCAGACCGCACCCGAATTTACACTCATTGACGGATGCGACCTAGTGAGTCGGGGTCGACGCGATCACTGCCTAAGACGCGGCGCGTTCCTTCAGCCAAGTGCGATGTCGCAGCGATCTCCGGTTTTCCAGAATGTCGAGCAGAGTGTTAAGTGCCTCGTCGGTCAGGGGCAGTTCCGGTGCAGGTGCCAAACCTGTAAGGGCCAGGGATTGATTGCGGAAGCGCGGATCCGCACTGACCTCAGGTCCAAACCATACCGGCGGCTGAAACTCTTTTGCTTCCTGCTCGTGCTCGAAAGTGACATCGATAAGGTCGAGTGGGCCAGGCACGGCGAAGCGGCTGACATGAACCGCGGCACCAAGGAAGAGCGAGGTGCGGACATAACCTACTTCAGCGGTCGTAACAGCCAGCAGGACCTCGGCATGCGCCAGCGGTATCTCTGTAGGTTCCTCCGCAGGACCATTGGACCCGTGCGTAATCAGGATGAGACATCCCGCGCGTCCATCCAGGCGGACACAGGAGCATCGGCCATCCCGTTCGGGGAAATAGCCTTCGACGATCCTCTGCCCTCCCCGCTCCATTTGGATCAGGCGGGCCAAGGACGAAGCGAGGAGAAAACGTCGGCTGGTGCTCATGGATCGTGTCCCCCCAAAAACAGTGATCCGCAGCCTCGAGGGCCTGATCCGGAAAGATTACCGCGCTATCTCCGGGACAGAAGCACCTTGATGCCTGTTACTGTCAGAATGGTTAATCGCGCCGGCATCTGCCATACCGATGTCACACGCGTGATTAGCAAAAGGCGCGGTAAGCCCTCTCGTCTTTAAGGAGAGGATGGATCGGCGCATGTGGCGAAAGCCGCATCATCGTCCTTGAGCCTGCGTCAAGTCAAAGCCGCCCTCAAGTTGCTGTCGGCGATCCAGGCCCCTGGCGTCAGCAGGCGGTGCTGGGTCGCAGCCACTGGGACGCGGATGCCTTGCGGGACATGGTGCGCGACTATGCTCTTGAGACGCTCGCCTCACCCGGTGCGGTGCTCGTCCTCGACGAGACCGGCTTTTTCAAGCAGGGGCAGCACTCGTGCGGGGTCGGCCGGCAATACACCGGATCGGCCGGCAAGATCACCAACTGTCAGATCGGGGTGTTTGCGGCCTACGTGTCGGACCGGGGCTGCGCCCTCATCGACCGTCAGCTCTATCTGCCCAAGGACTGGATCAACGACGCCATTCGGCGGCAAGCCGCTCATATTCCCGACAGCCTTCACTTCGTCACTCAACCCGAAATCGCTGCCGAGATGATCACGCGAGTTCTGGCAACAGGCGTTCCGTTCGACTGGGTGGCTGCCGACACGATCTACGGTGTGGGAGCCATCGAGATGCAGTTGCGCCGGGCCGGCAAAGGCTATGTGCTCGGCACGCATGCCACCGATCAGTTCAACTCCTGGATCGGCACACCCGACGTCGCCGGCACGGCCGAGGAGATCGCACAGGCACTCACCCCTGGGACATGGAAGCGCCTGTCGGGGAACATCGCGATCGAACATCGCTGGGCGCAGGGCCGCTATGATCGGCTGCCCGCTTTGGCCGCCGAGCTCGTCAGCCGCAAGGTCGACGTGATCGTCTCCACCGGCGGCCTGCCGACGGCACTTGCGCTGAAAGGCGCAACCTCGACGATCCCGATCGTCTTCAGGCTTGGCGCCGACGTGGTCGAGTTAGGCCTCGTGGCCAGCTTCGCCCGGCCGGGCGGGAACCTCACGGGAATCAGCTTGATCGCGGACGAGTTGACGACGAAACGCCTTGAACTGCTGTCCGAGCTGGTTCCGCACGTTAGGGTGATCGCCCTGATGGTGAACCCGAACAATACGAATGCCAAGCGGAACACCGCGCTCGCCGAGGATTTCGCCCGCGCCAGGGGACTCCAGCTCCCGATCGTGACGGCCACTACCGCAGGCGAGATCGAGGAGGCCTTTGCCTCTCTGCGCCCGCTGCACGCCGGCGCGCTCGTCGTCAGCGCGGATCCGTTCCTGTCCAACCAGCGCGAACAGATTGCAGCGCTGGCATCGCGCCATGCTGTTCCGGCGATCTATGCGTGGCGCGAGTTCGCCGCGTCCGGCGGCCTCATCAGCTATGGACCGAGCCTCAGCGCGGCCTTTCGCCTGATCGGCATTTACGCCGGAAAGATCCTCAGCGGTGCCAATCCGGCGGACATGCCGGTCCAGCAACCGACCACATTCGAGCTGGTCATCAACCTTAAAACCGCCCGGACGCTGGGTCTTGACATCCCACAACACCTCCTCGCCGAGGCCGACGAGGTCATCGAGTCGGCACTCTCGCGAAAAGCGTCCGCGAATTTCGCGGAAAGGGACTTTATGGAACGCAGCGCTACCGGATGGTCACACAACAACCTGATCCCGTATAGATGGATACCGTGAATGGTCCGTACCGTTTAAAGAATGCCCTGTTCGGAGCCTTGAAGGCAGCGCTCTAAGGGCAGCCTCAGACCGGACACTGGACCACTTCCAGAAGGCTGGCCGTCCATGCCGCCGTATGCCGAAGTCCAAACCTGCCGCGACACGAAATCGCATGAGGAAAGGCGGCTCCGTTCCAATTTATCAAAATGGGTACCGCTGCCGCGCAGGCTCCGTAATGCCAAGCAACTCAGCTCATGCTAAGATAAACTAAAGTGCCCGTTCCCTGTGTCAGTCCACGCGATGTCCGCCGGGAGGCCGAAAATTGGCGAAGGATCCTAAGCCCGGAATCGAGGATCTCGTCTCCGAGATCATGAAGCGGGATCGGTCGAAGCCTCGTCCCGCCGAGAACCCTCATCTGGCCGAACTTTCGAGGCTCCGCGGCGATCACATTGAACGGCTCCAGTCGCAGCTGGCCGAGGCGGGACTGGACATCGAGAGGCTTGAGAAGCGATACGACAGGTTTCGGAAAGAGACAGACAAGCTTTACGGGAAGCTCATGCCACATGACGATCGCGAGCCTTTCGAACTGACCGAAAGCGACCGGGCATGGATAGATAACAAGAAGCGGGTCTACGAACTGATCGGCGGAAAGCCGCTGGTCACGTTCCCAATCGTCATCGATGCTCCCATCGCCATCTATTCCGCGCCTTCAGGCTCGTTGCTCGACTCAAATATCGAGAGCTGGAACAGTTGGGCGAAGTGGAAACACAACGACAGCCGCGACGGCACCGGCTTCCTCTTCGATGACTGGAAGTATGCGTACATCAGGTTCCTGTTCGCCTGGCACAACAACTCGACGGAAGTTGCCATCGTCAAGCATGCCAGGGCCGACCTCACGGTCCGGGGGCAGCTTCAGGCCATTGCGCATCCGCCTTTGCTCGTGGACGTCAACACAGATCTAAACTTGTACACCAACCATCAGGTCTTCGTCGGCTCGACGAGCCTCACCACCGACCATCACTACATCACTGGGACAGTTGCGTATACGAAGGGCTGGCTCATGGGAGGCACTGGCGACTTTGCGACGATCGACTTCAACCGGGTGAAGCCCGTGATCTACGAGGACATCCTTGTTCCACCCAATCAATTTGCCATCTTCGACGTCGGACTGGAGGCCGAGTACAAAATCCAGAAAGGCGAGGTGCATTATGTGTTCACCGGACCGAGCAGGTATCTAGCCTGCCCATGCCTCGCTCTCGAGCTCAGCGTCGTCGCCAAAGCCTGATGGTACTCGACGATCGAAGCTCGCCTCGGTCGTAAAGTCGTGCTGTCTCGGTATTTCCGCATTTAGCTTCACCAGAAACATCGTTTCGAGATCGCGGGTGACGTGTCCCACTGATCCGGCATATTTCTCATGAGGATGGTTGCGCAACCGGAGAGGCTGCCTTTGTGGAACAGGCACTTGGGCGAGGAGTATCGACCACTATTCTCAAGCCAAGAGTGCTCGTGTCTCGCTAATTTTCGACACTTGCGGTGGTGAACTCCTTATTTCTGACAAGGAGGTACAGGAGTTGGAAGACCTCGCGGCGACTCAATTTGAAACTGAAAAGGCTTTGCCGGAGATGGCGTGGGACGGACTCCCGGACGAGGATCAGCGGATCATTATTGCCAGCGTCAGAGACGAGGCTGGCAATATCGTGCTCCCGATCACGCTCTCGCAGCTCGTGGAATACCCCTCCAAGGCCTCGGAATGATCACAGCAGATTTCGTAGAACGAGAGTGACGGAGCCGTGGCAGACGCAAACTATGCTGCCTCGGGACTGCCATTGTCTTGGACGAGAAGTCGGAACCGATGAGTTCTGCGTCTCAGCAACCCTCGAGCAGTATCGAAGCCGTTGGTGGTGCGTCCACTTAAAGTTCCGATGCTTTAGAGTCTGCTCTGGGTCAGACATTCGCATTTCGTTGGTAAATAAACGTCAGCTCTCGAACGCCGAAGCAGACCAACTGCTTACGTCTCAGGTATGCCAAGAGGAGACATTTTCCGCTTGTGGGTGCCAAGGCTCTGAATGAGAGAAGGGGCGCATGAGGTCGCCCTTCTCTCATTTGGATCCATCACACTACTGTGGCGACCAGCCGGGTGCCAACCGCTTCTAGGATCAGGCGGTGCGCTCGTTCGACGATGTCCTCTAAGGAGCGCGTCTTCACGAACATGGTCGAGGCACGCGCCCAGATCTCGTCACGCGTGGGAACGTGCGGCAGATGAACATGGGTCAGCACTTCGTGCGCCTTGTGCTGAGCGGAGGCCAGCCTCACCCGGAGGTCAGCGAGACCCGGGGTCGTTTCTAGGACATTGCTCAGGTTGGCCGAGATGCTCTCCACGTTGAACGTCGCCACGAGATCGGCTGCTGCCCGGTCGATCACCCGTGAGCCGAGCTTCTGCTCGTTCCTGAGCACCGCCTCGGGCGGGCTCTTGAAATCCCACACCACACCAACGCACGAGAGCACCTTGAGGATGTAGAAGGTCGGGTCGATCTCCCACCAGCGGAAGCCCTGGCGCACGCTGGCTTGATAGGCATGGTGGTTGTTGTGCCAGCCCTCGCCCATGGTGAAGAAGGCCAGCAGCCAGTTGTTGCGGGAGTCGTCTCCCGTCACATAGCGCTTCGAGCCGTGCACGTGGGCGAGTGAGTTGATGCAGAAGGTAGCATGATAGACCACCACCGTGCTCCAGAAGAAGCCCACAATAAGACCTGACCAGCCGGCGATCAGGTAGGTGAGCAGAGCGAGCACGGCGGCGGGCACGAGCTCGTACTTATGCAGCCACATCAGCTCCGGGTACTTGGTGAAGTCGCCGACTTTCACCAGATCAGCCTTCTCGTGCTTAGGGATAAAGATCCAGCCCACATGGGCAGAGAGAAAGCCCGTGTGCCGCGGCGAATGCACGTCGTGTTCTGTATCCGAGAACAGATGATGGTGCCGGTGCTTGGCGGCCCACCACAGTACGCTTTTCTGAGCGGTGCTCTGGGCAAGGCACGCGAGAATAAACTGGAACACGCGGCTGGTGGCATAGGAACGGTGTGAGAAGTAGCGGTGATACCCGGCGGTGATCCCGAACATCCGCAGCCAATAGAGGGTGACCGCAATGGTGACTGCTTCCCAAGTCACACCGGTCCAGATGGCGGCAAAGCACGCCAGATGAACGAGGATGAAGGGGATCGTTTGGGGATAGACAATGTCGTCGTGGTCATCGTGCTGCGGGTGCTTGGGGGCAGGCGTGGAACTCATTCTATATCCGTTAGATGTAAGGTGGCGCTCAGCTTGGCATTAGGGGAGCAAGCTCACGCCTGAAACCATTTAGCTGTATAATACCGTGTGGAAAAGCTGGGCTTCGTGCGACTCAATAGGCGGGGTCGACCAAAGGGGCCGGGTTAACGAGGGACAGCAGCCGCAGCATACCGACCGGAACCAGCAGTGGACCTGGGACGAGCCGCCTCACGGGAATCATTGCAAGCGGGGCCACACTCAAAGCACAAGCCCGGTCAGGACGACGCCGAGACGGCTCTTGGACCCGTGCAATCTTGCTTCTCCTTCCGCAAAGCCTCAGCGAGCCTGCAATGACCACGGCAATTTCCATCGTTCGCCGGAGGCGGGTGCCAGCCCCTCTGTGTCTCGAAGGTGATCATCCAATCCTCGCGGGTCGGCGCGGCCGTGCTCGTGGCTGCTTGAGATGACGATGTTGCCGAGCACGGCGGCCTTGAGCGCCAGCTCGAACTCATGGATCCCCCACCAGCGGAGCGTGAACAATTCGAGCTAAGAGCCTATCCCCGTAGGCAATCGTTGCGGCAATCCCCATCTGTCGAGGATGATCAGGAAGAGTGGATTGAAGAAGGTGCGTCGGCGCGTCCGGGATGACGGCTGGCGCTTGCCGGACGCGCTCTGG
>JAFAAP010000006.1 GCA_023426505.1 Pseudomonadota bacterium
AGGCGATGTTTCCCAACATGAGGACGGCAGCAGCAGACGCAGACAATGCCAGCTTTCTCATATTCGACCTCCACTCCGCTCAGCCGAAGGCTATCACGACCGACATAGCGCTTCTCCAGCCTGCTCCCACGACCAACGCCGGAATTCGGGACGGCTAACCAGGAAGATCCGGCCGCCATACCTCCAGCGGAGGACCTCTTTCTCAGCGCACGCAGGAGAGGTCCGGCATAGTCTGTGCCTTGCGGCTCCAACCGCACTGACGCGTGCCGCCTTCCTGCGACTGCGCCCAGCATGCTCGATGGATTTGCCGCTGCATTGACTTTAGTCACATCGCAGCGCGGGTAATGTCCGATCCCGGCCTCTGCCGCGCCGACGGCCGGTCGTCCCGCCATGAACGGTCGGCTGACACCAATCCTTGGATGTGAGACACTGCTCCTGTTCTGGGGAACGGGCCATGGCACAGGTCGTGACGGTCTTCTTCGCGACGAACCGCATGCCGCTCACGGATGCGAGCGGAGGCACCATCATCGACTTCGGACCCGATCCCGGCCCGATCGACGGGACGGCGGTTCGTTTCGGAAGCGCCCAGGCCAGGGTCACCCCCACCGGCTCGACCTTCGTGGCAGGCTCGCTCTACGTCGCCTCGGAGCAGCTCTACGGCCCCGGAATGCATCGCGGCAGCCGGGACATCTTCGAGAAGCTGCGGCAGGACATGAAGGAAGGTGGGCGTCCGACCCTCGTGGTCATTCACGGCTTCTCGAATACGTTCAAGGAAGCGATCGAACGAGCCGCGTCCATCATCAGCTTCTACGGCCTCGACGCGAACGTGTTCTCGTTCACCTGGCCCTCGATCGGCACGCCCCTGCCGACGCCGCTGCCCTACAGCGACTACTTCCACGATCGCGGCACGGCGCGCGCCTCAGGCGTGGCGATCGCACGCACGATCCGCATCCTCTACGATTTCATCGACGGGCTCCCCCGCAAGGATGTATGCCGCCAGCCGCTGCACCTGATCTGCCACAGCATGGGCAATTATGCGTTCCGGTATGCCATCCAGGCGCTCATGCAGGTGCCTCAAGGCGAGCCGCGCGAATACGTCCGGGCCGTCGACGCCCCTGCGATGGAGAGAGAGGAGCGCTCCTTTCCGGCGCTTGTCGCCCTCCCGACGGAAGCGCCCGACGCGAACCGGCTGCGCCGGACGTTCGACCAGATCGTGCTGGCGGCGGCCGACGAAGACGAGGACGCCTTCGAGGACGCCAAGGAGCTGCGTTATCTGCCCCGCCTGGGCAACCGCGTTTCAGTGTATCACACCCGGGAGGACTGGATTCTTTCGACGCTGAGCTCCGTCACGAAGTTCAACGGGCCGCGCCTGGGCGTGAACGGTCCGGAGAACATGGCGTTGATCAGCGACAAGGTGACGGCGGTCGATGTCAGCGACGCGATTACCCCGAGCGAGGATTTTCAAAGTCACCAGTACTACCGGATCTCGCCCGCCGTGCGTGACGACATCGTCGCCGTTCTCTCGGGGGAGCGGCAGGACAAGATCGCCAATCGCGACCGCACGGATATCCAGCGGTACAGCCTGAAAGGTCCCGTGAGAGGCAGTGCGCGCAGATCCCGGAAGGGCTGACGCTTCACTGCGGAGGGTTGGGCAGCCGCACGCGCCGCAAATTGTCATGACATCGTCTCGGCCGATCAGGCGCTTGGGAGCTGCCTGACCATGGTCATCATGGCGGAGAGGATCGTTGCCGGAGCCTCCCGGACAGGCCTATGCTGGGCAGCGACAGCCGGATGGATCGTGATGACGGACATCAATCACGGAACGCGTTTCAGGGTCTGGCCCGGCATTCTGCTGTGCCTCGTGCTTCTCATCCTGGGAGGTTCGGGCCGGGTTTGGGCTCAGGCGGCTCCGGTGCCGGCGTCCCCGCCACCCCAGGTGCAGGAATTGCTGAAGCTCCTGGATGATCCATCGGTTCGTGAATGGATGGACCGTCAGCGCCAGCAGTCGGATTCGGCCGTGGAGGCAACCCAGCAGACCACCGCCTCGGAGCAGCTGTCGACCAGGGTGCAGGAGACGAGGGCACACCTTGCAGCTCTCGTCGCGGCGGTGCCGCGCATGCCGGAGGAGTTCCGCCGGGCCGCCGGTCTTCTGTCGCAGGAACTCCGGTCCAGGCCGGGCCTCGACGTCGTTCTGCTCGTGCTCGGCTTCCTGGTCCTCGGAGCCGGCATGGAATGGCTCTTCGGCAGGGCAACCGCATCCGCGCGGGCCAGGATCATCGACCGGCCGATCGACACTGCGAAGGCCCGGGCCCGCACGGTCGCCCTGCGTTTCGCGCTCGGCCTCGCAGGGGTCACGATCTTCGGCCTTGGCAGCATCGGGGCATTCCTTGTCTTCGACTGGCCGCCCCTGCTGAGGAGGATCGTTCTCGCCTATCTCTCTGCCGCGTTCATGCTGCGTCTCGTTCTGCTGGCCAGCCGGGTCCTCCTCGCCCCCCGGCCCGCGACCCCGGGTCAGACCGAAAGCGGCCGCGTCATTCCTCTCTCCGATCAAGCGGCGCGGTTCTGGTTCGGCCGCATCGCGCTGTTCGCCGGCTGGTTCCTGCTCGGCTGGGCCACGGTCGAGACCACCAAGACCCTCGGCTTCTCCCTCGAGGGCCGCAGGGTGATCGCCTACGCGCTCGGCATCGGTCTTCTCGCCATCGCCATCGAAGCCGTATGGCGGCGGCCGGCCGCGCCGCCGACGTTGCAAGCGCTCCCTGAACAGCCGGCGCGCCATCATGTGATCGGCACGTGGCTGGTCACGCTCTATCTGGTGCTGCTCTGGGGCCTGTGGGTCGCAGGCCTGATGGGATTGTTCTGGCTGGCCACCGTCGCCGTCCTCCTGCCGCAGGCCATCGCCGTCACCAAGGCATCCGTCCGCCACGTGCTCCGACCGGGCCCAAGCGACGAGGCCGGGTCCGAGCAGAAGCTCAACACCGTCTATGTCGACCGGGGCATTCGTGCCCTGCTGATCGCCGGAGCGGTCCTGTTCCTCGCCTATGCCTGGCAGATTGATCTCGTCGAACTGACCAGCCGGGACACCGTCGTGACGCGCGCGGTCCGCGGCCTGCTGAGCAGCATCGTCATCCTGCTGGTCGCGGATCTCGTCTGGCAGATCATCAAGACCCATATCGACAACGCGCTCGCGCAGGCAGTGGCTGCGGCGCCTCCCGGCAGCGAGGAGGCCCTCAGGCAGGCCCGGCTGAGGACCCTCCTGCCGATCTTCCGGAGCATGAGCTTCGTCGCCCTGGCGGTCGTGGCGGTCCTGATGGCCCTCTCATCCCTTGGCGTGGAAATCGGCCCCCTGATCGCCGGTGCCGGCATCGTCGGCGTGGCAGTCGGCTTCGGGTCCCAGACACTGGTCAAGGACGTCATCAGCGGCATCTTCTACCTGCTGGATGATGCGTTCCGCGTCGGCGAGTACATCCAGAGCGGCAGTTACAAAGGGACTGTCGAGAAGCTGGGATTTCGCTCCGTGAAGCTGCGCCACCAGCGCGGCCCCATCTTCACTGTACCGTACGGACAGCTCGGGGCGGTGCAGAACATGAGCCGCGATTGGGTCATCGACAAGATGACCCTCAACGTCACCTACGACACCGATCTCGACAAGGCCAAGAAGATCATCAAGCAGATCGGCAAGGAATTGGCCGCGGATCCCGAATATGCCCATAACATTCTCGAACCGCTCAAGATGCAGGGCGTGGAGCAGTTCGGCGAGTTCGCCATCGAACTGCGCATGAAGATGATGACCCGCCCGGGCGAGCAGTTCGTGATCCGCCGCCGCGCCTTCGCGCTGATCAAGAAGGCGTTCGACGAGAACGGCATCAAGTTTGCCTTCCCGACGGTCCAGGTCGCAGGCCGCGACGAGGTGGAACCTGCAGCGGCCCGGCAGGTCCTCACCCTGGTCAAGGGCAAAACGCCCGAGGAAGGAGGGTGAACGCCGCAACATGGCGCCTTCGCGGGCGGTTGCCTGGACGCGTTGGCGCGATCGGGCATCGCGACGTTTTGGATGCCGCATGGAAGATTCGAATTTCCCGGCATGTTGCGAAAAATCAAATCTCCATCCATCCGACTCGCCCACAGTCGGCCCACTGAAAGGGACCTGGAGCAGCCAAGTGACTCCGGCGGCCGATAAGCCGGCGATCAGCGCATTTGCGAGGCTTTGGGTGTTGCGTAGCCCAGACCCGTCGAGCATCGCGCCTGCGGCGGCTACCGATGAACCCGAGAGTCCGACGGCTGCCTCAGCGGTGCTCCTGGCCGGGTTCAGGATGGCCGAGGAACAGGTCGAGGCAGCCCTGCCGTTCCAAAACGCAGCTACCTATACCCAGGAGAAAAGACATGGCTACCATGCAGAGCAAATCGGCGGCGGACGCGCTGCGCAACATGAGTGAATTCGCAGCGAGCGGCCAGGGCGGGCGCGCCCTGACCAACGCCGCAGAGACGTGGTTCAACGCCAGCAGCGAGTGCCAGCGCGAAATGATCAGCTTCATGTCGAAACGCCTCGAAAGGGACGGAGAGACCCTCCGCGAGATGGTGGGCTGCAAAACCCTCGGGGATGTTGCGGCGCTGCAGTCCCGTTGGATCGAGGAGACGGTTCGCGACTACAACACGGAAATGACCAAGCTGATGGCGATCTACACGAAATCCGCCGATATCGCCCGCACCCGCACTCCTTGATCGCCATCGGGAGCCCGACGAGGCCGCGGCGACACCCTACTGACCCAAGGTCTACCAAGTCGTGGAGCGAACCGCGTCGACGGCAACGACCATCAGTTCGGCCATCTTCTCACGGATCGCCTCCTCGGGCTCCCTGACCCCGTGGCTCGCAAAGTCGGCCTGGATCTTCTCGACGAGGCTTTCGTCGACGACGGCTGCCATGACGCTCTTGCCGATCTCGTTGGCGTAGGCATCGGCCCTCTCGCCGGTGAGGCCGATCTGCGTCGCGGCCCATTGACCGAGCAGCCTGTTGCGCTTGGCCAGCGCCCTGAAACGCGCCTCCTCGTCATGCACGAACATCTGCTCGAAGGCCTGCTCGCGTTCGTTGAAAAGAGTCATGGAGCGCTCCCTCTTCAAGCGGCGCCTCGATCATGGCGGGATGCCGGGTCCACTGTTCCGCACGATGCGCTAGGGCGACCTGAGTTGATAATATGGGCCGCGAAAGAGGCGGCGGCTTGACCGCGTTCGAGCAAATCCCCGTGAGGGCTGATGCGGTTCGGGCATGAGACCAGTTTCCGCGCGACGTCTTCGTGTCATCCGGGAGGTGCACCCACCCCGAACTCCTGAACGGGGTGGTGGAGCGCCATCCGCTTGGAACGCCGGCGCGCTCACGCTCATCGCGTGCGGCATCTCAGTAACGCGATGGCACCGCATTGCTCGACGGCAGCCTGTCCTCGACTCCCTTCGGGCGCGGATCCGCCTTCGGAACTTTGGGCAGCTCGAGCCGTACCTTCTCGTAGGGAATCATGCTCAGCATGTGGGAGATCAGGTTGAGGCGCGCCCGGCGCTTGTCGTCGGATGGGACGATGTACCAGGGATTGGCCGGGGTGTCGGTTCCGCGGAGCATATCCTGATAGGCGATCGTGTAGTCCCACCATCGGCGCACGGACTCGGTGTCCATGGGGCTGAGCTTCCAGTGCTTCACCGGATCGTCGATACGATCGGCGAAGCGGCGACGCTGCTCGTCCTGGCTGACGTCGAGAAAATACTTGAGGAGGATGATGCCGTTGTCGACCACCTCCTGCTCGAAGGGCGGAACGAGGCGCATGAACCGCTCGAACTCGTCCTGGGTGCAAAATCCCATCACGCGCTCCACGCCGGCCCGGTTGTACCAGGAGCGGTCGAACAGCACGACCTCACCCGCGGCCGGAAAATGGGCGATGTATCGCTGAATGTAGAGCTGGCTCTTCTCACGCTCGGTCGGAGCCGGCAGCGCGATATGCCGGAAGACCCTTGGGCTCACCCGCTGGGTGATCCTGCTGATCACGCCGCCCTTGCCGGCCGTGTCGCGGCCTTCGAAGACGACGATGACCCTCGCGCCCGTCGCCTTGACCCACGTTTGCAGCCGGACCAGCTCGACCTGGAGCTTTCGCAGCTCCGCCTCGAATTTCTTCCGCTTCATTCGCGGCGCATGGGGCGCGTCGGGACTATCGTCGGTCGCGTGTCTCTTCTTCGTGATGGTATCCTGGCGGTTCATGTCATGCTCCGACAGACCTCGGCTGATAGGAGACGCTCGCCCGATCCGGCAGAGCCATCATTGATGAACGTCAATGTGGCGCCGTTTCCGAGCCGGGCGGAGGCGGGCGGAATATCCGCTCGAGATCGCCGGCCGTTGCGTCAGAACCTCCTACCGGATGACTAAAATCAAAGACCGCACAGGCCTTTCGCCCGATTCTGCTTCGCAATCGGCAGATCCGGCTCGCTCCATCGACGGCTTTCTCGAACGGGGCGCCCTCTCCCGAAGGAGGTCTCGATGAGATTGCTTGGATTTTCAGGCGCCGTGATGCTTGGCCTTGCGGCCTTCTCTCCGCCAGCGATCGCCGCGGAAACCGGGCTTTCCCCCTATCAGGGCGCATGGCTGGACCCGGGTCTTTCCTGTGAGGACGTCTACGCCGCCACGGGCAAGAGTCCGTCCTTCAAGAAGCCCGTCGATATCTTTGCTCCGGCCTTCATCATTTCGGGCAAGACGCTCCGGACCCCGATGGCGTCCTGCCGTATCAGGTCGGTGAAGTCGGCGGACGACCGGCAGGTCATCGCGCTGAACTGCGCGAACTCCGTCGCAGCCAATGACGTCGCGGTGTTCATGGCAGCGGCACCGGACGGTTCCCTCAAGCGCTTCTTCGACAACCAGGACAAGATCGGCAGGCCCTATAAGCGGTGTGCTCGCTGAGGCGGTCTGCCAGGAGCGGAAGCCCGAGCGCATCGTTCCGCCCACAGCGTCGAGTTTTGCTCCAGAAGACGAAACCTGCAGGCCTGGCTGGCGCTCCTGTCCATCTGGCGACCGGTCACGCCATGGGCATCGCGCTCCGGAATCCGTCGTCCTCCGCCAGAGGCTCGCGTCTCTCGAACTGCGACAGGTCCGTAATCCAGAGGTCGCCGATTGCGCACCCGATCGTTGCGGCAAGCGCGCCGCGACCTGGACCTCCTGGCGCTTCTTCGCCGGAGGCAGGACCATGAGCCGGGGTCTACCGTTAAGGAAATCTCAAGAAAGGCGCTGCGTCGGGAGACGGCTCCCGACGCACGGGAGCATCAGCCCACCATTCCGAGCGCCTGCATGTAGAGCTCGAGGATGGCCTCTTCCTCCTGGCGTTCGGCATAATCGCGCTTGCGGATGGCGATGATCTTGCGGAGCACCTTGGTGTCGAAGCCGTTGCCCTTGGCCTCGGCGTAGACGTCCTTGATGTCGCCCGCGATGCCCGCCTTCTCCTCCTCCAGGCGCTCGATGCGCTCGATGAAGGCCTTGAGCTGGTCGGCGGCGACCGATTCGGTTTGAAATGCTGCGTCGTCCATGAGTTCAGCCTTTGATAGATGCCATTGCGGCCAGGGTTACGTCCATTTGGTTGAGGCCGCTTTAATGCGACGGCTTCGATTCCTCAAAGGCCTTCAGCTGAGTGGCCGATGCCCCGCGCTGATGGCGCTCCTTCCATTCCTCGTAGGGCATGCCGTAGACGTAGGTCCGGCTCTCGTCCTTGGAGAGGGCGACTCCACGCTCGTCGGCGGCGTCCTTCAGCCAGTTCGACAGGCAGTTGCGGCAGAACCCGGCGAGATTCATCAGATCGATGTTCTGAACGTCGGTGCGCTGGCGCAGATGCTCCAGCAGCCTGCGGAAGGCGGCGGCCTCCAGCTCGGTCCGGGTCGCGGCGTCGATGTCCTTCATGGGTCTCTCCCTCAGTGCCGGCGCAGCCGGGCGCGGGTCCGCGATGCATGAGCCTTCGGAGTGCGCAGGCCCTCCTGGGCCGCGAGAGGCTTGAGGAGGCGGGCGAAGCGCTCGGCCCATTCCTCGGCGCCCTCGTCCGAGGCGATCAGGTCCTGCCGGATCTCGATCAGAGCATTGGCGAGACCGCGGGCGGTTGCATGGCGGTCGACGGTGTCGCCGGCCAGAGCCCCATCATAGGGCTCGTTGTCGCCGACCACGAGTCCGGCCTCCGCCGACAGCCCATCGAGCAGGGGACGGGCGAAGCGGTCGTCGGCATCCCACAGGATGCCCACATGCCAGGGGCGCGGCCAGCCGCGCCAGATCGGCGTGAAGCTGTGCACCGTCACGACGACCGGCGGGTGGCCCGCCTTCATGGCCTTCTCGATCGCCGCCGTGATCGCCGCATCGTAGGGGTCGTAGAAGCGCGCGATGCGCTCTGCCACCTCGGCGTCGTCCACCTCGGCATTGCCTGGCACGACCGCCCCGTCCGAGAGGCGCATCACCAGGGTCGGGTCGTCCCGGCCCCGGTTGGGATCGATGATCAGCCGCGAAAACCGGGTGAGGATCGCGGGCGCCTGCAGTCTTCGGGCCAGCGACCGGGTCACGGCGGCGGCGCCGATGTCGTAGGCGATGTGGCGCTCGAACTGCTCGGCGGGCAGGCCGAGATCGGCGAGGTCCGGCGGCACGGCATTCGACGCGTGGTCGCACAGGATCAGGACGCCCGAATCGAGGGCGCCTTCGATGATTTCGACAGGGTGAGGCTCAAAGGTGGGGGTGGCGAGCTTGAGCGCGGCAGAGGACTGCATGACTGGGAAGAGAATGGTTGGAGGATCGAGGAAAAGCCTTAAACTGCCCCGTATAACAAGACAACGCGACCCATTCGCGCAACATTGTATAGCACGCATGTCCTCCCCTTCGACAACAGTCCGTCTCGAGACGGGCTATGCCTCGGCCTTCGCGGCCCTGTGCCTCGGCGCGGTCGCCATGGGCATCTCGCCCATCTTCGTGCGCTTCGCGTCGGCCGATGTCGGGCCCTTCGCCAGCGCGTTCTGGCGCGTGGCCCTGTCGCTTCCGATCCTCTACGCCTGGATGCGGATCGAGGTCGCGAAGGCGCCGGCGGGGGTGCCCCGATCGTCCTTCAGCAAAGCGTCGGTCCTGGCCGGCCTCGCCTTCACGGGCGACCTCTTCTTCTGGCACCTGTCGATTCTCAGCACCACGGTCGCCAACGCGACCTTCTTCGCCACCATGGCGCCTCTCTTCGTGATCCTGATCGTCTGGCTCGTCCTGAAGCAGCGCATCGCACGGGGCACGGTCGTCGGGCTGAGCCTCTGCCTGCTCGGCGGGGC
Organism: Pseudomonadota bacterium; assembly: GCA_023426505.1. Classification (GTDB taxonomy): domain Bacteria; phylum Pseudomonadota; class Alphaproteobacteria; order Rhizobiales; family Beijerinckiaceae; genus Microvirga. Next base: position 9,298 of record JAFAAP010000006.1, read on the forward strand.
GGCCCTCATCGGGCAGAGCCTGCAGGTCGACCCGGGCCGCATCCGGGGCGACCTCTACGGGGTCGCCACGGCCTTCTTCTTCGGCCTCTACTTCATCGCCGTGGGCCGGGCGCGCGAGACCGTCGGAGCCGCCCAGGTGACGTTCGAGGCCGGCGTGGTGACGAGTGCAGCCCTTCTCGTGATCGCGGTCCTGTTCGACACGCGCGTGGTGCCGCAGACGCTCGAGGGCGTGCTGGCCCTCACGGCCATGGCGTTCATCAGCCATGCGGGAGGCCAGGGGCTGCTTTCGATCGCGCTCGGCCGATTGCCGCCGGTCTTCTCCTCCCTGGTGATCTTCCTCGAAGCGGTCGCCGCAGCCGTGTTCGGCTGGCTAATCCTCAACGAGGCGCTCACCCTCGTCCAGAGCCTCGGCGGCGCGCTGATCCTCGTCGGCATCTGGGCGGCAAGGCCCAAAACCTGAGCCGGAGCCGCATCGGAATACCCGTCATTTTTCCTATCCGCACAGGGAGGATGGCGTCCCCGGCAGCGCTTCGATAGGAACTTTAGCGGGCTAAATTCGCAACATTCCCGCAGGCGGGACTTGATGCGGCGGCGCTTCTGAACGACAACGATTCGACATAGTTCTCGAAGCATTGTGCGATCTCGTTCATCCCGAATCGACCTGAATCGACACATCCATGAAGGCCGCATCTCTCATATCGGCTCCGAGCCGGCGGCGAAGCCTTGGGCTCGCCATTGCTCTTCTCGGGGGAGGATTCTTGTCCGCATCTCCGGCCAAGGCGGACCTGCGCCTGTGCAACATGACGTCGAGCCGGGTCGGCGTGGCCCTCGGCTATCGCGACGCGCAGGGTTGGATCACGGAGGGCTGGTGGAACCTGAACTCGCGCGGCTGCGAGACCCTGCTCAAGGGCCAACTCGCCGGACGCTTCTACTACATCTACGCGATCGACTACGACCGTGGCGGCGAATGGAGCGGGCGCTCCTTCATGTGCACGCGGGAGCGCGAGTTCACGATCCGCGGCACTGAAGACTGCCTGGCCCGCGGCTTCGACCGCAGCGGCTTCTTCGAGGTCGATACAGGCGAACAGAAGAGCTGGACCATCCAGCTGACGGAAACCAACCGCCCAGGGGGGCCATAATGATGAGACGCGCGCGGCGCACGAAGATCCTCGCCACTTTAGGGCCGGCTTCCGAGAATCCCGAGATGATCGCCAAGCTGTTCCAGGCCGGTGCTGACGTCTTCCGCCTGAACATGAGCCATCTCAGCCGCGAGCGGCTGAAGGAGCGGGTCGAAACGATCCGTGCCGTCGAGGCCCGTTTCAAGCGCCCCATCGCCATCCTGGCGGACCTTCAGGGGCCGAAGCTGCGCGTCGGCACCTTCGAGGGCGACAGCGCCATGCTGGTGAAGGGGCAGAAATTCATCTTCGATGCCGATCAGGCCTCGGGCAGCTCGGAGCGCGTGCATCTGCCCCATCCCGAGATCCTGTCGTCCCTCGAGCCGGGGCACACGGTCCTGATCGACGACGGCAAGCTGCGGCTTCGCGTGAAGAGCGTGAAGAAGGGATCCGCCACCACCGAGGTCGAGGTCGCGGGCAAGATCTCCAACCGCAAGGGCGTAAGCCTTCCCGACACGGTCATTCCGGTGGCGGCCATGACCGAGAAGGATCGCTCCGACCTCGAGGCGGCCCTCGACGCGGGCGTCGACTGGATCGCCCTCTCCTTCGTGCAGCGCCCTGAGGACGTTGCCGAGGTGAAGAAGGTGGCGCGCGGCCGCGCGCTCGTGATGGCGAAGCTCGAGAAGCCGCAGGCCATCACGCGTCTCGACGAGATCATGGAGATCTCCGACGCCGTGATGGTCGCACGCGGCGATCTCGGCGTGGAAATGCCCCTCGAGAAGGTCCCCGGCATCCAGAAGCGGATCATCCGCGCCGCCCGCCGCCTCGGCAAGCCGGTCGTGGTCGCGACCCAGATGCTGGAATCGATGATCCAGTCGCCGGTTCCGACCCGGGCGGAGGTCTCCGACGTGGCGAACGCCGTCTATGACGGCGCCGACGCGGTCATGCTGTCGGCCGAGAGCGCCTCGGGCCACTACCCGATCGAGGCGGTCTCGACCATGAACCGAATCGCCGAGGAAGTGGAGCAAGACCAGAGCTACTGGTCGATCATGCGCACGTTGAACGCCGAGCCGGAGGCGACCGGGTCGGACGCCATCGCGGCAGGCGCGCACCAGATCGCCGACACCCTCAACCTGAAGGCGATCGCCGCCTGGACCTTCTCGGGCTCCACGGCCTTCCGCATCGCCCGCGAGCGGCCGAACTCCACCGTCATCGCCCTGACCCCGAACATCAACACGGCCCGGCGCCTCGCCTTGGTCTGGGGCGTGCATCCGATCCGGACCAAGGATGCGAGCGATCTGGACGACATGGCGTTCCGGGCCTGCAAGTTCGCGGTGCGCGAGGGCTTTTCCGACGTCAGCGACCGGATCATCATCGTGGCAGGCGTTCCTTTCGGCACGCCCGGCGCCACCAACATGGTGCGCATCGCCTTCGTGAGCCAGGAACACGCCGCCAAGGCGTGAGCGTCGGCGCCTACGGCTGAATTTCGGAAGGGCGGCAGGGGGGCGGAAGCCGCCTCAGAGATCCTGGCCGGCCACTTCGTGATCGAGCTTGGTCACGAGGGTCTGCAGCATCTCGATCTGCGGATTGATCTTCAGCGCCCGGCGAAACGCCTCCAGCGCCAGGGCCTTGTCCTCGGATGCCATCAGGATATGGCCGAGACCGGTCCAGGCGCTGAAATGCCGAGGCTCGAGCTTGAGGGCCTGGTACAGGTCGGCCATGGCGCCGACCGGATCGTCGATCTGGTAGAAGAGGGTCGCCCGCCGGTACCAGGCCTCGGCCCAGTTCGGCTCGAGCACCAGCACCCGGTCGAGCAGCTCGATCGACAGAGGATAATTCTTTTCCTTGAACGCCTCGGTGGCGCGGCTCAGGAGCAGGTCGGCGGTATCGGAACCGGAACGGGAGAAGCGGCGCTCGATGAGCGATGCGATTCCTTGCGCCTCCCGCTCGGATTCGGCCTTGGCGAGACGGTCGAACAGCTCATCCAGGGTCGAGGGGCGCGGAGCCTCGCGGGCATGAGGCGCGGGATCCTGCTGCGGGCGCGCCTTCTCCTGCGCTCCGGCAGGGAGCGCCGTCAGGCTCAAGAATGCGGTCAGCAGGCACGCAAAAAAGCGCATGCCGGGATTTTAGGATCCCGGCATGCGACGTCAATTCAAGAAAGTGTGCGGCGATGCCGCGCAGAAAGGCTTAGCCCTGACGAGCCTTGTAGCGCTTCTGGGTCTTGTGGATGATGTAGACCCGGCCCTTACGACGAACCAGCTGGTTGTCGCGGTGACGGCCGCGGATCGACTTCAACGAGTTACGGATCTTCATATCCGGTCTCCTGCGGCCCTTCGGGAAGGCCGGAAAAAGCAAATGGTGGGCGCGGCTGGGATCGAACCAGCGACCCCTACGATGTCAACGTAGTGCTCTCCCGCTGAGCTACGCGCCCGAGAAACGATGAACTTTTGGGTCTCGCTTCAGGTGTGGGGGCGATATACCGGCAAGCGCCCGAGGACGCAAGCGGTCTGGCGAACCTTTTTCAGGCCGCCATCATTTTCTCGACCTCGTTGACGAGATCGCGCAGGTGGAACGGCTTCGAAAGCACCTTCGCGTCGCGGGGAGCCTGCGAATCCGGGTTGAGCGCGACCGCCGCGAAGCCGGTGATGAACATCACCTTGATGTCCGGGTCGAGCTCCGTGGCCCGGCGGGCCAGCTCGATGCCGTCCATCTCCGGCATGACGATGTCCGTCAGCAAGAGCTCGAAGGGCTCCTCCCGCAGGCGGTTATAGGCCGAGAGGCCGTTGTCGAACGAGGCCACGTCGTAGCCCGCGTTCTGCAGCGCCTTCACCAGAAAGCGTCGCATGTCGTTGTCGTCTTCGGCGAGAAGAATCTTCATCGGCTGCCAACCCCGAATCGTGGCGGATGTGTCTGAGCCTTCATGACTCCTCACGGTAAATAAGCCGTGAAAGTTGGACGCAGAAGAGAAGCAATATAGCCATGGACAGACGGGAGCGCTGCCTTACACTATCCCGACCCTGTTTCCTCTCCTTCCGGCAGAACCATTACCCTGATGCGGCCAGTCATCGCTGACGAGTTCGAACCTCCCTATGTCGTTGTCGAGCCCACGGGGCACACGGTTCCCTTCGTGTTCAACGTCCCCCATGCGGGCGCGGTCTATCCGACCTCCTTCCTGGCGGAATCCCGCCTAGACGCGATGGCTCTGCGCCGGTCCGAGGACGCCTTCGTGGACGAGCTCTTCGCCGGAGCCCCCGATCTGGGGGCGCCGCTCATGGCCGCCCGCTTCCCCCGGGCCTATCTCGATCTGAACCGGGAGCCGTACGAACTCGACTCCCGCATGTTCGACGGCAGGCTACCGCCCTTCGCCAACACCCGCTCCATGCGGGTCGCCGGCGGGCTCGGCACCATCCCCCGGATCGTGGCCGACGGCCAGGAGATCTACGGCTCCCGTCTTTCGGTGGAGGAGGCGCTGCACCGGATCGAATGGCTCTACAAGCCCTATCATCGCACCCTTCGGCAGCTGATCCGCAGGACGTCCCAGGCCTTCGGACACGCGGTCCTCATCGACTGCCACTCCATGCCGTCCAGCAGCGTGAGCCGCGATGACGGCGCCAAGGCCGACATCGTGCTGGGCGACCGGTACGGCACGAGCTGCGCCGTCGTGCTGGTCGATCTGGTGGAGGCCGCCCTCCGGGGGCGCGGCTACACGGTCGTGCGGAACAAGCCCTATGCGGGCGGCTTCATCACCGAGCATTACGGCGAACCCGCTCTCGGACGGCACGCGCTCCAGGTCGAGATCAACCGTGCGATCTACATGGACGAGCGCGGCATGCAGAAGAAGCCTCGCTTCGCGGCGGTGGCCAGCGACATGACCCAGGTCTTCGCCCAGGTGATCGGCGACCTCTCGGGCGGCTTGATGCCCCGGCAGATCGCAGCCGAATAGTCCCCTCCCGAACGGATACGCTTCAGGCAAGAAAAAAGGCCGCTGTCTCCAGCGGCCCGAAGTTTAGGGAGGAAACGCCCAAGAAGGGCAGCGATACGGCGACGCCATCGCCATATCGCAGTGCAACAATTACACCGCGCCGCACAAATTGCAAC
>JAFAAP010000112.1 GCA_023426505.1 Pseudomonadota bacterium
GCCTAAGGCACAGGCGATCAGGAGGCGTCTCAGGCCTCCTGATCGTAGATCGGATTGTCCGGATCGCCCTCTTCTCTGCTCAATTAAACAGATAGATGAATCCGGGCAGGGTGACGGCGAGCCCCGCCAGGGCCCATGCGCCGGCAGCCGACCGCCAGCCTGCGGTGCCTGTCGTGTTGCGGAGGCGCTGGGCGAAGGAACCCGCATCCATGGAGCGGCCGCTCAGGCATGAGCAAAGCGCGTAATGCGCCTGGCCGTCCGACAGTTCAAAATAGTTCATGACGTCGCCGAGTCTGTCGCTGGCGAGGCCATCCGCCCGGAGGACGGGGTCTTCATAGGCAACGGTGAGGGGCGAGTTGTCTTCCCTGATCAGGGCCCGCTCTGCTGGCGGCTTGTACTCGATTTCACCAAGGGAGTTCAGGCGACGCGTAGGATTACGCTCGAGAAGTTCGATCCAACGCTCTACTCGTTCCTGCCGGGTCAGGGACCGCGGACGAACGTCGGCTACGCTACGGAGCTGATCAAGATGCTTGTGTTCCATCGATCTCCTCCTTGCCAATGGCCCGACCGGCCGACTGGCCGATCGAGGCATGTAAGGCTACCCCGATTGAGAGGCAAAAGTGCGACAAGGAGAGAGGGAATACGGGTGACCGCTTTATTCCTCGGGCGCGTCGACGATAGGGTCGTAGCGGCCGGTGTCGAAGCCGAGGAGGTTGAAGCTCTGTTGGATGTGCGGCGGCAGCGGCGCCGTGACGTCGATCGGCTTGCCCGTGCGCGGATGCGCGATGACGATCCGGCGGGCGAGCAGGTGCAGCTTGTTCTGGATGCCGCCGGGCAGCTCCCAGTTCTCGATGTCGAAGTACTTCGGGTCGCCAACGATGGGATGGCCGATATGGGCCGTGTGCGCGCGCAGCTGATGCGTGCGGCCTGTCACCGGCTTCAGTGATACCCAGGCGAGCTTCTGGCCCGCCGTTTCGACCACCGCGTAGTAGGTCAGCGCATGGCTGGCACCTTCGTCGCCATGGCGCGCCACCTTCATGCGGGCATCCCCCTCCTCGCCTTCCTTCGCGAGATAGGTCGAGATCCGGCCCTGCTTCACGCGCGGGACGCCTGCGACGAGCGCCCAGTAGATCTTTCGGGTGGTGCGCGAGCGGAACGACTTCGCCATCGTGGACGCGGCAAACCGCGTCTTCGCAATCACGAGACAGCCCGCTGTGTCCTTGTCGAGCCGGTGCACGAGGCGCGGCTTCTGGCCTTCCGCGTCGCGCATGGATTCGAGAAGCCCGTCCACATGCCGGGTCGTGCCGGATCCGCCCTGCACGGCCAAGCCCATCGGCTTGTTGATGATGAGGACGTCCTTGTCCTCATAGAGCGTGATCGACTTCAGGAAGTCGCGCTCGCTCTGGTCCTTCGCGGCACTGCGGGAAGCGGGCCGGGGCTGGTCGAGCTTGAGCGGCGGGATCCGCACCTTCTGGCCGGCGGTCAAGCGGTCGTTCGGCTGCGCGCGCTTGCCGTCGACGCGCAGCTCGCCCTTGCGGACGATGCGCTGGATATGCGTGAAGGCAAGCTGTGGGAAGCGTGCGACCAGGAAACGGTCGACGCGCATGTCGGCCTCGTCCGGTTCGACCACGAGGGTCTGCACGCCGGTCGCCAGCGTCTCCTGCGCCTCGGCCCTGGCCTGAGCCTTCGTCGGCCGCGGGGCCGCCTCGGCGGGTGCAGGCTTCGCCCGCACCACGGGCGCCGGGCGGGCCTTGGTCACGGCCTTTGGAGCGCGCTGCGTCGTCGGCGCGCTCTTGCGCGCAGGCTTGTCCTCACGCGAACGGAAGCCCTGCCGGGATCCTGCACGCCCGCCGCGGGCACCGTTCTTCTGTCCTGAACCGCTTTTCTTCATGAAACGTGGGTATCAGAGCGCCGCGCGGGCGGCAATCGCGGTCTAACTGGCAAGCGTCCGGACGAGGGCAAGCCCCGTGGCCAATCCGGCAATGGACAGCAGGACCGAACCTGCCACATAGGCGAGAGCCGTCGAAACGTCCCCACGCTCCCAGAGCAGAGCGGCGTCCAGGGAAAAGGCCGAGAAGGTCGTGAAGCCACCGAGGATTCCCGTCGTCAGGAACAGGCGAAGGGGCTGGCTCCACCCCTCCCCGGCCTTGAACGCCAGCCAAGCCGCGAGAACTCCCATGGCGAAGGAGCCGACGATGTTGACCGTCAATGTTCCCCAGGGAAATCCGATCCCGAAGGTGCGGGCGCAGGCAAGATTGACCGCATGCCGGAGAGCGCCGCCGATTCCGGCCCCGAGGAAGACGAGAAGATAGGCTTTCACGCGCACGCCCCTGAATCCGTCTAACGACGTCTATTCATCCTCGCCACGCCGTTCCCGGCGCAGCTTTTCCCACCAGTCCAGCCGCTTGCGGATTTCCCGTTCGAAACCCCGGTCGACCGGCTCGTAGAAATGCTGCCGGTCGAGCTTTTCCGGCCAGTAATCCTGGCCCGAGAAGGCGTCGGGCTCGTCGTGATCGTAGCGATAGGTCGCGCCGTAGCCGATGGTCTTCATCAGCTTGGTCGGAGCGTTGAGGATGGTCTTCGGCGGCATGAGGGAGCCATGCTCCTTCGCCACCCGGGTCGCACCCTTGTAGGCGGTGTAGAGGGCGTTCGATTTCGGCGCGGTCGCGAGATAGACCGCTGCCTGGGCCAGCGCGAGTTCGCCTTCGGGCGAGCCGAGGAAATCGAAGGCGTCCTTTGCGGCGTTTGCGACCACGAGGGCTTGCGGATCGGCCAGGCCGATATCCTCGATGGCGGCCCTGACCAGGCGGCGCGCGATGAACAGACGGTCCTCTCCCGCATCGAGCATGCGGGCCAGATAGTAGAGGGCCGCATCCGGGTCGGAGCCGCGGATCGTCTTGTGCAGGGCGGAAATGAGGTTGTAGTGCCCCTCCTGCCCCTTGTCGTAGATGGGAGCCCGCCTCTGGATGATCTCCTGCAGTTGCTCCGCATCGAAGACCTCGCCGGGCTTGGCCGAGCGCCAGACCTCCTCGGCCAGCGTCAGGGCCGCGCGTCCGTCGCCATCGGCCATGCGCACGAGGGAATCCCGCGCCTCAGCGTCGAGAGGCAGGCTCTTGCCCGTGATCTCCTCGGCCCGCGCCAGAATCTGCCGGATCGCCTCCTCGTCGAGGGACTTGAAGATCAGCACCCGGGCACGGGAGAGCAGTGCCGCATTGAGTTCGAAGGACGGGTTCTCGGTCGTTGCCCCGACGAGGGTGATCGTGCCGTCCTCCATCACGGGCAGGAAGGCGTCGAGCTGGGCGCGGTTGAAGCGATGGATCTCGTCGACGAAGAGAAGCGTCCCCTTCCCCATCGACCGGCGCTGACGGGCCGCCTCGAAGACCTTCTTCAGGTCCGCGACGCCGGAAAAGATCGCCGAGATCTGCTCGAAATGCAGGTCTGTCTCATGGGCGAGAAGGCGCGCGACCGTGGTCTTGCCGGTCCCGGGCGGTCCCCAGAAGATCAGGGAGCCGAGGGATTTCGACGCAATGAGCCGGGTCAGGATGCCGTCGGCGCCGACCAGATGGTCCTGCCCCACCACCTCCGAGAGCTTGGTGGGCCGCATCCGGTCGGCCAGGGGCCGCGGGGCATTCTGATCGAGGCCGGCGGATGAGAAGAGGTCGCTCATGATGTCTGCGGACTTGAGGAACGTGCGGACATCAATAGCCGAACATCACGCCGCCGTCCCGCCTCTCAGCGCCCGAGAACGGTGGTGAAGACCCGCCCGCCCCGGTTGATGGTGATCTCCCAGTAGCTCCCGCTGCGATTGAGCATGCGGTCCGCATCCTTCGTGGTTGCGAGACGCTCGCCGTTGACCGCGACGATCTGGTCGCCCTTCTGGAAGCCGACGCTTGCCGCGACGCTCTGCTCATCGAGATCCGCCACGACGACCCCATCATCCGAGATGTCGACCTGCATCTCCTCCGCGACCGCCGGGGACATGTTGACGAGCGTTGCGCCGGCAAGAGGAGTGCGGGAGCGGACCCGAACAGGATCGCGCGGGGGGATTTCCGGCGGCGGAAGGAGCTTGACCTGGACGGTGGTCTGCTTGCCTCCGCGAAGGATGGTCAACGGTGCATGACCCTGCGTTCCTTTGAGGGTAAAGCGATAGCCGAAAGCGTCCGGATTATCGACCGGCTGCCCATCCACCGCGAGAATGGCGTCGCCCCGTTTGAGCCCCGCGTCGACGGCGGGCCCCTTGTCGTAGACCGATGTGATCAGGACACCCGTCGGACGCTCCAGGCCGAGACTCGTGGCGATCTCGCCGTCCACCGCCTGGAGCCTGGCGCCAAGCCAGGGCCGGACCACATGGCTGGAGCCGCCTTTGGCCGAGGCCAGGACGACCCGGGCCATGCTGGACGGGATCGCGAAACCGATGCCGATGTTGCCGCCCGAGCGGGAATAGATGGCCGTGTTGATGCCGACCAAGCGCCCGCTCATGTCGATGAGCGCGCCGCCGGAATTGCCCGGGTTGATGGCAGCATCGGTCTGAATGAAGAACTGGTAGTCGGTGACCCCGACCTGAGTGCGCGCGAGGGCCGACACGATGCCCTGGGTCACCGTCTGGCCGACGCCGAACGGATTGCCGATCGCGAGTACGAGATCACCGACCTGCAGCGCCTCCGGGTCGCCGAATTCGACGTACTGGAGGTTCGACGCGTTCTTGAGCCGGAGCACGGCGAGGTCCGTGCGCGGATCGCGCAGCACAATGTCGGCCTCGAACTCGCGCCTGTCGGCGAGCGCCACCTTCACCTCGTTCATGTTCTCGATGACGTGGTTGTTGGTGATCACCAGACCCGACGGGTCGACAATCACTCCCGACCCGAGCGAGGTCTGCGAGCGGCCCGGCGGAACGCCCTGCCCTCCGCCCTCTCCGAAGAAGCGGCGGAAGAACTCCTCCATGGCGGCGTTCTGCCGGCGCTCCGACCGACTGGCATAGACGTTGACGACGGCATTCGACGTCTGCCGCACGACGGGTGCGAAGGAGAGCTGCACCTGCACTTTGCTTTCGGGAACGACCCGCTGTGTCTGGGCCTGCGCTCCGACGAGACCGAGAAGCAAGGAGGCGGCGATGGCCGCGAGGCGAAGGGGGGCGAAGCGCATGAAACGCGAATCCTCAGTTCAAATCGTGGCTTTCGATAAGACGTGGTGAGCGAAAAACCAAATTCCAGCGCCCCGCTCCTGGCAATCGCCCAACAAACGAAAAGGGCGGCCCGAGGACCGCCCTTTCATAAAGCTCAGGTTTCGAGGCTTACGCGGCCTCGACGACCTCTTCCTTCTGGGTCGGGCCCGAATCCTGGCCGCGAGCGTCGACGTCGCGGTCCACGAACTCGATCACGGCCATCGGGGCGTTGTCGCCGTAGCGGAAGCCGGCCTTGAGGACGCGGGTGTAGCCGCCCTGGCGTTCCTGATAGCGCGGGCCGAGAACGGCGAAGAGCTTCTTCACCATGTCCTCGTCGCGCAGCTGCGACATCGCCAGACGGCGGGCGTGCAGGTCGCCGCGCTTGCCGAGGGTGATGAGCTTCTCGACCACGGGACGCAGGTCCTTGGCCTTCGGCAGGGTCGTGACGATCTGCTCGTGCTTGATCAGCGCAGCCGCCATGTTGGCGAACATTGCTTTGCGGTGCTCGGTCGTGCGGTTGAACCGCCGACCACGGAATCCGTGACGCATGGCTTTCTCCTTGATCTTCCGGCCGCCGTGCCAAGGGACGACCGTCTCTCTTCTGATCCGCCTTCAGGCGGGGACGAAAACGCGGGTGCCGAAATTGCCGACACCCGCGGCAGGCTTAGTAGTGCTCTTCGAAGCGCTTCGCGAGATCTTCGATGTTCTCAGGCGGCCAGCCGGGCACGTCCATGCCGAGATGGAGGCCCATGGAAGCCAGAACTTCCTTGATCTCGTTGAGCGACTTGCGACCGAAGTTCGGGGTGCGGAGCATTTCCGCCTCGGACTTCTGGATGAGGTCGCCGATGTAGACGATGTTGTCGTTCTTGAGGCAGTTCGCCGAACGGACCGACAGCTCGAGCTCGTCGACCTTCTTGAGCAGCGCCGGGTTGAAGGGCAGCTGCGGCGCGGCGGCGGCGGCCTCCTCCTTGCGGGGCTCCTCGAAGTTCACGAAGACCTGGAGCTGATCCTGGAGAATGCGGGCCGCGAAGGCGACGGCGTCCTCAGGAGTCACGGCACCGTTGGTCTCGACGGTCATGATGAGCTTGTCGTAGTCGAGAATCTGGCCCTCGCGGGTGTTCTCGATGCGGTACGACACCTTCTTGACCGGGCTGTAGAGCGAATCGACCGGGATCAGGCCGATCGGAGCATCCTCGGCACGGTTGCGCTCGGCCGGGACATAGCCCTTGCCGGTGTCGACCGTGAACTCCATGCGGATCTCGGCGCCCTCGTCGAGGGTGCAGAGAACGAGCTCGGGGTTCAGGATCTGCACGTCGCCGACCGTGTTGATGTCGCCCGCCGTGACCGTGCCCGGGCCAGTCTTGCGGAGCGCCATGCGCTTCGGACCTTCGCCCTGCATCTTGATGGCGATGGTCTTCACGTTCAGGACGATATCGGTGACGTCCTCGCGGACGCCCGGAATGGAGGAGAACTCGTGCAGCACGCCGTCGATGTGGATCGACGTCACCGCAGCGCCCTGGAGGGACGACAGCAGAACGCGGCGCAGCGAGTTGCCCAGCGTCGTGCCAAAGCCACGCTCGAGAGGCTCGGCCACGACCGTCGCGATGCGCTTCGGATCGTCGCCGGGAGAGACTTCGAGCTTGTTGGGCTTAATCAGCTCTTGCCAGTTCTTTTGGATCACAACCACACCTCTTGCGGTACGGAATGAGGGCAGGCTTTTCGGCCCACCCTCAAAACTGGAACGCGCCCGGGGCGAGCCCGGGCGCTGGATGATCTTAGACGCGGCGACGCTTGCGCGGACGGCAGCCGTTGTGCGGGATCGGCGTCACGTCACGGATCGAGGTGACCGTGAAGCCGGCCGACTGGAGCGCGCGCAGGGCCGACTCGCGGCCGGAGCCGGGACCGGAGACCTCGACCTCGAGGGTGCGCATGCCGTGCTCGGAAGCCTTGCGGGCGGCGTCCTCAGCCGCAACCTGAGCGGCATAGGGGGTCGACTTGCGCGAACCCTTGAAGCCCATGGCGCCGGCCGAGGACCAGGAGATCGTGTTGCCCTGGGCGTCGGTGATGGTGATCATGGTGTTGTTGAACGAGGCGTTCACATGCGCCACGCCGGAGACGATGTTCTTGCGTTCGCGGCGGCGGACGCGGGTCGCTTCTTTAGCCATTCTACTAACGATCCTTCAAACGCGCCCGTCATGCCAGGCGCTCGGGAGACAGGGGCCGCCCATCAGGACGACCGCAGGAAAATTACTTCTTCTTGCCGGCGATCGGCTTCGACTTGCCCTTGCGGGTGCGGGCGTTCGTGTGCGTGCGCTGGCCGCGGACCGGCAGGCTGCGGCGGTGGCGCAGGCCGCGATAGGCGCCGAGGTCCATGAGGCGCTTGATGTTCATGGACACTTCGCGGCGCAGGTCGCCTTCCACGATGTAGTCGCGGTCGATGGTCTCGCGGATCTGGAGCACCTCGGCGTCGGTCAGCTGGTTCACGCGGCGCTCGGCCGGGATGTTGACCTTCTCGACGATCTCCTGGGCCTTCTTGGGCCCGATGCCGTGGATGTACTGAAGCGCGATCACAACGCGCTTGTTGGTCGGGATATTGACGCCTGCAATACGGGCCATCGTCCGTCTCCATGTAGCGAAGCCATAAGGCTTCAGGTGGTGTTATCGCGCGTCCGGTGGAGGCCGGCCCCTGCGCGGGTTAAGAAGAACACAACAATCCGGAGCGGCTTCTCTCGAAACCCTCCGGATAAGCAGGTTCTTATGCAAGAGGCATGCCCCTAGCGCATTCGGTTGGCAGGGTCAAGCGAAGAATCTGATTTATGATCGATCCGAGAGTACGAGTGCAGCCCCAGCACTCAACTGCGAAGATTGTTCTCGTTTCGTTCTTGACAACATCAGATTTAATGATACTATATAGCATAATTGAATCTGCGGGCATGAGGATGTCTTATAACCAAATTGTTCCAGGGCGATTGCAAAAGCTTTGTTCAGAAACTTCCTTGCTTCACAGACGGATTTCCGATCTAGCCCCCCGCCCCCGGGTTGAACGGCGTTACGATCCTAACCAACCACGAGCACCTGCTGGATCTCCAAGCGGAGGGCAGTGGACTAGCGGTGGGGGAGCGAGCTCTGGTCATGGAACAGAGACGAAACCCCACCACAAACCGGAGCCCCGAACCGGAATAGATGGCTCCGGACGCTTTACGATAGCTGCGCGACGAACTTTAGCGGAGTGCTTGGCACGATACGAAAAAGACCTTTCCAATGCCGACTCGTAGGTCTCCGGGCATGTTATGCGCAAGCAACAGTTCGCTGGATCGCCTGTGAAAAGGGACATTCAATCCCACCATTAAACCACTGAGTGAACGATGCTGATTGCAGAGCGCACCCTAGAATACGCGACACCTAGAGGCACCAAAGTGGCCATTCCGATCAAGCTTTTCGCACCAGAGGGCGCAGAGAAGCACTGGTGGTGTCGCTTTGCTATCGCCTAGCCGGACGGCATTGAGGAAGGATCTGGCTATGGAGTAGATCAAGTGCAGGCAATTATTCTTACTCTGCAGATGATAGGTGCCCGCCTCTACTTCAGCGACTATCACAAGTCCGGGCGTCTGTACTTCGAAAGGCCCGGTAGCGGCTACGGCTTCCCGGTGCCGAAGAATGCACGTGATGTACTTGTAGGGGATGATAAAAAATTCGAAGGCTGAGCCCACACCTATGGGCTCAGCTGCCTGTTCCGCTTAACGCCCGAGAATGCCCCGGATCGCCTCGGTCACCTCGTCGATCGGCCGCATGCCGTCGACCGTCTTCAGGGCGCCTTTGCTCTGATAATAGGCTGAGAGCGGCGCGGTCTGGGTCCGATACGCCTCCAGGCGGGTCTTGAACACGTCCGGATTGTCGTCCTTGCGAACCGGCTCGCCGCGGGCCTCGGTCTCCTTGGCGCGCTTGACGATACGGTCGACGAGTTCGGCCTCGTTGACCTTGAACTCGATCACGCAGTCGAGCTTGAGGCCCTTCTCGGCCAGCATGGCGTCGAACGCCTCTGCCTGAGCCACGGTGCGCGGGAAGCCGTCGAGGATGAAGCCGTTCTTCGCATCAGCCTCCTCGATCCGGTCCGCAATGATGCCGACGACGATGTCGTCCGACACCAGCGCTCCGGCATCCATGACGGCCTTAGCCTTCGTGCCCACCGGTGTGCCGGCGGCCACGGCTGCGCGGAGCATGTCGCCGGTCGAGAGCTGCGGAATCCCGAGCCGCTCGACCAACCGCACGGCCTGGGTTCCTTTTCCGGCTCCAGGCGGCCCCAGCAGAATGATTCTCATCGACGTCCCCCTCTAGCGTCGAGTATCCCCGCCGTGGGGCGGGGATCAAGATCTTAACGTCGCCGACTGCCCTTGAGCTTGGCCTTCTTCACAAGCCCCTCATACTGGTGAGCCAGCAGATGGCCGTGGACCTGGGCCACCGTGTCCATGGTCACGGACACGACGATCAGGAGCGACGTGCCGCCGAAGTAGAAAGGCAGCGCGGCATAGGAGACGAGTAGCTCGGGAATCAAGCAGATGATGACGAGATAAGCTGCACCGAGGACCGTGATGCGAGTCAACACCTGATCGATGAACTCGGCCGTGCGCTCTCCCGGACGGATGCCCGGAATGAAGCCGCCCTGCTTCTTCAGATTGTCGGCCGTCTCCTGCGGGTTGAAGACGATCGCGGTGTAGAAGAACGCGAAGAACACGATCAGCGCCGCGTATAAGAACATATACGCCGGACGGCCGTGCCCGAGATAGGTGGTCAGCATCGAGATGATGCCCGTCCCGCCCTGGCTGGTCTGGAAGCTGGCGATCGTCGCCGGCAGGAGAAGCAGCGACGAGGCGAAGATCGGCGGGATCACGCCCGAGGTGTTGAGCTTGAGCGGCAGGAACGACGTCTGGCCTTCGTAGAGACGGTTGCCGACCTGGCGCTTCGGGTAGTTGATCAGGAGACGCCGCTGAGCGCGCTCCATGAACACCACGAAGTAGATGATGGCGACGGCCATCACGATGACCCCGATGATCAGACCTGTGGAGATCGCGCCCTGACGGCCGAGCTCGAGGGTGCCGGCGATGGCCGTCGGCAGGTTCGCCACGATGCCGGCGAAAATGATCAGCGAGGTGCCGTTGCCGATGCCGCGCGAGGTGATCTGCTCGCCGAGCCACATGAGGAACATGGTGCCGCCGGTCAGCGTGATCACGGTCGAGATCAGAAAGAAGAGGCCCGGATTCTGAACGATGGTGCCCGAGCTCTGCAGGCCCACGGCAATGCCCCAGGACTGGAACACCGCGAGCAGCACCGTCAGGTAGCGGGTGTACTGGTTCAGGATCTTGCGACCTGCCTCGCCTTCCTTCTTCAGCGCTTCGAGCGACGGCAGGACCGACGTGAGCAGCTGGATGATGATGGAGGCCGAGATGTACGGCATGATGTTCAGGGCGAAGATGGCCATGCGCTCCACGGCGCCGCCCGAGAACATGTTGAAAAGCCCGAGCACGCCGCCGCTGGCGCTCTGGAAGCTCTGGCGAAGAGCCTCGGGATCGATGCCGGGCAGCGGGATGTAGGTGCCGAGACGGTAGACGATCAGTGCGCCGAGAGTGAACCAGATGCGCTTCTTCAACTCTTCGGCTTTGGCGATCGAACCAAAATTGATGTTCGCCGCAAGTTGTTCGGCTGCTGAAGCCATGTTCCGTCCCCGAAAAAGATGGATACGTGATACCGATCACGCAAACGGCGGCCTCGCGATCAGACGCGGGCCGCCGCTTGGTTATTCAATGTGGGCGCTGGCTCACGCCTGCGCAACGGCGCCCAGCAGGGTCACCGAGCCGCCCGCCTTCTCGATCGCTTCGACGGCGGACTTTGATGCACCGGCGACCTGGAACGTCAGCTTGGCCTTGAGCTCGCCGACACCGAGGATCTTCACGCCGTCGCGCGGCTTGGAGATCACGCCGGCAGCCACGAGCGCCTCGTTGGTGACCGGGTTGGCCTGGTCGAGCTTGCCGGCCTCGACGGCCTGCTGGATACGGCCGAGATTGACCTCGTTCAGCTCGACCGCGTTCGGCTTGTTGAAGCCGCGCTTCGGCAGACGACGGTGCAGAGGCATCTGACCGCCTTCGAAGCCCTTGATCGCGACGCCCGTGCGGGACTTCTGACCCTTGACGCCGCGACCGCCGGTCTTGCCCTTGCCGGAGCCGATACCACGGCCGACACGCATCCGGTTCTTCGAGGCGCCTTCGTTGTCACGAATTTCATTGAGTTTCATGACGCTCTCCTCACTGCCCGTCGACAACGCGCACGAGGTGCTTGACCTTCTCGATCATGCCGCGAACCGCAGGCGTGTCTTCCAAGGTCGAAGCACGGTGAAGCTTGTTGAGCTTGAGGCCGACCAGCGTCTGGCGCTGCTTGGCTTCGCGGCGGATCGGCGAACCGATCTGCTCAACGGTGATGGTCTTTGCTGCATCAGCGGCAGGCTTCTTCGCCATGGATGGAGCCTCCCTTACGCTTCAGCGGCTTCTTCGACACCGGCATCGCGACGGCGAGCCTGGAGCGTCGAGACCTTCAGGCCGCGGCGAGCGGCGACCGAACGCGGGCTGTCCTCGTTCTTGAGCGCGTCGAACGTCGCGCGCACGAGGTTGTACGGGTTCGAGGAGCCGAGCGACTTCGCGACCACGTCCTGCATGCCCAGCGTCTCGAAGACAGCGCGCATCGGGCCGCCGGCGATGATGCCGGTACCCTGCGGAGCGGCGCGGAGCACGACCTTGCCGGCGCCATGACGGCCGTTCACGTCGTGATGCAGCGTGCGGCCCTCGCGGAGCGCCACGCGGATCATCGAACGCTTCGCGGCGTCCGTGGCCTTGCGGATCGCTTCCGGAACCTCACGGGCCTTGCCGTGACCGAAGCCGACGCGACCCTTCTGGTCGCCGACGACCACCAGGGCGGCGAAGCCGAAGCGCCGGCCGCCCTTCACAACCTTCGCGACGCGGTTGATGTGCACCAACCGATCGACGAATTCGCTGTCGCGCTCTTCGCGATCAGCACGTTCTCTTGGTTCTCTTGCCATGAGACCTCTCACTTGCGCGGGCGGCGGGCCCGCTCGCTAAGGGTTTTCGAAAAACCCGCCGTTAGAAATCGAGACCACCTTCCCGAGCCGCGTCGGCCAGAGCCTTCACGCGACCGTGGAAGAGATAGCCGGACCGGTCGAAGATGACCTGCTTCACGCCGGCGGCAGCCGCACGCTCAGCCACGAGCCGCCCAACTTCCTTTGCCGCCTCGACGGTGGCGCCGGTCTTGAGCTTGCCCTTCAGATCCTTCTCGAGGGTCGATGCCGAAGCGACGGTATGGCCGCGCTCGTCATCGATGACCTGGGCATAGATCTGCTTGGACGAACGGAAAACCGACAAACGCGGCCGGCCATTCGCAGCCTTCTTGATCGCACGGCGCACACGAGCCTTGCGGCGATCTTCGGCGCCTTTCTTCTCAGCCATGATACGTCGTCCTTACTTCTTCTTGCCTTCCTTGCGGAAGATGAACTCGTCGGCATACTTGACGCCCTTGCCCTTGTAGGGCTCCGGACCGCGATACTCGCGGATCTCGGCGGCGGTCTGACCGACCTTCTGCTTGTCGATGCCGGCAACGACGACTTCGGTCGGCTTGGGCGTCGTGATCGTCACGCCTGCCGGAATCTCGTAGTCGATGTCATGGCTGTAGCCGAGCGAGAGCTTGAGCACCTTGCCGGCAACGGCGGCGCGGTAGCCGACGCCGTTGATCTCAAGGCGCTTCTCGAAGCCCTTGGACACGCCCTCGACCAGGTTCGCGACCTGAGCGCGGGCCATGCCCCACTTCGCACGGGCGGTCTTGGACTCGTCGCGCGGGTTCACCGACACGGCGCCGTCCTGGAACGCAACCGACACTTCCTCGGGAACGAGGAACGACAGCTCGCCCTTCGCACCCTTCATCTTCACCATCTGACCGTCGACGGTGGCCGTCACACCGGACGGGACCGTAACGGGTTTCTTGCCTACGCGGGACATTCTCGAATCTCCGTGGTTCTGTGCTGATGCTGCGAGGTCTTAGAAGACCTTGCAGAGCACTTCGCCGCCCACGTTCTTCTCGCGAGCCTCGTGATCCGCCATCACGCCCTGCGGCGTGGAGAGGATCGTGATCCCGAGGCCGTCAGCGACGCGCGGCATCGTGTCGACGGAAGCGTACACGCGGCGGCCCGGCTTGGAGACGCGCTCGATCGAGCGGATCACCGGCTGGCCGTCGTAGTACTTGAGCTCGATCGAAAACTCCGTCCGGCCGTTGCCGAACTCGGTCTGCGAGTAATCGCGGATGTAGCCCTCGCTCTTGAGAACCTCGAGCACGCGTGCGCGAAGCTTCGAGCCGGGGGTGACAACCGAACCGCGACGGCGCATCTGCGCGTTGCGGATACGGGTGAGCATATCGCCCAACGGATCATTGACCATCAGATGCCCTCCCTTACCAGCTGGACTTCACGAGGCCCGGGATCAGGCCCTTGGAACCGAGCTCGCGCAGAGCGATGCGGGACATGCCGAGCTTGCGGTAGTACGCACGCGGACGGCCGGTGACCTCACAGCGGTTCCGGATGCGGGTGGGGCTCGAGTTGCGGGGCAGCTCGGCCAGCTTGAGGCGCGCCTCGAAGCGCTCCTCCATGGACTTCGCCTCGTCGTTGGCAACAGCCAGCAGACGCTCGCGGCGGCCGGCATACTGCTTCACGAGCTTGCGACGAAGCTTGTTCTTCTCAATAGAGCTTTTCTTAGCCATTCGTTTATCTCCAGTGTCCGCGTCTGAGGACAGCTATCCTCACTGCCGGAACGGGAAGTTGAAGTGACGCAGGAGCGCACGGGCCTCTTCGTCCGTCTTCGCCGTGGTGGCGATGATGACGTCCATGCCCCACACCTGCTCGGCCTTGTCGTAGTTGATCTCAGGGAACACCAGGTGCTCCTTGATGCCGAGGGCGTAGTTGCCGCGGCCGTCGAACGACTTCGGGTTCAGGCCCCGGAAGTCGCGGACGCGCGGGAGCGCGACGGTCACGAGGCGATCCATGAACTCGTACATGCGAGCCTTGCGCAGCGTGACCTTGGCACCGATCGGCATGCCCTCGCGGACCTTGAACTGCGAGATCGCCTTGCGGGCCTTCGTGATCACCGGCTTCTGGCCGGCGATGAGAGCGAGATCGGCAGCGGCCACGGAGGCCTTCTTCGAGTCGGCGGTGGACTCGCCGACGCCCATGTTCAGCACGATCTTATCGATCGCCGGAACTTCCATGGGGTTCTTGTAGCCGAACTCTTCGATCAGCTTCGGACGCACCACTTCCTCGTAGTGCTTCTTGAGCCGCGGGGTGTACCCGTCCAACTGAGCCTTAGCCATCGATCAGGTCTCCCGAACGCTTGGCGAAACGAACCTTGCGGCTGTCGTCCAGAACTTTGAAACCAACCCGGGTCGGCTTGCCGTCCTTCGGGTCCGCACAGGCCAGGTTCGACAGGTGGATCGGCGCCTCCTTGGAGATGATGCCGCCTTCCTGAGATGCCGTCTGGCGCTGATGGCGCTTCACGAGGTTCACGCCGCGGACGACCGCGCGCTCTTCCTTCGGGAGCACCTGCACGACTTCACCGGTCTTGCCCTTGTCGCGACCGGTCAGGACGACGACCTTGTCGCCCTTCTTGATCTTCGCGGCCATTAGAGCACCTCCGGCGCAAGCGAAATGATCTTCATGTGGTTCTTGGCACGCAGCTCGCGCGGAACGGGCCCGAAGATACGGGTGCCGACCGGCTCTTTCTGATTGTTGATCAGAACGGCGGCGTTCCGGTCGAACCGGATGACGGAGCCGTCGGCGCGACGGATGTCCTTGGCGGTGCGCACGACGACCGCCTTCATGACGTCGCCCTTCTTCACGCGACCGCGCGGAATAGCCTCTTTTACGGAGACGACGATGATATCGCCGACAGAAGCGTACTTACGCTTCGAACCGCCGAGAACCTTGATGCACATCACGCGACGGGCGCCGGAATTGTCGGCGACGTCAAGATTCGTCTGCATCTGGATCATGGCTTTGATCCTTTCCTTTGTTTCAGACAGGTTTCCGGGCCAAGGCAGGATTGCCTTCCCGGACTACGCCTGACGGGGATCTGATGTCCCCTGCCCTTCATAATGTCGAGAAAGGCGGCCGTATACACGAACCGCCCTCTTCAGACAACCCCAAATCCTAAGGTTTTTAAGCCTTAGCCTTGGTTGACGAGCACCCAGGTCTTGAGTTTGGACAGCGGGCGGGACTCCTCGATGAAGACCGTATCGCCGACCTTGGCCGTGTTGTTCTCGTCATGAGCGTGGTAGTTCTTGGTCTTACGCACGGTCTTCTTCATGACCGGATGCGTGAAACGGCGCTCCACCTTCACGACGACCGTCTTGTCCTGCTTGTCGCTGACAACGACGCCCTGCAAAACGCGCTTTGGCATCTTGATTTCCTCTTAAGCCTTCGCCGCAGCAGCCTTCTGGCGCTGCAACGTCTTGACGCGGGCGATGTCCCTGCGGACCTGGCGGACGCGTCCGGTGTTCTCGAGCTGGCCCGTGGCCCGCTGGAAGCGCAGGTTGAACTGCTCCTTCTTCAGGTTCACGAGCTCGTCGGACAGCTGATCGGTCGACATCGCGTTCAGGTCAGAGGTTCTCTGCTTGGACTTCATGATAACCTCCTTACTCCGCAATGCGCTGAATGAAGCGCGTCCTGATCGGGAGCTTGGCAGCGCCGAGACGGAGCGCCTCGCGGGCGATATCCTCCGGCACGCCGTCGATCTCGAACATGATGCGGCCGGGCTTGACCTTGGCGGCCCAATACTCGGGAGCGCCCTTGCCCTTACCCATACGCACTTCGGTCGGCTTCGTCGACACAGGCACGTCCGGGAAGATCCGGATCCACACGCGACCCGCGCGCTTCATGGCGCGGGTGATCGCACGGCGGGCCGCTTCGATCTGACGAGCGTTGACACGCTCGGGTTCCATCGCCTTCAGGCCGAACTGGCCGAAGTTGAGGTCCGTGCCGCCCTTCGCGGTGCCGGAGATCCGGCCCTTGAACTGCTTACGGAACTTTGTCTTCTTCGGTTGCAACATGGCAAACCTCTCCTGCCCTCTCGGTTACGCCGCCTGCTCGCGGCGACCACCGGAACGGCCACCCTCTTCGTTCATCCGCTTGTCCTGTGCCATCGGGTCGTGCTCAAGGATTTCGCCCTTGAAGATCCAGACCTTGATGCCGCAGGTGCCATAGGTGGTGAACGCGGTCGACGTGCCGTAATCCACATCCGCGCGCAGCGTGTGCAGCGGAACGCGGCCCTCGCGGTACCACTCCTGACGGGCGATCTCGGCGCCGCCGAGACGACCGGAGCAGTTGATCCGGATACCCTCGGCGCCCAGGCGCATCGCCGACTGAACGGCACGCTTCATGGCGCGGCGGAACGCGACGCGGCGCTCCAGCTGCTGGGCGATCGAATCAGCCACCAGGGTGGCATCGACTTCCGGCTTGCGGACTTCGACGATGTTGATCGACACATCCGCGTTCGTCATCTTGTTGACGAGCTTGCGGAGCTTTTCGATGTCGGCGCCCTTCTTGCCGATCACCACACCCGGGCGACCCGAGTGGATGGTGACGCGGCACTTCTTGTGCGGACGCTCGATCACGATCTTCGAAACGGCGGCCTGCTTGAGCTGCTTCATGAGGGCATCGCGGATCGCCATGTCCTCATGCATCAGCTTGGCGTACTCGCCCTTGCCGGCGAACCAGCGCGAGTCCCAGGTCCGGTTGATGCCGAGCCGAAGACCAATCGGGTTAACTTTCTGACCCATCTGGTTCTCCTTTACGCCTGTTCGGCGACTTCCCGAACCACGATCGTGAGGTTCGAGAACGGCTTCATGATACGAGCACCCCGGCCACGGGCCCGGGCATGGAAGCGCTTCATGACGAGCGCCTTGCCGACATAGGCCTGGCTGACGACGAGATCGTCCACATCGAGGTTGTGGTTGTTCTCGGCATTGGCGATGGCGCTCTCCAGGCACTTCTTGACGTCACGAGCAATCCGCTTGCGGGAGAACTCGAGATCGGCAAGTGCCGTGGAAACCTTCTTGCCGCGGATGAGGGCCGCAACAAGATTGAGCTTCTGAGGGCTGACGCGCAGCATGCGAGCGACGGCTTGAGCCTCTTGATCGCTCAGTGCGCGAGGAGTCGCGGCCTTACCCATCTTACTTCCTCCTCGCCTTCTTGTCCGCTGCGTGACCGTGGAAGGTCCGGGTCGGCGAGAACTCGCCGAACTTGTGACCCACCATCTCCTCGCTCACGTAGACGGGGATGTGCTTCTGACCGTTGTAGACCCCGAAAGTGAGGCCCACGAACTGCGGGAGGATCGTGGAGCGGCGGCTCCAGATCTTGATGACCTCGGAGCGGCCCGCACCACGGGCAGCCTCGGCCTTCTTGAGGAGGTAACCGTCGACGAACGGACCCTTCCAAAGCGAACGTGCCATGACGTGCCTCTGTCCTTACTTCTTCCGTGCGTGGCGGCTCGACACGATGAACTTGTCGGTCCGCTTGTTCGAACGGGTTTTCTTGCCTTTGGTCGGAATGCCCCACGGCGTCACCGGATGGCGACCACCGGAGGTGCGGCCCTCACCGCCACCGTGCGGGTGGTCGATTGGGTTCATGGCCACGCCGCGGTTGTGCGGACGCTTGCCGAGCCAGCGGTTGCGACCTGCCTTACCGACCGAGGTATTCATGTGGTCGGGGTTCGACACGGCGCCGACGGTAGCGAAGCACTGGCCATGGACCAGACGCTGCTCGCCGGAGTTCAGGCGCACCGTGACGTAGCCCTGGTCGCGACCCACGATCTGGGCGTAGGTGCCAGCCGAGCGGGCGACGGCGCCGCCGCGGCCGATCTTGAGCTCCACGTTGTGGATGATCGTGCCCACGGGCATGTTGCCGATTGGCATCGCGTTGCCGGGCTTGATGTCGACCTGCTCGCCGGCCGACACCTGATCGCCCACCGCGAGACGCTGCGGGGCCAGGATGTAGGACAGCTCGCCGTCCGCATAGCGGATGAGCGCGATGAAGGCGCTGCGGTTCGGATCGTACTCGATCCGGTCCACGGTCGCGACATCGCCCAGACGCGAGCGGCGCTTGAAGTCGACATTGCGCAGGGTGCGCTTGTGACCACCACCGCGGAAGCGGACGGTGACGCGACCCAGGTTGTTGCGGCCGCCGGAGGAGCTCTTGCCCTCCGTCAGAGCCTTGACCGGCTTGCCCTTGTAGAGCTCGCTGCGGTCGACGATCACCAGCTGGCGCAGGCCGGGGGTGATTGGTTTGAAAGTCTTCAAAGCCATCGGATCACTCTCTCGTCCGATCAGAGGCCCGTCGTGACGTCGATGGTCTGGCCCTCTTCGAGGGTCACAACCGCCTTCTTCACGTCCGACCGCTGGCCGCGGGTGCCGCGGAACATCTTCACCTTGCCCTTGGTGACGAGCGTGTTGACGCTCTTCACCTTGACATCGAACAGCTTCTCAACCGCTTCCTTGATCTGCGGCTTCGTCGCATCCGGCTTCACCTTGAAGACGACCTTGTTCTGATCGGACAGGGCCGTGGCCTTCTCGGTAATTACCGGGCTCACGATCACATCGTAGTGGCGCGGGTCCAGGCTCATTTGAAGCGCGCCTCCAGCGCATCGACAGCCGCCTTCGTGAGAACGAGCTTCTCGCGACGGAGAATGTCATAGACGTTGATGCCCTGCACCGGCAGGACGTCGATGTTCGGGATGTTGCGAGCAGCGCGCTGGAAGTTCACCTCGATCTCGGCGCCGCCGATGATCAGGGCGTTGGCCAGCCCGAGCTTGCCGAACCGCTCCACGAGGGCCTTCGTCTTGGGCTCGGCGAGCTGCACGTCATCGACGACGATGAGCGAAGCGTCCTTGGCCTTGGACGAGAGCGCATGCTTCAGAGCAAGAGCGCGGACCTTCTTGGGCAGGTCGTGAGCATGGCTCCGGACCTGCGGGCCGAAGGCACGACCGCCGCCCCGGAACTGGGGAGCGCTCGCGGCGCCGTGACGGGCGCTGCCGGTGCCCTTCTGCTTGTAGACCTTCTTGGTCGTCCGATCGATATCCGAACGGTTCTTCACGGCGTGCGTACCGGCCTGGCGCTTGGCAAGCTGCCAGCGGACGCAGCGGGCGAGAAGGTCGGCGCGCGGATCGAGGCCAAAAATCGCCTCGTTCAGATCGACGGAACCGGCCTTGGCGCCCTCAAGCGTGGTGACATCGAGCTTCATCACGCATTCTCCTCTTGGGCTTCAGCAGCCGGAGCGGCGGGTGCAGCGTCGTTGGCGGCCGAGCGGAAGGAGCCGGGCATCGGCACATCCTTAGGCAGCTTGCGCTTCACCGCGTCGCGGACGAAGATCCAACCGCCGGCAACGCCCGGAACGGCGCCTTCGACGAGGATCAGACCGCGCTCGACGTCGGTCGACACCACGCGCAGGTTCTGCGTCGTGACGCGCTCGACACCGAGGTGACCCGGCATCTTCTTGTTCTTGAACGTCTTGCCCGGATCCTGGCGACCACCGGTCGAACCGATCGAGCGGTGGGAGATCGACACGCCGTGCGAGGCGCGAAGACCGCCGAAGTTCCAGCGCTTCATACCGCCGGCGAAGCCCTTACCGGTCGTGATGCCAGTGACATCGACGAACTGACCGGCAATGAAGTGGTCGGCCGTGATCTCGGCGCCCACCGGGATGACAGCATCCTCGGAGACGCGGAACTCGGCGAGCTTCCGCTTCGGCTCGACCTGGGCGACGGCGAAACGACCGCGCTCAGCCTTCGAGACGTTCTTGACCTTGGCTTTGCCGACGCCGACCTGCAGCGCGGTGTAGCCGTTCTTTTCCTTGGTCATGTGGGCGACGACCTGGCAGTTGTCGACCTTCAGAACCGTGACCGGGACGTGCTCCCCTGCATCCGTGAAGATGCGGGTCATCCCCAATTTCTGTGCAATGACGCCTGAGCGCATGTGCGTATCCTCTCGACGTGTCTACCGTAAGCTCCAAGCCGAAACGGCTTAGAGCTTGATCTCCACGTCCACGCCCGCCGCGAGATCGAGCTTCATCAGCGCGTCCACGGTCTGGGGGGTGGGGTCCACGATATCGAGAACGCGCTTGTGAGTGCGCATCTCGAACTGCTCACGCGACTTCTTGTCGATGTGAGGCGAGCGAAGAACCGTAAAGCGCTCGATGCGCGTCGGCAGCGGGATGGGCCCGCGAACCTGGGCGCCGGTCCGCTTCGCGGTCGACACGATCTCACGTGTCGACGCGTCGAGGATCCGGTGGTCGAACGCCTTAAGGCGAATGCGGATATTCTGACCGTTCATGGGTTGACCTCAGCAAGGGAGAAGACCGGCCCTTGGACCGGCCCGCTCCTTTGATCCTCTTAAAATTAATCCATCACGCTGGCGACGACGCCGGCGCCGACGGTGCGGCCGCCCTCACGGATGGCGAAGCGCAGCTTCTCCTCCATGGCGATCGGCGCGATCAGCTCCACTTCCATCGTGATGTTGTCGCCCGGCATCACCATCTCGGTGCCCTCGGGCAGCTTCACCACGCCGG
>JAFAAP010000151.1 GCA_023426505.1 Pseudomonadota bacterium
GTCCCCGACGGGGACGACGTCGCCTTCGAGCGGTTCCCCACCTGGATGTGGCGCAACGAGGAGGTGGCGGACTTCGTCAACTGGATGCGGGACTTCAACAAGGACCGGCCGGAGGACCGCCGGGCCGAGTTCCGCGGGCTCGACGTCTACAGCCTGAACTCCTCCATCCGCGGGGTGCTCGATTATCTCGACAAGGTCGATCCGGAGGCCGCCGGAGAGGCGAGGGGGCGCTACGGCTGCCTGAGCCCCTGGCAGTCCGATCCGGCCCAGTATGGCCGCGCGGTCATGGCCGGCCGCAAGCGCCCCTGCGACGAGGCCCTGCTCACGCAGCTCCAGGACATTCTCGAAAACCGGCTCGAATACCTGAAGGCCCATGGCGGAGGCGAAGCCTTCTTCGACGCGGTCCAGAACGCCAAGATCGTCCATGCGGCGGCGCATTACTACCGGATCATGTATGAGGGCGCGACCGAGTCCTGGAACCTGCGCGACCGGCACATGTTCGATACGCTCCAGAGCCTGCTGGCCCGGCGCGAGGACGCCAAGGCCGTCGTCTGGGCGCACAACTCCCATATCGGCAATGCGTCCGCCACGGCCATGGGCTGGCAGGGGGAGTTCAACATCGGCGAGCTGTGCCGCACCGCCTATCGCGACGAGGCCGTCCTGATCGGGTTCGGGACCGACCGCGGAACCGTGGCGGCGGCGAGCGACTGGGACGAGCCCATGGAGATCAAGGACGTCCGGCCGGTCCGGCCCGACAGCCACGAGCGGATCTTCCGCGACGCCGGGCTCGGCTGCTTCCTGACCGACTGGCGCCAGAACGGGCAGCGGGACCTGAAGGACGCTCTCTCGCGGCCCCGTTTGGAGCGGGCGATCGGGGTGGTCTACCGTCCGGAGACCGAGCTCTACAGCCATTATTTCGAGGCCGTCATGGCCGAGCAGTTCGACGCCTTCGTGTGGTTCGACGAGACCAGGGCCGTCACGCCGCTGAGCCATGCCCACGGGAAGGGCATGCCGGAGACCTATCCCTTCGGTCTCTGACCCCGGCACCGCCAAACCCTTGCCGGTCCGGGCTCCCCCTGCTAACTGACGCGCAATCCATTCATTGCGCTCAGTCATTCAGCAGGGTTTTCGCCGTGTCCCGTCAGTTCATCTACCACATGCGTGGTCTCACCAAGACCTACCCCAACGGGAAGAAGGTCCTGGACAACATCCACCTGTCCTTCTACCCGGACGCCAAGATCGGCGTGCTCGGCGTGAACGGCGCCGGTAAGTCGACACTGCTCCGGATCATGGCCGGCATCGACAAGGACTGGAACGGCGAGGGCTGGGTGGCCGAGGGCGCCCGGGTCGGCTACCTGCCGCAGGAGCCGCAACTCGACCCGACGAAGACCGTCCGCGAGAACGTCATGGAGGGCGTGGCCGCCAAGAAGGCGATCCTCGACCGCTACAACGAGCTCGCCATGAACTACTCCGAGGAGACGGCGGACGAGATGACCCGCCTCCAGGACGAGATCGAGGCCAAGGGCCTGTGGGACCTCGATTCCCAGGTCGACCAGGCCATGGACGCCCTGCGCTGCCCGCCGGACGACTGGGCGGTCGACAGCCTCTCGGGCGGCGAGCGCCGCCGCGTGGCGCTCTGCAAGCTGCTCCTGGAGCAGCCGGAGCTGCTCCTCCTCGACGAGCCGACCAACCATCTGGACGCCGAGACGACCGCCTGGCTCGAAGGGCACCTGCGCACCTATCCGGGCGCGATCCTGATCGTCACCCACGACCGCTACTTCCTCGACAACGTGACGGGCTGGATCCTCGAGCTCGACCGCGGCCGCGGCATTCCCTACGAGGGCAACTACTCGTCCTGGCTCGAGCAGAAGCAGAAGCGCCTCGCGCAGGAAGGCCGTGAGGAGGAGGCGCGCCAGCGCACCATCGAGCGCGAGCGCGAATGGGTCTCCGCTTCGCCGAAGGCCCGCCAAGCCAAGTCCAAGGCCCGTATCCAGCGCTACGAGGATCTCGTCGCCAAGGCCGCCGAGAAGGGTCCGACGACCGCCCAGATCATCATCCCGATCGCCGAGCGGCTCGGCAACAACGTCATCGAGTTCGACAACCTCAAGAAGGCGTTCGGCGACAAGCTGCTGATCGACGGCCTGTCGTTCAAGCTGCCGCCGGGCGGTATCGTCGGCGTGATCGGCCCGAACGGCGCCGGTAAGACCACCCTGTTCCGCATGATCACGGGGCAGGAGCAGCCGGACGAGGGCTCGATCCAGATCGGCGAGAGCGTGAAGCTCGGCTATGTCGACCAGAGCCGCGACTCGCTCGATGCCAACAAGACCCTCTACGAGGAGATCTCCGGCGGCAACGAGGTGCTCTATCTCGGCAAGCGCGAGATCAACGCCCGCGCCTATTGCTCCGCCTTCAACTTCAAGGGTGGGGATCAGCAGAAGAAGGTCGGCGTGCTTTCGGGCGGTGAGCGCAACCGCGTGCACCTCGCGAAGATCCTGAAGTCGGGCTCCAACGTCCTGCTCCTCGACGAGCCGACCAACGACCTCGACGTGGACACCCTGCGCGCCCTTGAAGAGGCGCTGGAGGACTACGCCGGCTGCGCCGTGATCATCAGCCACGATCGCTGGTTCCTGGACCGCATCGCCACCCACATTCTCGCCTTCGAGGGCGACAGCCACGTGGAGTGGTTCGAGGGCAACTTCGCCGACTACGAGGAGGACAAGAAGCGCCGCCTCGGGACGGATTCCACGATCCCGCACCGGATCAAGTACAAGAAGTTCTCGCGCTGAACCGCAGCGTGAGGACTTCCCTCGTCACGGGCGCGGGACGCGGCATCGGGCGCGAGCTCGTGCGCGTCCTGCTGGCCCGCGGCGACCATGTGATCGCGACCGTCCGCGACGCGTCTCGCGTCCCGCCCGAATGGGTGCGCTATCGGGAGAGCGGGGAACTCCGCGTACTCTCCCTCGACGTCCGCGACGGAGCCTCCGTCGCCGAAGCCGCAAAGGCCGTGAGCGAGCCGATCGACGTGCTCGTCAACAATGCGGGCATCATCGGACCCGAGCGCCAGTCGACGCTCGACATGGACTTTGACGGCTTCCTGGACACCGTTGCGGTCAACACGCTGGGACCCCTGCGGGTGGCTCAGGCCTTCCTGCCCCATCTCCGGCGGGCATCGTCCGCCAAGATCGTCACCATCAGCAGCCGCATGGGGTCGCTCTCCTACGCGAAATCCGACCGCATCGCGTATCGCGCCTCGAAGGCTGCCGTGAACAAGGTGATGCAGGGGCTGGCGACCGACCTCCGCGAGGAGGGGATCGCGGTCGTGGCCGTCCATCCCGGCTGGGTCCGGACGGAGATGGGAGGTTCCGGCGCCGATATCGATGTCGAGGAAAGCGCCGCCGGTCTTCTGGACCTGATTGACCGCCTCAGCTTGAGCGATACGGGGAAATTCTTCGACTGGCAGGGGAAGCCCCTCGAATTCTAAGTTGTCGGACCTGCCGATCGCCCGGCGGTGCTTTCTCGAATCTTCAGCTCTAGTTCAGGTGAGGCGCACTAACCTTCATCGACGTCTGAGGGAGCCTGGGTTTTTCGAGGCGACGACCTCGAAGCGCGCTCCCACTGGAGGGTGAAATGGTTCGCAGCAAGTCAGTTCTGACCGCGGGCTTCGCCGTCTTGGCGCTCGGTGGCGCCCTGCTGGCCTCGGCTCCCGCGGAGGCCGGCGCCAGCACCGGAACATGGCGCAACGGCATGGTGGCCGGTCCCCGAGGCGTCGGTTATTACGGCGGCTATGGCTACGGCTATCGCCCGGCCGGATACGGTTATCGTCCCTACGGCTATTACCGCCGTCACAACAATGGCGGCGCCGTCGCGGCCGGCCTGATCGGCGGCCTCGCTCTCGGGGCGCTTGCGGCCCAGCCCGCCTACTCCTATCCGGCCTATTCGTATCCGGCCTACCCGGTGACCTCCTATCCGGGCTATTACGGCACGGGGTATTACGGCGGCTCGTCCTGCTACACGGTCCGCGAACGCATCGTCGACGAGTGGGGCGAGGTGGTCGTGCGCCGCACGCAGATCTGCGAATAGGAGCGAGGCGAGGCATCCGGTCGTTCTGTGGAGGCGGATCGCACCCGCCTCCGCTTCGGATCGCGTCCTGCCGCTTGGTCACCGGATGAAGACGGTTGGGTTCCCGTCGGAAACCGTGTATGACCCTTGAGGCACGAGACATGAGAAGAGACGTTTCCGTGCCCGCCGATCAGATCCCAGCCTTTCGAACCGTTGCCACTCCCGAAGAAGCCGTCGAGGCGCTGATCCATCTCTACGATGGGGCTATCGAGGCGCAGCGGGAGGCGCTGGAGCATTTCTTCTCCACGCGCACCGCGCCGACTTCGGGCGAGCGAGCCCGCTTCCGCTACCCCGAGCTGCGGCTCGTCTACCGGGCGACCTCCGTGCCGCCGGTCAAGCAGCGCGCCTTCGCCAAATTCCAGAGCCCCGGCGTCTACGCCACCACGATCACGCAGCCGGCCTTCTTTAAGAACTATCTGCTGGAGCAGCTGAACTATCTCGTGCGCGACTACGGCGCGACGATCGAGGTCGGCGTCAGCGATCAGGAGATCCCTTACCCATACGTGTTCGAGCGCGGCGACGAGTTGGGCCGCGGCGCCCATTCGGCGGCTGAGCTCGCGCAGTACTTTCCGACGCCGCTGCTCGCCAAGGTCGGCGACGAGATCGCCGACGGCACCTGGCTCTTCCACGAAGGCGATCCGCGTCCGCTGTCGCTCTTCGACGCCGCGCGCGTCGACTACTCCCTGCGGCGCCTCGTGCATTACACGGGGAGCGACTGGCGCTCGATCCAGCCCTGGATCCTGCTCACCAACTACCACCGCTATGTGGACCAGTTCGTGCAATGGGCGGTCGGCGAGCTGGCCAAGGAGGACAGCGAGTTCGAGCGGCTCGTGCTGCCGGGCGGGATCGCGATCGAGCGCGGCCTGCACCAGACCGCCGTCACCGAGATGATCGCGTCCTCGCCGTGGCATCGCTTCCAGATGCCGGCCTACCACCTCATCCACCGCAACGGACACGGCGTGACGCTCGTCAATATCGGCGTCGGCCCGTCGAATGCGAAGAACATCACCGACCACCTGGCGGTCATGCGTCCCCATTGCTGGCTCATGGTCGGGCATTGCGGCGGCCTGCGCCAGTCGCAGACCATCGGCGACTACGTGCTGGCCCACGGCTATCTGCGGCGCGACCGCATCCTCGACGGGGCCGTGCCGCCGGAAATCCCGATCCCGGCTCTGGCCGAGGTGCAGGTGGCCCTGCAGGAGGCGGCCGCCCAGGTCACCGGCGACCGGGGCGACGACCTCAAGCGGCGGCTTCGCACCGGCACGGTGGTGACCTACGACGACCGCAACTGGGAGCTCCGCTGGAGCAAGGAGCGGCGCCAGATCAACCTGTCCCGCGCCATCGCGGTCGACATGGAAAGCGGCACCATCGCGGCGCAAGGCTACCGCCTGCGCGTGCCCTACGGCACGCTGCTCTGCGTCTCCGACAAGCCGCTGCACGGCGAGATCAAGCTGCCGGGCGCCGCCAACGCCTTCTACGAGCGGGCCGTCGGCGAGCACCTCATGATCGGCCTCGCGGCGCTCGACATCCTGCGCGGCCAGCGCGCCTCGCTGCATTCGCGCAAGCTGCGCAGCTTCGATGAGCCTCCGTTCCGATAGTAGACCCGCATGCCCCGTGAAACCCTCGGCCTCGTCCTCGGCTTCGTCGGGGTGTGCATCTTCGCGGGCACGCTGCCCTTCACGCATCTCGCTGTCGAGGCCCTGAGCCCGCTCTTCATCACGGCGGGTCGTGCGGCGCTCGCAGGGCTTCTGGCGGCCGCCACGCTGCTGCTCCTGCGCAAGCCCGGGCCCACACGGGGACAGCTCGGCACGTTCCTGCTCTCGGCCGTCTGCCTCGTGGCCGGCTTTCCCGGCTTCACGGCCTTCGCCATGCAGAGCGTGCCGGCCTCCCATGGCGGCGTCGTTCTCGGCATCCTGCCGCTCGCCACCTCGGCCATCAGCGCCCTGATCGCCGGCGAGCGGCCGAGCATGGCCTTCTGGGCGGCGGCCGTGGCCGGGGCCGCCCTCGTGGTCGGCTTCACCCTGCACGAAGGGGGCGGGTCCCTCGGGCGGGGCGACCTGTTCCTGCTCGCGGCGGCGCTCTCCTCGGCCCTCGGCTACGTGCTGTCGGGCAAGCTCGTCCGCAGCGGCTATGCGGGCTGGGAGGTGATCTCCTGGATCCTGGTCCTCTCCCTGCCGGCCACGATCCCGGTCGCCCTCTGGACCATGCCGGACCCGGTCGCCGCCGTTCCGGCCAGGAGCTGGATCGGCTTTCTCTACGTGGCGCTGATGAGCCAGTATCTCGGCTTCTTCGCCTGGAATGCGGGCCTCGCCATCGGCGGCATCGCCCATGTGAGCCAGGTCCAACTGCTCCAGACCTTCGTGACCCTGATCTTCGCCGCCGTCCTGAACAGCGATCCCGTCGCGCCCTCGGCCTGGGTCGTGGCCGCAGGGGTGTTCCTTCTGGTCGTGCTGGCGCAGCGGGCCAAGGTCCGCCGCTGAGCCACGTCGGCAAGGATTCGCTTGCCGTCGTCTCGCAGAAGATATAAACATATCTTTATATGTGAGAGCGAGATTTCGTCTTGGCCGAGACAGCATCCCCATCCCTGGACCTGACCCTGAGCATCCTCCGGGCCGCCGCCGAGGAGACGCGCATGCGGATCCTCGCGCTCCTGACCGAGGGCGAGCTGTCCGTCTCCGACCTCACGGACATCCTCGGCCAGTCCCAGCCCCGCATCTCCCGCCACCTCAAGCTTCTGGTGGAGGCGGGGCTCGTGGAGCGGCACAGGGAGGGGGCCTGGGCCTTCTTCCGCCTGACCGACCGCGGCACCGCCCAGCGCATCCTGCGCCCGATGCTCGACAGCCTCGACCGGTCCGACCCGCAACTGCTGGAGGACCGGACCCGGTTGGAAACCGTCCGCGCCCAGCGCGCCCAGGCCGCCCAAGCCTTCTTCTCGCGGCTTGCTCCCGACTGGGACCGCATCCGTTCGCTTCATGCGCCTGAAACCGTCGTCGAGGCGGCCGTGCTCGATGCGCTCGGCCCGAAGCCGATCCGCAACCTTGTCGATCTCGGCACCGGCACGGGCAAGATGCTCCAGCTTCTCGCGCCGCGGGCCGCCCGCACGGTCGGGCTGGACGCGAGCCACGCCATGCTGTCGGTGGCGCGCGCCAATCTGGAAAAGGCGGGCCTATCGCGCATCGAGCTGAGGCAGGGCGACATCTACGCGCCGCCGTTCCCGCGCAACAGCTTCGACCTCGTGGTCATCCATCAGGTGCTGCACTACCTCGACGATCCGGCCCGAGCGATCCGCGAGGCGGCCCGCCTCGTGTCTCCGGGCGGCCGCATGCTGGTGGTCGATTTCGCGCCCCACAACCTCGAATTCCTGCGCGAGGCCCAGGCTCATCGCCGCCTCGGCTTCGCACCCGAGCAGGTCGCGGCCTGGCTCGACGAGGCGGGGCTCGACTGCACGCTCACGCGCCAGCTTGCTCCGCAGAAGAACTCGGACGAGCAGCTCGTCGTCTCCCTGTGGCTGGGCCAGGATCGCCGGGTGGCGACGGATTGGCCTCTGATCGAATCCAACAAAGAGGTCGCCTGATGTCGCCGCTCGCCCTTCGCCCCAGCCGTCAGGATTCCTGCTCGATCCGCGTGTCGTTCGAGTTCTTTCCGCCGAAGACGCCCGATATGGAGACGACGCTCTGGTCCTCCATCGAGCGCCTGGCCCCTCTCAATCCGCAATTCGTCTCGGTGACGTACGGCGCCGGCGGTTCCACCCGCGAGCGCACCCACGCGACGGTCGCGCGCCTCGTGCGCGAAACTCACCTCAAGCCCGCCGCCCATCTCACCTGCGTGGCCGCCACCAGGCCAGAGGTCGACGACGTGGTGCGCTCGTACTGGGATGCGGGCGTCCGGCACGTGGTGGCGCTGCGCGGCGATCCGGTGGGCGGCCTCGGCACGGCCTATGCGCCGCATCCGGGCGGCTATGAAAAGACCTGCGATCTCGTCGCCGGCATCAAGGCCATCGGCGATTTCGAGGTGTCCGTGTCGGCCTACCCGGAGAAGCACCCGGAAGCGTCCTCGCTCGAGGCCGATATCGACGTGCTGAAGGAGAAGGTCGATTGCGGCGCCGACCGCGCCATCACCCAGTTCTTCTTCGACAACGACCACTATTTCCGCTACCTCGACCGGGTCCGCGCGCGCGGCATCGACATCCCGATCGTGCCCGGCATCGTGCCGGTGCAGAACTTCAAGCAGACGGCGAACTTCGCGGCCAAGACAGGCGCGAGCATCCCGTCCTGGCTTGCCGCTCGCTTCGAGGGCCTGGACAACGACGTGGACACCCGCAAGCTCATCGCCGCCGCCGTCGCGGCCGAGCAGGTGATCGACCTCGTGGATCGCGGGGTCAGCGAATTCCACTTCTACACCATGAACCGCGCAGACCTGGTCTATGCGATCTGCCACCTGCTCGGATTGCGCGATCAATCCGTCAGGGCCGCCGCCTAAAGCCTCCTCCTCATGCCCGGCCGCGTTGCCTCGGCGAAAGAAAAGAACATGACGACTCTCACTCCTACTCCCGCCGATGGTGCCGATGTCCTGAAGGCGCTTCGCGAAGCCGCCGCGAAGCGCATCCTCGTGCTGGACGGCGCCATGGGCACCGAGTTGCAGAGCTACAGGTTCTCGGAGGAGGATTTCAGGGCAGAGCGCTTCAAGGACTGGAAGCAGGACGTCCGGGGCAACAACGACCTCCTCATCCTCACGCAGCCCGATGCGGTGCGCGACGTTCACCTCGCCTATTTCCGCGCCGGCGCCGACATCGTCGAGACGAATACATTCTCGGGCACCTCCATCGCCCAGGCCGATTACGGCATGGAGGAGATCGTCTACGAGTTGAACTACGAAGGCTCGCGGCTCGCCCGTGAGGCCGCCCGCATCGCGCAAGCCGAGGACGGCCACCGTCGTTTCGTAGCCGGCGCCGTCGGCCCGACGAACCGCACCCTCTCGATCTCGCCGGACGTGAACAACCCGGGCTATCGCGCGGTGACGTTCGACCAGGTTCGCGATTCTTATGCCGAGCAGGTGAGGGGGCTTATCGACGGCGGGTCGGAGATCATCCTCATCGAGACGATCTTCGACACCCTCAACGCCAAGGCGGCGATCGTCGCCACGCAGCAGGTCTTCGCCGAGCGGGGCGTGACGCTGCCGATCATGATCTCGGGCACGATCACGGACCTGTCCGGCCGCACCCTGTCCGGTCAGACGCCGACCGCCTTCTGGCAT
Source organism: Pseudomonadota bacterium (assembly GCA_023426505.1). Classification (GTDB taxonomy): domain Bacteria; phylum Pseudomonadota; class Alphaproteobacteria; order Rhizobiales; family Beijerinckiaceae; genus Microvirga. The sequence goes on from JAFAAP010000151.1 coordinate 9,373, forward strand.
TCGGTGCGCCACGCGGAGCCGTTCTCCATCGGCCTCAACTGCGCGCTGGGCGCCCGCGAGATGCGCTCGCACATCCAGGAGATCGGCAAGGTCGCCGACACCCTGGTCTGCGCCTATCCGAATGCGGGCCTGCCGAACGAGTTCGGCCTCTACGACGAGCGCCCGGAGGCCACGGCCCGGATGCTGGCGGAGTTCGCCGATGCGGGCCTCGTCAACGTGGTCGGCGGCTGCTGCGGCACGACGCCGGCCCATATCCGCGCCATCGCCGAGGCGGTCGCCGGCAAGGCGCCACGCCAGGTGCCGGAGGCGAAGCCGCTGATGCGCCTCTCGGGCCTCGAGCCCTTCGTGCTGACGCCGCACATCCCCTTCGTGAACGTGGGCGAGCGCACGAACGTCACCGGCTCGGCCAAGTTCCGCAAGCTGGTCACCAACGGCGATTACGCGGCCGCCCTCGACGTGGCGCGCGACCAGGTGGCGAACGGCGCGCAGATCATCGACGTGAACATGGACGAGGGCCTGCTCGATTCCGAGAAGGCCATGGTCGAGTTCCTCAACCTCGTGGCCGGCGAGCCGGACATCGCCCGCGTGCCGGTCATGGTCGACTCGTCGAAGTTCCACGTGATCGAGGCCGGCCTGAAGTGCATCCAGGGCAAGGCGATCGTCAACTCGATCTCCATGAAGGAGGGCATCGAGGCCTTCATCCAGCAGGCGCGGATCTGCCGCTCCTACGGCGCCGCGGTCGTCGTCATGGCGTTCGACGAGCAGGGCCAGGCAGACACGCTGGAGCGCAAGGTCGAGATCTGCACCCGCGCGTACAAGATCCTCACCGAAGAGGTCGGCTTCCCGCCCGAGGACATTATCTTCGATCCCAACGTCTTCGCGGTCGCGACCGGCATCGAGGAGCACAACGGCTACGGCGTCGCCTTCATCGAGGCAACGCGCATCATCCGCGAGACGCTGCCGCACGCCCACATCTCGGGCGGCGTGTCGAACCTCTCGTTCTCGTTCCGCGGCAACGAGCCGGTGCGCGAGGCCATGCACTCGGTGTTCCTGTTCCACGCCATCAAGGTCGGGATGGATATGGGCATCGTGAACGCGGGCCAGCTCGCGGTCTACGACGAGATCGATCCGGAGCTGCGCGAGCTCTGCGAGGACGTGGTGCTGAACCGCCGCCCCGACGCGACCGAGCGCCTTCTGGAGGCGGCGCCCCGCTTCAAGGGCGACGGCGCAGGGGCGGTGAAAGCCGCCGACTTGGAGTGGCGCTCCTGGCCGGTTCAGAAGCGCCTCGAGCACGCGCTCGTCAACGGCATCACCGAGTTCATCGAGCAGGACACGGAAGAAGCGCGACAAGCCGCAGAGCGTCCGCTGCACGTGATCGAAGGCCCGCTCATGGCCGGCATGAACGTGGTCGGCGACCTCTTCGGGGCCGGCAAGATGTTCCTGCCGCAGGTGGTCAAGTCGGCCCGCGTGATGAAGCAGGCGGTGGCCTATCTCATGCCGTTCATGGAGGCCGAGAAGGAGGCCTCCGGGGCTGCCGCGCGCTCCGCGGCCGGCAAGGTGCTGATGGCCACCGTGAAGGGCGATGTGCACGATATCGGCAAGAACATCGTCGGCGTGGTGCTGGCCTGCAACAACTACGAGGTCATCGATCTCGGCGTGATGGTGCCGGCGCAGAGGATCCTGGAGACCGCCCGCAAGGAGAATGTCGACATCATCGGGCTGTCAGGGCTCATCACGCCCTCGCTCGACGAAATGGTCAACGTGGCGAGCGAGATGGAGCGCGAGGGCTTCGACATCCCCCTGCTCATCGGCGGCGCCACCACGAGCCGCGTGCACACGGCCGTGAAGATCCACCCGAACTACAGCAAGGGCCAGGCGGTCTACGTGACCGACGCGAGCCGCGCGGTCGGCGTGGTGTCCTCGCTCATCTCGCCTGAGATGAAGGGCTCTTACGTCGAGACGATCCAGGCCGAGTACCGCAAGGTGGCGGACGCCCATGCCCGCTCCGAGGCCGACAAGCAGCGGCTGCCGATCGAGAAGGCTCGCGCCAACGCGCCAAAGTTCGACTGGTCGTCCTACCAGCCGCCGAAGCCCACCTTCACGGGCGCGCGGGTGTTCCGCAGCTACGACGTGGCGGAACTCGTGCCGTATATCGACTGGACGCCGTTCTTCCAGACCTGGGAGCTCAAGGGACGCTACCCGGCGATCCTGGAGGATGCGGAGCAGGGCGAGGCCGCGCGCCAGCTCTTCGAGGACGCGCAGGCCATGCTCAAGCGCCTCGTGGACGAGCGCTGGTTCAACCCGAAGGCCGTGATCGGCTTCTGGCCCGCCAACACGGTCGGCGATGACATCCGCCTCTTCACGGGCGAGAGCCGCTCGGAGACGCTCGCCACCTTCCATGGCCTGCGCCAGCAGCTCACCAAGCGCGACGGCAAGCCGAACCTGTGCCTGTCGGATTTCGTAGCGCCGGTCGAGAGCGGCAAGGCCGACTACGTGGGCGGCTTCGTCGTGACGTCCGGCATCGAGGAGGTCCGCATCGCGGAGCGCTTCGAGCGCGCGAACGACGACTACCAGTCGATCCTCGTGAAGGCGCTCGCCGACCGCCTCGCGGAAGCCTTCGCCGAGCGCATGCACCAGCGCGTGCGCACGGAGTTCTGGGCCTATGCCCCGGACGAAGCCTGCTCCAATGAGGACCTGATCCGCGAGGAGTATCAGGGTATCCGTCCGGCGCCGGGCTATCCGGCCCAGCCCGACCATACCGAGAAGGCGACCCTGTTCGACCTGCTCGGGGCGGAGCGCCGGATCGGCGTGGCGCTCACCGAATCCTACGCCATGTGGCCGGGCTCGTCCGTGTCGGGCCTCTACCTGTCGCATCCGGAGGCCTATTACTTCGGCGTCGCCAAGGTCGAGCGCGACCAGGTCGAAGACTACGCGGCGCGCAAGGGCATGAGCATCCCGGAGGTGGAGCGCTGGCTCTCGCCGGTCCTCAACTACGATCCGGCCCGCTACAGGGCGATGGCGGCGGAGTGACGCGACCCGTGGCGTGAGCCCGGACGGCAACCCAGATCAGAGGATCGTTTCCTCCGATCGGTGTCGCCATGGACGTCTCCACCCCTCCCGCCAACGCCCTTCTGGTCATCCAGCCCTACCGCTCGCACGGCACCTGGGTGTTCGACGACCCGGCCGTGGGGCTCGTGCGCGAGCCCTTCGTGTCCGGCATCCCGCAGATGATCGACGATGCGGTGAGGAACATCCCGAACGCCCCGAACGGCTTCCGGCTGATCTTCTCGACCGCGCCGTTCCCCGGCTACCAGGTTGAGCTGACC
>JAFAAP010000208.1 GCA_023426505.1 Pseudomonadota bacterium
GGCTTAGCATGGGGCGCGGGGGCTTAGCAAAGCGCACACGACACCACCTCTCCCGGTGGGAGAGGTCGGACCGTCAGGTCCGGGAGAGGGGTTGCGCCCTTTCAGGACGAGGCGCGTTTTCCCTCCCCCTTGCGGGGAGGGACCAAGGGTGGGGGTCGTAAACTCGGAGTGCTGCGCTTGAAGATCGAAGGCTCGGCAGAACAACACTTCGCTGGACGAAGCTCTCACCCGGTCGCACCACCCCCACCTCCAACTCCTCCCCGCACCGCAAGTCGAGTGTTCCCGCCTTGCGCAAGCAGATACGGATCTCGGGCAGGCCCGAGATCCGTGGGGAGGAGAGTTCGCACGGCACGCTTTGCGCGAAGTCTCACCCCTTCGGCAGCATCTCCTACACCAGCCCGCTGACCTTGGCGAAGTCCATGCGGCCGGCATATTTGGCGCGCAGCGCCCCGACGACCTTGCCCATGTCCTTCATGGAGGCGGCGCCGGTCTCGGCGATAGCGGCTTGAATAGCGGCCCTGGTCTCGGCCTCGTCCATCTGCTGCGGCAGGTAGGAGGTGATGACCGCGACCTCGTCCTTCTCCTGCTGCGCCAGCTCGGTGCGGCCGCCCTGCTCGTACATGGCGATCGATTCCTGGCGCTGTTTCACCATCTTCTGCAGGAGGGCCAGGATCTCCTCGTCGGAGAGCGGCTCCTTGCCGGCGCCGCGGGCCTCGATGTCCTTGTCCTTCAGGGCAGCCTGGATCAGGCGGACGGCGCCGAGGCGGCTCTTGTCGCCGGCCTTCATGGCCTCCTTCATGTCGGCGGTGAAACGTTCGCGCAGCATCTTTATCTCCTTGTGTTTTAAAGTCCTTAAGCGTTGACGGAACGCGAACGGCCCCTTAAGTCACGGGGATAGTTCAAAGGCGGCCCGGCGTGGCCTGCTTAAGCACGGCCTGTTGGCCCCGGACTTACAAGAGATCATGACGATGCTGCAAGACAAAGACACCGCGGGTGGCTGGGAAGAGCCGCGCGCAACCGCCGTTCTCGTGCTCCAGGACGGCACGGTGCTGGAAGGCTTCGGCATCGGCGCCGTCGGCGAGGCCACGGGCGAGGTCTGCTTCAACACGGCGATGACCGGGTATCAGGAGATCCTGACCGACCCGTCCTATGCCGGGCAGATCATCACCTTCACGTTCCCGCATATCGGCAACGTGGGCGCCAACGACGAGGACATTGAGAGCGTCAACGCCGCCTCGTCCTCCGGGGTGCGTGGCGCGATCCTGGCGGCTTCCGTGACGGACCCGTCCAACTGGCGCGCCTCCCGCCACCTCGACGCCTGGCTCAAGAGCCGCGGCATCGTCGGCCTCACCGGCGTGGACACGAGGGCGCTCACCGCCCTCATCCGCGAGAAGGGCATGCCCAACGCGGTCATCGCCCACGACCCGAACGGAATGTTCGACCTCGAGGCGCTCAAGACCCGCGCCGCCGCCCTGCCCTCCATGGACGGGCTCGACCTCGTGCCGATGGTGACGAGCTCCCAGCGCTTCGACTGGGAGGAAGGCACCTGGAAGCTCGGCCAGGGCTTCGAGAAGCAGGCGGATGCCAAGTACCACGTCGTCGCCATCGACTACGGCGTGAAGCGCAACATCCTGCGCCTGCTGGCCCGCGCCGGCTGCAAGGTGACGGTGGTCCCGGCCACCGCCTCGGCGGAAGACATCCTGGCCCTCAAGCCCGACGGCGTGTTCCTGTCGAACGGCCCCGGCGACCCGGCGGCCACCGGCGAATACGCGGTTCCGGTCATCCGCAAGGTGCTGGACGAGAAGATCCCGACCTTCGGCATCTGCCTTGGCCACCAGATGCTGAGCCTGGCGGTGGGCGGCAGGACCCGGAAGATGCACCAGGGCCACCACGGCGCGAACCATCCGGTCAAGGACAAGACGACCGGCAAGGTCGAGATCACGTCCATGAACCACGGCTTCGCGGTCGATCCCGAGACCCTGCCGGCGAATGCGGTGGAGACCCACGTCTCCCTGTTCGACGGCTCGAACTGCGGCATCGCGCTCACCGACCGCCCGGCCTTCTCGGTCCAGTACCATCCGGAGGCCTCGCCCGGTCCGCAGGACAGCCACTACCTCTTCGACCGCTTCGTGAAGCTGATCGAGGAGGAGAAGGCCAGGCGCCACACCTGACGATTCCGGCCGGCGGGGCCCTCCCCGCCGGATTGTCCCCAGATTCGCGGCGTCAAGAACAATATTTCATTTCTGCGACAAACCGGCCATTGCCCCCGGCCCCCAAATCACGTTAACCGATCAGTAACCATAAAAACTGACGATGATTCTTTGATTTTGGGGGTTCTTCCGATGACGTTCGACGACGAGTCCGGCGAGTTCAACCGCCTGCATTCCCTTTTCACCTTCCATCTCGGCGTCGCCGTCGGCCTTTCGTGGCTGACCTCGCTCTACGCCTCGATCTACGCTCCCTGGGTGCGCAACATCCGTCCGCTGATCGACCCGTCCTATGCGGGTCAGGTCGAGAGCACTTGGTCGTTCCTGTTCATCTTCCCGGTCGTCCTCACGGCCGCCTGGCTCCTGACGATCTTCGGGCACGCCACCCTGCGCCAGCTCCGGATGCTCCGGAACCAGACGGTGGAATTCGCCATCGCGGGCGCCGTCTCCTTCGTGGTGTTTTACCTCTCCATCGACCGCGCCGTCGCGGCGATGCTCATCGGCCAGTAACTTCGCAAAACCGATCAATCCGCTCGTCCTAGGGTCTGGCTACGGAGTGATCCATGCCAAAGACCAAGACGACGACGCGGATTGACTACGGCCGCCGGGTGGCCCGGGTGATGGCCTACATCGCCGACCACCTGGACGACGACCTCTCCCTCGACCGGCTGGCGGAGATCGCCTGCTTCTCGCCCTGCCATTTCCACCGGATCTACCGGGGAATTGCAGGCGAGACGGCGAGCGAGACCATCCGGCGTCTGCGCCTCCACCGGGCTGCGAACGAACTCGCCCGGTCGGAAAGGCCGATCGAGCGCATCGCCCGCCGGGCCGGCTACGGCTCGGTCGAGGCGTTCACGAGGGCCTTCGGGGCCGATCACGGCCATCCGCCCGCCGCCTACAGGGCCAGGCTCACTCCGTTCCACGTGCCTCTGAACGGAGACGATTCCATGAACCCCGTGACCATCAAGACCTTCCCGGGCGCCCATGTGGCGGCCCTGGAGCACCGCGGCGACTACCAGGCCATCGGCCGCCGCTTCGACGAGCTTGCCGCCTGGGCGGCCGGCCGTGGCCTGCTGGAGACGCCGCGCCGCTGGATCGGCATCTACTATGACGATCCGGCGAGCGTTCCGACGGCCGAGCTTCGTTCGGAAGCGGCGATCGAGGTCGATCCGGACATGCCGCTCGGCAACGGCATGGTTCGTCGGGAGATTCCGCCGCTGCGTGTGGCGAGCATTCTTCACAAAGGCCCCTATGCGGAGCTGGAGCGCGCCTATCGCCAGCTTTACGGCGAATGGCTTCCGGCGAGCGGCGAGGAGCCGGCCGACCGGCCCTGCTTCGAGCACTACATCAACGACGCCCGGACCGTGCCGCCGTCTGAGCTTCTCACCGAGGTGTTCCTGCCCCTGAAGGGCTGACGACCTTCGTCCCCTCCCCGCCGGGCGGGGGTTCGCAGCGTCAACCGGCCGTGAAAGAGCGG
>JAFAAP010000011.1 GCA_023426505.1 Pseudomonadota bacterium
CGATCCACCGCTGCGGGTGGTGTGGGATCGGCTGAATGCCCACCGCTCCCGAGCCACCAGCGGCTTCATCGCGGCCCACCCGCAGGACTACGCGGTGGCTTACCTGCCAGCCTATGCGCCAGAGCTCCACCCGGAGGAGCCATGCAAGGCCCTCGTCAAAGGCGCCATGGCGAACGCTCTGCCCAGGTCAGTCGCTGATCTGCACCGTCTGGCCCGACCTGAATTCTGCCGCTTGCAAGGTCAACCCGAGATGATTGTCAGCTTCTTTCGGCATGCAGGCCTCTCTATTGCAGGCCTTTCGTGAAGATCATTAGTCGGGCAGCGCACGGCAGTGATCAACCAGATCCGTGGCTTCCTGCTCGAGTGCGGCATTCCGGTCCGAAAGGGGCCAAGCGGCTTGCGCGAGGCGCTTCCGGCCGTTCTGGCCCACCGCACGGACGTGCTCTCGCCGCGCATGATCCACCTCATTGAGGATCTCGCCGGGGATTGGCGCTGGCTCGATGAGCGCATCGAGACCCTGACCCGGGACATCACGGCTCTGGCCCGGGAGGATGCGGGCTGTCGACGGCTGATGGGCATCCCAGGCGTCGGTGTGATCACCGCCAGTGCCATGGTGGCGGCGATTGGCACCGGAGCCGCGTTCGCCAAAGGTCGTGATTTTGCCGCCTAGCTAGGCTTGGTGCCCAAGCAGATCTCCACCGGTGACCGCATCATCCTGGGCGGCTTGTCCAAGTGCGGCAACCGCTACTTGCGCACGCTGTTTGTGGGCGCGCAAGTTCTCCTGCAGCGCCCGCACCATTGGCAGGGACACCGCTTCGGCCGCTGGCTGTTGACCGCGGCCCCTCGGCTGCACCGGAGCGTGCTCGCGGCGGCTTTGGCCAACAAGCTCGCCCAGATCGCATGGGGTGTGCTGTATCGCGAGTGCGGCTACGAGGCGGAGTTCGCCGCCCGCGCAGCCTGAGCAGATTGCGACGCAGACAGTTTAACCACCGGCTCCCCGAGGCTCGCGAGAAGGATGTGACAGGATGGATGAACGGTTGCCCGGCGCACCGCAAGCTTAGCTTAATAAACGGCCTTGGTGAGGCGTGAAGTCTAAGCAGGCTCGGTGCGCGCGGATTCCCATATTGGCCCGGAGCAGGAGCTCCCTACTGAGGCCGGATAGATTGATGCGAACCGTCTCTACCCCATCTGCCACAGCCCTCTTGCAACGCACGGCCGGTCCATAGATTTTAAAAGCAGCCACGGCCGCTTCGCTCTTGTCATGATGGCGCGGCCGGGCCGAGAGCTTGCAGAAGTTGAGCACCCGCAGGTCACGACTGAACGTCTAGTTGGAGATCCTGATCCGGTCCTCGTCCCAGAGCCACTGCATCAGGTCGGCCAGACGCCAGCGGACCACCCCATGCGCCCCCGGAATGGGGCCGCTCTCCACCAGGGCCAGCAAGGTCTTCCGGTGGTATCAAGCGACATTCGGAATTGGACCCTTGGCGACAGCTAAAACTGGACCCTCCGCATCAGGCTGAACCACTCTGGCCGGATGCCACCGCGGCCTTCAGCAGACCGCTCCGGCGCTTCTCCCGCAGGCGATAGCTGTCGCCCCGAATGGTGATCACGTGGCTATGATGAAGCAGGCGATCCAAGATCGCCGTCGCGACCACGGGATCCCCCAAAACCGATCCCCATTCGCCCACGGCACGATTGGAGGTCACCAGCATCGCTCCGCGCTCATAGCGCCGGGAGACGAGCTGGAAGAACAGATGCGCTGCATCCGGTTCGAACGGCAGGTACCCGAGTTCATCGACAATCAGCAGCTTCGGCTTGCTGTAATGCGTCAGCCGCTCCTCAAGCCGCCCCTCGCCATGCGCCTTGGCCAGTTGCGCCACCAGGGCGGGGGCCGGCACGAACAGCACCGTGTAGCCGGCCACAATCGCTTCTCGACCGAGCGCCACTGCCAGATGCGTCTTACCGACCCCGGGCGGTCCCAGGAACAACACCGCCTCACCATTCGCGATGAACCGGCCGGTCGCCAGTTCCCGGATCTGGCCCTTATCGATCGAGGGTTGGGCCGCGAAGTCGAAGCCGGCCAGATCGCGAACGTAGGGAAAGCGTGCCAGGCCAACGCTCATCTCGATCCGCCGCTCATCCTTGCGCGCGATCTCCCGTTCGCAGAACAACCCCAGCGCCTCCCGGATCGTCAGCTCCCGCCGCGCAGCCTCATCCACCAGGCTGTCGAGTTGGTCGCGGATCGCCGTCAGCTTGAGGCGGGTGAGCATCGCCACCAGATGATCGTGGGAGATCTCCATCAGAAGCCTCCCCCGACCACCGCCTCGTACTCGGCCAGCGGCCGCAGCAGGGCCGCCGCAGGCTCGGTGCGGACTACCTTGCCGCCGAAGCCGGCCACGCCTTCAAAGTGCGCCGGATCGACCTGGCGTTGGCAGCGGCCCATCTGCCGGGCATGGACCGCCACCTCTCGGCCGGCATGGCAGATGCGCAGAGTCCGCTCCGAGATCGTCACCCGCACGGTGGCCCCGATCAGCCGCCAGGGCACCGAATAGGCATTGCCGTCCACCTCAATGGCGCAATCCGCGTGGACCTTGCGGGTGACCTCGCGCAGGACCTGGAACGAGGGGATACCGTCGCTCGGCTTGAGCGCCGCCGCCTCGTGCCGGACGAAGCGCTCGGCCGGGATCTCGCCGGTGGTGCCGTGCACCCGCTGGTCGGCAATCTCGCGCACCCATTGATCAAGATGGGCCTCCAGGGCCGCAAAGCTGTCGAAGGCGCGTCCGGCAATGGCATTCTTCTTCACATAGCCGACCCCGCGTTCGTCCTTGCCCTTGGTGCGCGCCCGGTAGGGAAAGCAGGCGCAGGGCCGGAAGCCCCAGTGCCGGGCGAAGGCGCGCAAGCGGGCATTGAATTCCACTTCCCGGGTCTCGACGTCGTGGCGCTGGACCAGGCCGCGGTCGTTGTCGAACAGAACCTCGGTCGTGACCCCGCCAAAGTGCCGGAAGGTGCTTTCCAGGCCCTCGAACCAGCTCTCCTGGCGCTCATTGCGGAAAGCCCGCACGTGCAGGCGGCGCGAATAGCCTAAGGTCGCCACGAACAGGAACACTTTGGTGGACGTGCCCCCGATCGGAACGCGCCGCTCGCCGAAGTCGATCTGCAGCTGGTGCCCGGGTGGGGTCTCGAAGCGGACCGTGGCGCGTGCCTGAGCCTGTAGCTCGCGCCGCAGACCAACGACGGCTCGCTCGACCGTGCGCAGGCTGACATTGATGCCTTTCTCGGCCAGGAGTTCCTGGCGCACGACATCGGCATTGCCGGCGTGGCGGTGAAAGCGCTCGGCCAGCCAGTCCTCAAGCCCGGTCAGGCTGCGGCGGCGGGCAGGACGCCGATAGGCGAGGTATCCGCCCTCGGCCAGATAGCGGCGCACCGTCATGTGACTGCACCCCAGTTCACGGGCAATCCGCCTGACGCCCCAGCCCAGAGCCTTCAAGCGCAGCATCGCCGCCACGTCATCCGGCGTTCGCATCTCCTCTCCCCGCGGGACCTCCGCCCGGGGAGAAATCTGACATTCCTTCGACCTCATCTCGTCCTCTCAAAAGGTGGAGCGAGGGGTCCAGTTCTTCATGTCGCTAGGGGTCCAGTTTTACATGTCGCCTGACAGGCTGACCACGAAGGTGAGGTCATCGAGCGGAAAGCCGGTGGCCTGGCGCAGAGTGCAGACGATGGCGCGCTCCTCGTCCGTGGCTTTCCAGGGCAGCTTGTGCGGCCGGCTGGAGTGGTCCTGGCAGTCCTGCACGCCGCGTTTGCGCCACTTGCGGATGGTCTCGGTGCTCACGCTGAAGCGTTGGGCCAGTACGCCGGTGGGCTCTCTCGAGCGGGCGATCTCCTGGCGAACGGCGGGGGTGGTGCGAGCTTGCGGATGAAGGGAGTGCATCACGTCCTCCTTCGACGAGGGGCTCGGCGTCGCAGACCATCGAAGCGCCAAGCATACTCCTCAATCGCGCAACGCACCTGATCCCAACAACGGTCTGCTACCAAACAGCTAGTGTCCGCAATCAGTTTGTATGCACAGGATCGGGAGCGGCATTTCCTCGATGAAGCGATCTTGGCACGGTGTAGCGCCAGCTTTCGTTCTCACCGCCGCTAGTGGGTGAGCGCATCCTGCTCGGCAAAGCCATTCTGGAGCACCATATGATGCGGGCAGCGGCTGTGGTCCATCAAGCCCGCATTGCCATCGGCCTGATGGCGGCGCCATCACTCGCGTGTCTTCAGCGACAACACTGTGAGACTTGCCGGCCGGCCACACGACCGCCCTCGGCAACGCAACCCGGCGATTTCCGCCGCGCTGCTGTTCCAATGTGCTGCGGGGCCGAATTCGTGGCTAAATCAGCGCAAGTGATCATGGCTGTGGGAACAGTACAGCTTACCTCCAGCCCATCAGTCCTTGGTAAATCGGTTAATGCGAGAGCTTCAACGCGGAGCTGCAGAATGAACTGCTGAAAGGCGAGATCTTCGCCACACTTGAGGACGCCTAGGTCATCGTCGAGCGCTGGCATCGACGCTACAATACAGTACACGCACTTATCTTCGGCTTCTGACCACCCGAAAACTGGACATTCTGGCCCCGGAGTCCAATCTGGCGCGACTGTCAATTCTGAATTGACTTCATATACGATCACTCGCTGGGGGTAAGCCACATACAAATGAGGATAACCTAGTCCACGGACGGTCTCGTCTGTTTGAGATCTGCCACGACGTTGTTCCCGAACAGCGAAATCGGGAGTAACAGCTCAAATCAACGACTTCGCTGCATTGGAAGTCGTATCTGGGCTAATTGGACTACTTCACGGCAGGTCCGTATGGCCACCATACCTATCCGCAAGCGGTACAGTCTTTGTAGCAGCATGAAGCAGTAACTCGATCCTTACTCCTTTTGCAGAACGATACCAAGAGCATGATGCGTTTTCACTATTTCGGATTAGCGGCGTGTATTCGCCCTCGCTGTCACAATTTGCGCCTCCATATGTGAAATTGCTCCCCCTTAACCTGACTCTACCAAACCAGAGCTTGTGGGGCATTGCCGATGGGAGAAGCACTATGGGTGATAGTCAACTGCCAATCGCTGTAGTGGGTTGTGGCTACTGGGGCTCCAAACATATCCGGCTATGCCATCATAACCCGCTGCTTCGCGTAGCGCTTGCAGTCGACAAACGCCGAGAGCGTCTAAACTACATCTCATCAGAGTACTCGGGGATTCCGGTGTCGCAGCACTTCGAATCTGTACTCACAAGCGATGCGATTGGAGTGATCTTGGCGACGCCTATTTCCAGCCACTTCGAGCTTGCTAAGGCTGCTCTCTTGGCTGGGAAACATGTCTTGATCGAAAAGCCGATGGCAGAGACAAGTGCGCAATGCCGCGAGTTGATCGCGATTGCCGAAGAGCGGCATCTAGTTCTAATGGTCGGCCACACTTTTGAGTATCATCCTGCCGTCGACCTTATGCGCGACATCCTTAGACAAGGTCAGCTCGGCAAACTATACTATATCAGCTCACGCCGGTTGAATTTAGGACTCTACCAGTCCGATGCCAATGTTCTGTGGGACTTGGCTCCACATGACCTATCAATCATCTTCGCGGCAATCCAAGGTGAGGTGCAGTCATTCAGCGCTTGGGGAGCGCGGCATGTCCTGCCGGATGTCGAAGATGTCGTCTACGCCAAATTAGACTTCGACAGCAACGTCACGGCACATATTCATGTCTCGTGGCTTGATCCTGTAAAAGTCCGGCAAGTGACTGTCGTAGGTGGCGATGGGATGCTCGTCTTCGATGACGTCGCACAGGTTGAAAAAGTCCGGATATACGAAAAGCACTTTAAACCCGTCGTGTCTGGGGACTCCTTCGCAGATTTTCAGTCCGCCTATCGTCATGGGCCAGTGCATATACCCGTGATTCCTAACGGCGAGCCGCTTAAACTCGAAGTTTTGGACTTTGTGAATGCCATCCTTACTGGAAAACAGCCACGCGCTTCCGGATACTCTGGGCTACGAGTCGTGGAGGCTTTAGAGACGGCATCTCGCTGCCTGAACCAGAGGAAGACTGACGCTCAATACGATGTCCAACTCATTAGAGTGGCCTCAGAGCAAGGTCCACCTACGCGGGCGGCCCAAGCGGGGATAGGTTAGTATGCGGCTCGACGAGGCTGCTTGCGCGGCAGCAAAGCCTAGCTACGCAAAGCAACTGGGTAAACGCGCGTTCGATGTTGTGGTTAGTACGGCCGCACTTGTTGTCGCGTTCCCACTATTAGCGGCGATCGCGGTATCAGTCCGCCTCGACAGTCCTGGCCCGGCAATTTTCCGCCAAAGGCGAGTTGGTAGACACGGGGAAATTTTCACCTGCCTCAAGTTTCGTACCATGTTCCACAGAGCAGACGAGGCAGTTCACCAACGAGCGATCGAGCGGTTGTGGGCTGGAGAGCGTCTGTCAGATGATCCAGACAGCGCATATAAGATGAACGATGACGTTCGGGTGACGAAGGTTGGGCGTTGGTTGCGCTGGACGAGCGCGGACGAACTGCCGCAACTCATTAATGTTCTCATGGGGGACATGAGCATCGTTGGTCCACGACCGATGATCCCATACGAACTCGTCCATCTGCAAGAATGGCATCATCAGCGCCATATGGTTCGTCCTGGGATCACCGGCCCTTGGCAGGTCTACGGAAGAGGGCGAGTTGGCATTGCCGAGATGTTAGCTTTTGATGTGGAGTATGCCCGGAACTGGAGCCTCCTCAGCGATCTATGGCTGATTATTCTGACTATCCCGGCTGTTCTCATGAGACGCGGCGCCCGTTAATGCCCCAGCGCCGCAACTTGAGAGTGCTCCTTAGGCTAAGCAACTGAGAGGCGGGAATCTACCTTGCTTTCTTATGAAGTTCACAAGGATCCAATTCGGAGCACCGGAGATGCAGATCCCCTTCGTCGATCTAAAATCGCAGCTCGAGCGCATTCACAACGAAGTTCTTTCAGCAATGGCTGACGTCCTTAAGTCGGCTTCCTTCATCGGCGGTGAACAGACTACGCTGTTTGAGCGAGAGTTCGCGATCTATTGCGGCACTAAGCACGCAATCGGAGTCGCGAACGGCACCGACGCGTTGGAACTCGCCCTATGTGCGCTGGATATAGGACAGGGCGATGAGGTGATTACGACGGCTGCAACGTTCATTGCGACGGCAGCCGCAATTGCAAGATCCGGCGCGACTCCTGTTTTCGTCGACGTCAGCCCGGAAACCTATACCATCGATCCTGCTCAGATCGAGCACGCGATTACCTCGCGCACGAAGGCAATTATCCCAGTGCACCTCTATGGACAACCTGCCGATATGGGGCCGGTTATGGATCTCGCAGCAAAAGCTGGCATTTACGTTATTGAGGATGCCGCTCAAGCCCATGGCGCAGAGTATGGTGGGTGCCGTGTCGGATCAATCGGGCATCTTGCGTGCTTCTCATTTTACCCCGGCAAGAACCTGGGAGCATGTGGAGATGGGGGGGCCGTGATAACAAATAGCGATCACCTCGCTGAGAGGATCGTCCGGCTGCGGGATCACGGCCGAGTTACGAAGTACGAACACGCCGAGGTAGGGCGCAACAGTCGGCTTGATACCCTTCAAGCTGCGGTTCTTCGCATAAAGTTGCGGTACCTCGACGACTGGAACCGCCAGAGGCAACAAGCAGCCGAATGGTATTTCCATGCATTGGCTGGGGCCCCTTATCGCCTTCCTCGGATCGGGCCGGGCCGCACTCATGTCTTTCATCTGTTCGTAATTATGGCGAATGACCGGGATTCTCTCGCACAGCGACTACAGGACGCCGGAATTTCGACCGGAGTTCACTATCCCCTACCTCTACACCTTCAGCCTGCCTTCGCAAATCTCGGTTACCAGCAAGGAAGTCTCCCAGTATCAGAAGCCATTGCAGTGCAGGCACTGTCTCTGCCCATGTTCCCCGAGCTAACAAAAGAGCAGGTCTCGTCCATCGCTGCGACCATTATAGAGGCAGATCAGCCCGCTGCACCATTGCGGGCAGTTGGAATGCGACTTTAGGGTGTCTGACGTGAATACTGCAAGTTCAGAAGGCAAAGGGATAGGCCGGCCAAGTAACTCGGTTGGAAAGTTGCTGTTCTTGACGCCTGTATTTCCGCTACCTCTCTATGCCGGCCAGCAACAACGCGTCATTAACCTTCTGCAGTGTTGCACCCGTGAATTCGACGTTACTTTCGTAGCACCGAAGCCTAAAGAAGCTGTAGACGAAACTCAGATTCGATCAATGTGCGATCGGGTCATTCTATTCGATGCCGACGCCGAAGCAACGAACCGCTGGGCTGATGAGTTTCGTCTGCGGTGTAGATTCGGGTTCCTGCAAAGCCGCGAAAAGCTTCGTGCCTTGTCCGCCTGCGCTGCCCAGTTACGAACCATCCGTTTGGAGGAATACGCGCTTATTTGGCTCGAGAGGACCTTATTGGCCCCTCTCGTTCGCGCGCGACGATCCAACACAGTTCTCGACTTGGATGATTTGGAGCATGTCAAGTATGCTCAAGAAATTCGGACGGCTCGCGGTGGAGCACAGGCCCTCAAGAAGCTCCCGTATCTTGCCCGATATGTCTACCGTGAAGCGTTCATGTCCCGGCAGTTTAACACAGTAGTCGTATGCTCACCCGAGGATAGAAATTATCTTCAACGATTGGGCGTTGCAAACGTGCGCGTCGTTCCAAATGGGACCAATTTTATATCCACAGCCAAGCGTGTTCAGGGGACTGAGCGATTCCGCCTCGTGTTCGTCGGCAACATGGGGTATGAGCCCAATTTAGATGCTGTGACCTTCTTGGCTGAGAGTATCCTGCCCCATGTTAGAAAGCATATTCCAGACGTAGAGGTCGATGTTATTGGGAAGCCTCCGGAGGGGGGCGCAGGATTGCAAGGCCATGTCAACTTCAGGGGATTTATCGATGATCTTTCAAGCTGCCTTAGCCAGTATAATGTCTTTGTAGCGCCGCTTCGGATTGGTAGCGGAACAAAGCTCAAGATTGTAGAAGCGATGGGAATTGGCATTCCGATTGTGACAACGACAGTTGGCGCCCGCGGATTGGGCCTTCAGCATCGGCACAGTGCAATGATTGCGGACACGGCTTCCGGTTTAGCAGGCGCAATCCTGGACTGCTATAATAACTCAATTCTTGCCAACGAGATTGCGAGTAATGCGCTTGTGGTGGCGAAGCAATTCAGATGGGACAGTATCCAGCGCTCTACTGCAACGTGGCTTCGACAGTTAGCAGAGGAACACGAAGAGTTCAAAACAACCTACCGTCACTGAAATACTTCCTCACACCAAGCGGCACCCAGGCCGTTTTGTCCTGAGGGGAGGCTTAGGGAAATCTGTGGCGCCCCAGCGGGCCTACTTCTGTCGGTTAGCTCGGAGCCAATCCGATCTGTTACCGCGCAGGTACTGCCAGAGCATCCTGGTTATGCCTCCTGCGTAGGCAGGGAGAAGCCCCAGTTCACGGACACCAATTAAATCGCGGCCACAGGAGAACCATGCTAGGCCTAGGAATATTGCTAGCGACGTGAGGTTGAAGCCGCTAGGCACGAGGGGAGCGTATAAACCTGTGGCAAGGAATCCGATCAACGATAGAGCCGTGCTCAGCAACGACAACGGCGCCAATAGGCCAAGTGGCGGAACGGTCAAGTCAGCTGCCATTGCAAGACAGTTGATCTCACGGCATGAAAACCCTCTCCTCAGCAGTTGCGGAAGCAAGCCATGCAGGACTGCAAAGTAGCCGTGAACCCACCGCGTCTTCTGGTTCCGGCGCCCGGTTTCGTCAGCTGGGAATATGCTGAACACATGAGCGGTGGGACAAAGCTGCGGTGGATGGCCGACGAGGGTCATCGCAATACCAAGGCTGACATCCTCAGCGATATTCCCGGTTGCCAAATCATGTTGACTAATAAGTTTCCAAGGGAGCGCCATTCCAGTTCCCATGAGTTGGCACGGAAGACCTAGGTGATAGTACCCGATCGTTCGAAATACTGTCCTCACTCGCCAAGCAAATTCGCTCACGCGGGCTCTCGGGTCACTTTCTTCTAAACGCATTTGGATGTTGATGGCCTGAACAGGCCGACCTTGCACTGAGCAGCACCGCACTAGCTCCGAAAGCGAGTCCGGACTGCCGAGCAGGCAGTCCGCATCAAGGACGACCACCACTTCCGGTGCTTTCGTCGCCGCGAGGTACTTCAATCCTGCGTCCAACGCATAGCCTTTGCCGCGGAGGGTAACGTCAGATTTTGTGACGACCTCGGCCCCAGCCTGACGGGCAAGTTCTTCAGTTTCGTCAGTGCAGTTGTGAGCGATGACAACGAGCCTGTCGGAGCCGCAGATCTGAGACTTTACGTTCTCTACTGTGCGAATGATGCCGAGCGCCTCATTATGGGCAGGAATGAGAACGGCGGCCTGTGGCCTTGTCACTTCCCTCGAGACACTCTTCTCCACGCCTCGGTTCAGCACGGCGGCAAGAGATTGAATCAGCAGGATCGAATGGGGGATTACCAAAGCTGCCGACCATACGGTTACAACAACAATAATGAAGAGCAACATGATTTGATCCAGCGTGATCGAGGGTGCGGGCCGCGAATTACTATACTAGGAGCGGCTGGCAATGAAAGTTCAAAACCCTCTTACAAGCGGGTAGTGTTCGGGTTCCGGGAGCGATCAAGGCAGCCTCAGGCCAAGCACCTTTGAGATGAACTTATGGTGATGGCGGCTTGCTATTAGCTTACCTAAGACGCCTCTATTAAATACTACTTTGACGCGCTGAACTTTGATCTAAAGGTGTAGCGAGCCTCAAAGTCCGTCCCATAATCATGAGTGTCGTCCCAAGCGGCGGACGAGGAGCATGACGGAAGCCGCGTAGAGCTGTAGGGGATCCCGCGTGGGATCGGTGCACAATAGCGCCTGGGGTGAGAAGCGCCCGAGGGGGCGCGCAGCAGCACCGCCTGCGAGACCTCGGCCAGATGCAGCGTCATGGCCTCGGTCATATAATGTGGCAGCACCAGACCCGCTCCTTTGCCTTGCGCCGGGCAGATCGCCCCGAAGATAAGCAGATGCAGTCCGCAGATCCCGCGGGGCGGAGGGGCGGGCGCCGCGCTTGGCCCAGCGGCGGGTGATCTTGTTCTTCTGGCCAATGCGCGCCTCGTCGGCAAACCAGATCTCTAGAGGCTGGCCATCGGCCTCGTGGCTCGCGATCTCCGCCAGACGCGTGGGGAAGCTTATGGCATGGACCGGCCGTGCTCCCTGGCGGAGCATGGGAGAAGAGGATTGTCCCGCAGCCACGGAGCCATGTCATCCTACCAGAGTGTGGCCGAGACCATCGCCACTATCGGCATTGACCTGGGCAAGAACACCTTCCACCTGATCGGCATGGATGTCCACGGCAGGATCCTGTTACACCGGAAGGTCTCGCGCAGGCAGCTGCAGTCCTGCCTGGCCAATCTGCCGGTCTGTCTCATCGGCACGGAGTCTGCAGGCTCTGCACCGAGTGCGAAGCCGCCTAATGATCTTCACGAAGGTGGTGTAACCTAGGGCGGTGTCGATCCTCGTGAGGAGGTGCGCCATGGATGAGGACGTGTGGCGGCCAACGCATTTGACAGCCGAGCAGATGGAGGAGCGGCGTCTGGCGGGCGCGACGCTGTTGCGGCAGGGGCGGCTCTCGCAGGCCGAGATCGCCCGGCACGTGGGGGTGAGCCGCGCCAGGGTCTGCCGCTGGGCCGCAACCCTCGCCCAGGAGGGCCCGCGTGGTCTGGAGGCGCGCCCGATTCCGGGACGGTCTTCTCGGCTCGATGAGAAGGCCTGGGCTCGTCTGGGGCGGCTCCTCGATCGGGGGGCCATGGCGGCCGGCTTTG
>JAFAAP010000025.1 GCA_023426505.1 Pseudomonadota bacterium
TACCAAGACCCCATCGTCGTGGCAGGACCTCCTGAAGCCGGCGCTCAAGGGCAAGATTGTCATGCCGCACCCTGCTTCTTCAGGGACTGGCTATCTCATGGTTGCGGGCTGGCTCCAGGGTATGGGCGAAGAGGCAGGTTGGAAGTTTATGGATGGCCTGCACGAGAACATCGCCGCTTATCTCCACTCAGGCTCTGCGCCCTGTGTTCAGGCGGCAAAGGGCGAACGCGTCGTCGGTCTTGCGCTCGACATGCGCGGCGCTTCCGAGAAGACCAAGGGCGCTCCCCTCGATGTCGTTATCCCCACGGAAGGCACAGGTTGGGAGATGGAGGCGACTGCCATTGTCAAGGGGACGAAGAACCTCGAGGCCGCAAAGAAGGTTGCAGACTGGGGCGCGACCAAGGGCGCAAGTGAGCTCTATTCCAAGTCCTATGCGATCGTGGCCTATCCCGGCGTGGGGAATACCCCGCCGAATTATCCGGCCAACGCCGAGAAGGGCATGATCAAGAACGATCTGGGCTGGATGGCGGCAAACCGCGATCGCATCCTCGCCGAGTGGTCGAAGCGCTACGAGGCAAAAGCGGCACCGAAGAACTGATTACATCGTCAATCCGTGCCAGCTCGAACAGAGGGATCAGGTTTGATGAACAGCCTCAGCATTCCACTGCCACAAGGTGTCCCGCTCGACGGGTCGGCACACCACGACGAGGCCTATCTGCGCATCGTCAATCTCACGAAGCGGTTTGGCGCCTTCACGGCGCTAGACCGGATCAACCTGGAGGTGCGTAAGGGCGAGTTCGTCTGCTTCCTCGGCCCATCCGGCTGTGGCAAGACCACGCTCCTGCGTGCTATCGCGGGACTCGATCTGCAGGACGAGGGAAAGATCTTTCTTGGGGGACGCAACGTTTCGCAGGCGGAGCCGTCCCAGCGTGACTTCGGTATCGTCTTTCAGTCTTACGCGCTCTTTCCCAATCTGACCGTCGCTCGAAACGTGGGCTACGGCCTCGTCAATCGCAAATGGCCGCGGGCCAAGGTGGCGGAGCGCGTGCGCGAACTCCTGGCTCTGGTGGGACTGCCCGACCAGGGGGAGAAGTATCCGCTTCAGCTTTCGGGCGGTCAGCAGCAGCGTGTGGCTCTTGCCCGAGCGCTTGCGACATCGCCGGGACTTCTTCTCCTGGACGAGCCTCTCTCGGCATTGGACGCCAAGGTCCGTATCCGGCTGCGGGGAGAGATCCGTGCGCTGCAAAAGCGCCTCGGGGTCACCACGATCATGGTGACGCACGATCAGGAAGAGGCTCTCGCCATGGCTGACCGGATTGTTGTGATGAACAGCGGGCGGATCGAACAGGTCGGTTCTCCTGAGATCATCTACCGGAAGCCAGAGACCGCGTTCGTCTCGGACTTCGTTGGCCACATGACATTTCTCGAAGCGAAGGTCGTGTCGCCGGGCGTGGTGGACGTTGGAGGGCTCACCTTCGCTGTCGCCGACCCACGTGGTTTCCAGCCGGACACCCGTGTGAAGCTCGCCATGCGCCCTGAAGACGTGAAGACCCGGAACATCGATTCCGGCACGCCGAACGCCTTCGAAGCTCGCGTCGAGAGCCTCGCCTTTCTCGGTGCCTTCTGCCGTGCCACGCTGGTTCCGCTCGCTTCGCCAGAAACCTGCATCGCCGCGGATTTCTCAAATAATGCCATGCGTGATCTACGCATCGCCATCGGCCAGACACGCCGCGTCGCCTTCCCGCCCGAAGCGTTCCGACTCTTTCCGCTTGAAGCAGGCGAGGGGCATATATGAGCACAGGACTGGCTATCTCCCCATCGCGTGCCGAGCCGCGGGCATTGACCGGCGAGCGACAGGTCGCCGGGTTCCTCATCGGTGCTCTCTGCCTAGTCCTCGGTGTGATTATTGCTCTGCCGCTCTGGACGCTGCTTTCAAAAAGTTTTGAAAGCACGGACGGCGCGTTCGTAGGGTTCGACAATTATTTGACCTATTTCACGACGCCGACGCTTTTCGCCTCGCTTCGGAACTCCTTGGCCGTTGCGGCCATATCGACGGCAATTGTGGTTCCGCTGGCCTTCGCCTATGCCTATGCGCTGACGCGCACCCGTCTTCCCGCGAAGGGGCTGTTCTATGCGCTTGCCCTGCTGCCGATTTTCGCGCCATCGCTTCTTGCGGCAATCTCCCTGGTTTACATCTTCGGCAACCAGGGCTTCCTCGGATTCCTGCTTATGGGGCACAGCATTTATGGTCCTATCGGCATCGTCCTCGGGGAGGTGCTCTCCACCTTTCCCCATGCACTGCTGATTCTCGTCACCGCTCTCTCTCTTGCCGACGGCCGCCTCTATGAAGCCGCCGCTGCGCTTGGCACATCGAAGGCTCGGGTCTTCCGGACAATCACCCTCCCAGGCGCGCGTTTCGGCGTCATCAACGCTCTCTTCGTGGTTTTCACGCTGGTGATCACCGATTTCGGTGTGCCGAAAGTCATTGGCGGGCAGTACGACGTGCTGGCGACTGATGCCTACAAGCAGGTCGTTGGCCAACAGAACTTCTCCATGGGTGCCGTGGTCGGAATGATCCTGCTCGTACCCGCAGTCATCGCCTTCACGGTCGACAAGATCGCCAAGCGTCATCAAGTGGCTCTTCTGTCTGCGCGCGCCGTTCCGTACGAGCCGCCGGCGAATCGAAGGCTCGCGTTTGTCTATCTTCTGTTCTGCCTGCTGGTCGGAGGGATCATCGCCAGCACCTACGGCGTTGCCGTCTGGGCGTCCTTCATCCAGTACTGGCCCTACAACCTCACGCTCACGCTCAACAATTACGATTTCGCAAATGTTGAACCAGGAGGCTGGCAACCGTATTTCAACTCGCTGTCGATGGCCGCTTTAGTCTCCATCATCGGATCGACGCTCGTCTTTTGCGGGGCTTATCTGATCGAGAAGACCAATGCGTTCCCGCTGGGACGTGCCCTTGCGCAGTTCTTGGCCATGCTGCCGATGGCAGTTCCAGGTCTCGTCCTGGGGCTGGGTTACGTATTCTTCTTCAACGCATCGTGGAACCCACTGTCGGTCCTTTATGGAACGCTGGCTCTCCTGGTCATCAATACGCTCGCGCATTTCTACACTGTTTCCCATTTGACCGCCCTAACGACCCTGAAGCAGATCGACCGAGAGTTTGAAGCAGTTTCCGCATCTCTGAAGGTGCCATTCTGGCGCACCTTTAGCGCTGTGACGGTGCCGATTTGCGCTCCAGTCATTCTCGATATTGCGGTCTATATGTTCGTTAACGCTATGACGACTGTATCGGCTGTGATCTTTCTTTATGGGGCCGAGAGCAAGCTTGCCTCCATCGCGATTGTTCACATGGACGAGGCGGGGGCGAGTGCATCTGCGGCAGCCATGGCAACGGCGATTATGGCGACCGCCATCGCGGTAAGATTGGCGCATCTCACGCTGGCGCGCACCGTCTTCGATCGACTGCAGCGATGGCGGCGTCGGGCGGCAGCGTGAGAGTTCCTGTTGAACCGGGCGGCTGTTGCCGGATCTCAAATGCAGGCAGTCGTCGCTTCTCAGGAGAACGCGGCTAAGATCAAATGGCCCATCCCCTGTTGGCAAATCCTCTTTAGTTTAGCAGACCTTGCGCCGAAAGCCCTCTCCCTTCGAGGGAGAGGATGTAGAGGCGCACGCGGCGTCAGCCGCGTCCCTGGTTCTCGATGTAGGTTTTGAGGACTTCCAGGGGCGCTCCGCCGACCGAGCCGGCGAAATAGCTCGGTGACCACAGCACGCCCCGGCTCTTGCGCACGCACCAGAAGGCGTGGATGTCCGCAAACTCCTGCTTCAGTCGTGTTGATACCGGAGTGACACTCCCCAGACCTGCCGATTGAATTTTCCCCAGGTGAGCGCAGCTGCCGATCGTTCCGGCCACCGCTGGGAAGACCGGCAGGCTTTCTTCGCCGATGCTGCTCCTGA
>JAFAAP010000054.1 GCA_023426505.1 Pseudomonadota bacterium
CTGGCAGTAGACGGCCCCCCCTTGCCCCCGGTCCCGCCGGGGCCAAGGCTGGGCGTCGCCTTCATGCGGCCCGATGGGTCTCCATCGCCCGCCGGAGGACCGCAATGATCCGCGGGTCGCCCGATTGCGCGACGTTGAAGCGGAGGAAGGATGCGGCGGTCTGCGAGACGCTGAACACGTTGCCCGGAGCGAGCACGACGTTCTCCGCCACCGCCATGCGGGCGAGCGCGGCGGAATCCTGGCCGTCCGGCAGGCCGCACCACAGGTAGAACCCGCCGCGCGGCATCAGCCAGGGCCGGATGCCGAGCGGCTCCAGCCGGGCCGCCACGTCGTGCCGGGCCCGTGCGAGGCGCTGGCGCAGCTCCTCCATGTGCTTGCGGTAGCCGCCGCCCGCGAGAGCGCCGGCGATCAGCTCCGTCGCGACCGGGCTCGGTCCGCCGAAATTGGTGGCGACCTGGAGATCGACCAGGCCCTCGATCCAGTCGGCACGGGCGGCGATGTAGCCGCAGCGGATCGAGGCCGACAGGGTCTTGGAGAAGCTGCCGATGCGGATCACCCGGTCGAGCCCGTCGAGCACCGTGAGGCGCGCCGATGGCTCCGGCTCGAAATCGGCGAAGATGTCGTCCTCGACGACCGTCAGGTCGTGCGCCGCGGCGAGGCTCAGGAGCCTGTAGGCCGTCTGCGGCGAGAGCGTCGCCCCGGTCGGGTTGTGGAGCGCCGAGTTGGTGATGTAGAGCCGCGGCCGCTCCGCCGCGAGGACCGCCTCGAAGGCCGCGAGGTCGGCCCCCGAGGGCGTGTAGGGCACGCCGACGATCCTGACCTGGTGCGCCCGCAGCAGCGCCTGGAAGTTGAAGTAGCAGGGATCGTCCACCACCACCGTGTCGCCGGGCCGCAGCAGGAAACGGCAGATCAGGTCGATCGCCTGCGTGCCGGACCCGGTGAGCATGATCTGCTCGGGCGAAGCCTCGAGACCTCCCTCGGCGAACCGGCCGAGCAGCAGACGGCGCAGGACTGGCGATCCTCGGGTGCTGCCGTAATCGACGAGGGCCGCGTCCCCGCCCCGGGCGAGCGTACGCATCGCGCGGCGAAGCGCCGCGTGCGGCATCCACTCCGCCGGAAGCCAGCCGCAGCCCGGCTTCAGCGCCGCCGGGTCCGCATCGAGCGACTGTCGCGAGACCCAGAACGGATCGACCGCCCGGTCGCGCCGCGGTTCGGCCTCCGCCAGGGCCAGGGGCGGCAGGGCGGAGCCGGCCACGTAGAAGCCGGACCCGCGCCGGGCGCGGATCATGCCCTCGGCCGCGAGCCGGTCATAGGCTTCGACGACCGTGGACGGCGAGACCCCCATAGTTGCAGCGAAGCGCCGGATCGACGGCAGCCGGTCGCCGGAGGCGAGCGCCCGGCCCGCCACCTTCGCGCGGATCGCCGCCATCACGGCGCCGGTGCGCGTCTCGTCCCCGTTCTTCATGTTCGCTCCGCCGATTGTGTGGGCGTCCATACCCATACAGTTCTGCCAGATCGTATGGCATCGTGCCTGTCCGGGCCAGCCTCGATCTCCTAGCATCCCGTCCGAAAGAGAGGCGACATGGATCGGACGACGGATGCGTGGGGCAGCGGGCTCCTGGGCGTGATCATCTTCAGCGGCTCCCTGCCGGCGACGCGGGTCGCGGTCGGCGGCTTCTCGCCCCTCTTCCTCACCTCGGCCCGGGCGGTGATCGCCGCCCTGCTGGCGGCGGCCTTCCTGCTCGCGCTGAGGCAGGCGCGGCCCGGGCGCGCCGACCTGCGGCCCCTGGCCGTAGTGGCGCTCGGCGTCGTGGTGGGCTTTCCTCTGCTGACGGCGCTCGCGCTGCAGCACATCACCTCGGCCCGCTCCATCGTGTTCATCGGCCTGCTGCCGCTGGCGACCGCCCTCTTCGGCGTCCTGCGCGCCGGGGAGCGGCCGAAGCCGGTCTTCTGGCTGTTCTCGGTGCTCGGTGCCGCCACGGTGGCGGGCTTCGCCCTCGCCGGCGGGGGCGCCGGCTCCCTGACGGGCGATTTGCTGATGGTGGCGGCGGTTCTGCTCTGCGGCCTCGGCTACGCGGAGGGCGCTGCGCTGTCGCGGCGGCTCGGCGGCTGGCAGGTGATCTCCTGGGCCCTGCTCCTGGCCCTGCCGATGATGGCCGCCCTCGCGCTCGCCACGATGCCGGGATCCTGGACCGGGATCGGCGGACCGGCCTGGCTCGGCCTCGCCTATGTGTCGGTCTTCAGCATGCTGGTCGGCTTCGTGTTCTGGTATCGCGGCCTCGCGCTCGGCGGCATCGCGGGAGTCGGGCAATTGCAGCTCCTCCAGCCCTTCTTCGGCCTGACGCTGGCAGGCCTGCTGCTGCGCGAGCCCGTCGCCTGGACGATGATCGCCGCCACCGCCTTCGTGGTCCTGTGCGTCGCCGGCGCGAAGCGGTTCGCGTGAGGGATCGCATTGCGGCGGCGGGACGCTCCGTCTCGACCGAACGAGGATCCCATTGAAGGTCGACCCTCGGCGTTACCCCTGATGATGTTGGACCAGCGATTACGGAGGGATGCGCCCCTCCCGTCGAAATCTGCTCCGGGATTTCCTTTAGGCTCTGCACGGCAAGCCGAGGAACATCCGATGTCCGGAACCGAGAGCGCGATCGAAGCGGTCGCACGGGCTTTCTACGACCTTCAGGACTGCGCGCGGGGCTGGGACCGGGAACCGGAACGGCTCAAGGAGCGGTTCCTGTGCGACGCGTGGGCGGCGGTCGCGGTTCACGATGAGTACCGGTGCTCGCCCGGGAGCGATCTCACTGGAAGCCGCGTCTGCGGCAATCGGGACGGCCGCCGGCGCTTCCGCAAGCGTGGTGCTGTGGCGCTCGTCGTGCACACCGATCCGCCAGATGAGCATCGGGAGACGGCCGTCGCCCGGCCCATCGACACGGCTTTCCGAGCCTGCTCCGAAGCCAGTCTCAACGCCGCCATGCTCGTGGCCCGCTCCCGGGACCTCGCCCGCCGCAGCAGGGCGCGAATTGCCCGGTCATTGACGCTGCTCCGAAGGACCGCCCGGGTTCTTTGAAAATGCCGGTTGTGTGGAATGTAGGCTGATCGACGTTCGGCCGATCACACCCAGCGGTAGCTGCGCTTCTGGATGACCAGGACCTTGCCCTGCCAGATGTCGATGCTGGCGGCGTCGCGGGTGGAGACGCCGCAGGTCGCGGCCAGGAACGCGCGGGCGACGCCCCCGTGGGCGACGATAACCGTGTCGCGGGTGAGGTCGTCGAGAATCGGCCGAACGCGCGCGGTCAGCATGGCGTAGCTCTCGCCGCCGCCGGGCGGGGCGTAGTTCCACTTGTCGCGTTCGCGCAGCGCCGCGAGCTGCGGCTCTTTTTTACGCACTTCCTTCCAGGTCAGGCCTTCCCAGTCGCCGAAGGTCAGCTCGACCAGGCGATCGTCGAGCCGGTAGCTCTCCGGGTCGAGCCCCATGGCCTTGCGCACCAGCGCCATGGTCTCGCGGGTGCGCGTCATCGGGCTCGCCACATAGGCGAGGTCTTCCACGTGCGGCACGAGCCCCATGAGGCGGCGTCCCGCCTCCTCGGCCTGGACGCGGCCGAGATCGTTGAGCGGAATGTCCTTCTGCCCCTGGAGGCGCCCCTCGAGGTTCCAGTCCGTCTCGCCGTGGCGGATGAAGTAGATCGTGGGACGGCTGTCGCTCACGGCTATTCTTTGTCGAGCGAGAGGTCGGGCGCTTCCGGGTTCTTCATGCCGACCACATGATAGCCGGCGTCCACGTGCAGGATCTCGCCCGTCATGCCGCGGGACATGTCGGACACGAGATAGGCCGCCGTCTCGCCGACCTCCTCGGTGGTGACCGTGCGACGGAGCGGCGAGTTGTACTCGTTCCACTTCAGGATGTAGCGGAAGTCGCCGATGCCGGAGGCCGCGAGCGTCTTGATCGGGCCGGCCGAGATCGCGTTGACGCGGATGTTCTTGGGGCCCAGATCCGCCGCGAGGTAGCGCACCGACGCCTCGAGGGCCGCCTTGGCGACGCCCATGACGTTGTAGTGCGGCATCCACTTCTCGGCGCCGTAATAGGTGAGCGTGAGCAGCGAGCCGCCCTCGTTCATCAGCTTCTCGGCCCGCTGGGCGATGGCCGTGAAGGAATAGCAGGAGATCAGGAGCGACTTGGTGAAGTTGCCCTCGGAGGTCTCCACGTAGCGGCCGGTGAGCTCGTCCTTGTCCGAGAAGGCGATGCAGTGGATCACGAAGTCGATGGAGCCCCAGAGGCGCTTCACCTCCTCGAAAACCGCATCGATGGTGGCGCCGTCCGTCACGTCGCAATGGCCGACCACATGGGCATCGAGCTCCTTCGCCAGGGGCTCGACGCGCTTCTTGAGGGCGTCGCCCTGATAGGTGAAGGCGAGCTCCGCTCCATGCTGGCGAGCAGCCTGGGCAATGCCCCACGCGATCGAACGGTTGTTCGCCACGCCCATCACCAAGCCACGCTTACCGGCCAGGATGCCGGTGGCCTTCGTGTCCGCCATGTTTCACCTAGATCGTCACAGGACAGGTCAATAAAGAACGGCCTCTTTAACCGACCCGGCGACGGGGGGGAAGACCTCATGTGCCGCTTGGGGCATTCCGTTCGCCCTAGGATTAAATTTCCGCCAACGGCCGTCCCTACTTGGCCTTGGCCGAGGCACGCTTGCGGGCGTAGTCCATCAGCTCCTCGTCCACGACCTCGGGCAGCCTGATCTCGGTCGTCACGAAGAGATCGCCGTGCCCGGTCTTGGTGGGCAGGCCCTTGCCGCGCAGGCGGAACGTGCGGCCGGAATTGGTCAGGGGCGGGATCTTCATCTCCACCGAGCCCGTGAGGGTCGGCACCCGCACCGAGCCGCCGAGGACGGCCTCCTCGATCTCGACCGGCAGCCGCAGGCGCAGATCGGCCCCGTCCGGCGTGAAGCGCTCATGGGGGGCGAACGCGATGGTGAGCAGCGCGT
>JAFAAP010000070.1 GCA_023426505.1 Pseudomonadota bacterium
GCTTCCGCCTGCGCAATGAGGCTCGCGGCATAGTTTCCGCCGCACTTGGCCGCGCCGGTTCCGCCTGGCGCGGCACGGCTGTACTTGTCGGTCACCCAGACCGTGATCGGCTTCGCGCCGCCCTTAAAATACGCCCCGACCGGGCTTGCGATGACGCAGAAGGTGTACCGGTTCGCCGGACGGACGCCGAGAAAGGCCTCGTCGGCGAACATGAAGGGCCGTAGATAGAGGCTTCCTTCGCCGGCGGGAAGCCATTCGCGATCGATGCGGACCAGACGCTCGACCGCATCGAGAAAAAGCTCCTCCGGCATGATCGGCATGGCGAGCCGCGCCGCGGAGCTCTGAAAGCGACGGGCATTCTCCTCCGGCCGGAACAGAACGATGGAGCCCTGCTCCGTCCTGTAGGCCTTCATGCCCTCGAAGATCTCCTGCGCGTAATGGAGAACGGCGCTGGCGGGATCGAGCTGGAACGGCCTGCGTTCGCGCACATGCGCCTCGTGCCAGCCCTTTCCGGCTTCCCAGGACACCGTCACCATGTGGTCGGTGAAAACCTTGCCGAAGCCCAGGTTGTCCAGAAGCCGCGCACGGTCGGTCGCCGGAACCATGTTCTCGCTGGGGAAGACCTGAAAGTCTACCTTGTGATCCATGATGCATTCCTCTCGAAAGGCTGCGGCAGGTTGCTCTCGGTTACCGTCACAGCGGGAAACCCGATACATACCTCTCGACAGAACCTCCAAGTCAACCCGCGCAGCCTCCGGACCAACAATCACGCCTCAGGAGGGACGAGGTCGGGCTTGTCTGCATCGACACCCGTGGACCGGCCTTCGAGCCAGGCTTCTGCTGCCGCACGTCCATGGTCACGGAGACGCTGCAGGTGTGACCAGTCGGTATTCAGGAAGCTGAACGTGCTCAGGCCCTCGACGTGATCTTCGGCGACGAGACGATGCACCGTCAGCCGCTCGAGCTTCCGCCCGAGCCGTGAATTGCGCATGTCCCCCTCGCGGGAGAGCTGAGACATCATCGCCAGGGCCTCCAGATCCCGCTGCAGAGAGCTGTTGAAGGTGATCTGGTTCAGGCGCTTCTGGATCTCGGGCGACGTGGTCGGCAGTTCCGCGTGATTTCCCGGGATGATCTGCACGACCATCAGGTCCGATGCCCGCGTAGCGGTCACGAGGGGCATGAGCGGAGGGTTGGCCGCATAGCCGCCGTCCCAATGGGGTTCGCCGTCGATCGACACCGCCTGATGAAGCTGCGGAAGGCATGCTGAGGCGAGGACCACGTCAAAGGTGAGGTTTCTGTTTCGGAAGATCCGCAACGCCCCGTCCCGGACCCGGGTCGCCCCCAGCAGCAGCCGCACTGGCGATTCCGTACGCACGGCCTCGATGTCGACCTCCGTGGTGAGGATGTCGCGCAGGGGATTCAGGTCGAAGGGGTTGAACTGGTAGGGCGAGAGCTGCGAGGTGACCCGGGTCAGGATCGGAGACATCAAGCGGCTCCGCCGGCCAGCCTCGCTGACCTTGCGCCAGAACCGATGGAGAGCGGCCCGCGCGCCGTCGGCGCCGCCCTGAGCCAGTCCCGACGCAAGCAGAACCGCATTCATCGCGCCGGCGCTGGCTCCGCTCACGCTGTCGAACGGTATCTTCGCTTCGAGCAACCGATCGAAGACGCCCCACGTAAAGGCTCCGAATGCGCCTCCACCCTGCAGCGCCAGCGAGAGCCGCTTCGGGCGGACAGTCGTTTTGCGGAGGGAAGCACCGCGCGAAGGCGCCGGGGGATTGTTCGCCAGTTCGACACGAGGCAGGCCCGAATCGACAAAATTCATGTTTGCTTCCTTGCTGTCGCATGTCGTTTGAGGATCCATCGGCAAAGCGGCAATCTGGCTCGACCGCCTGATGCACCCGGAAAGGGGAATGCCTTAGGTGGATCTTTCATGCTGCGCTGCAACATGGAACCATGCGGATGCAGCCATGCGGCGAGAGCATGGAACCGCACCGTTCATGGCCTGTGCAGCCTCGGGATCGAGGTTCTCATTTGTTTGCGGACAGGTGAGCGAGAAGGAAGCACCACAGACGGCGCGAAGCCAAGTTGAGAAGCGGAACGAGCACCATGTCATGGCTCCTGTTCGAGAGATGGAGCCTTCCGGGCGTTTCCCAATAATTGATGCGCTATCCAGCAGGCCGGTCGGCCAGCCTTGATGGTCAGCGGTGTCTTTGCACAGTTCTGACCAACGGCAGGCGGGAACTCCTTCGTTCGACCATGACGGTGCGTCTCGACGAAGCAGCCGGTCCGGCCGCTGACCGGCTCACATGAGACTGCGCGGAAGCCTCGATGACGACAGATCTGACGGCGTCCTCCGGCATGCCGATCAATCCTGCGGCAATCTCTACCTGACTGTCGATGTCGTCAGTCAGCCCTCGGGCCGCAGCAACAGCCTCCTCGATATCGGGAGGATCGTGCCGTGTGCGTCTCCGGCCCCATTCGGGCGGCGTTGCATGGTTCTTGACCATCCTGACTCCTCCACCTTGCTGCAAACCAACGCTGCTGGGCAGAAATTGTGCGGTGCACCATTGTCGCAGGATCAGGAACCTGCTGTCACATGAATGCATCACGTCCCGGCGATCGCATCATCTTCCCCGAATGGGCCGGAGCCAAGGCGGCAATGCCAAGCTAGCGTAGAGCAAGTCGTCGAATCATGCAGAGATCCCATGAACAGACTCCTTGCCATGTTGGGTGGAGTGTTGGCTCTCGGCTCGGCAGCGCAGGCTGCCGACCTCGCGCCTGCCGGCTCCCCGACGGGTCCGGTGCAGGCGCAGCCTGCCTTCCTGTCGGAACTTCGCCTCGGCATATCGGCCCACGACCCTGGCGGACCCGAGAGCGGTACGGCAAACCTGACCGGCGAGGTTTTGTCGGTCCGGCCATTCACCTTCGCGAACCCGGACCTCAATCTTCTCGTTCCGCGCCTCCACCTGGGCGGCAGCCTCAACTTCAGCGGCCGGACGAGTTTCGCCTATGCGGGACTAACCTGGACGTTCGACATCACGCCCAGCCTCTTCATCGAGGGCAGCCTCGGGGGAGCGGTTCACAACGGCGAGACGGACCCGATCCAGGCTCACCATGATGCTTTGGGCTGCACAGCCTTGTTCCGGGAGTCGGGTTCCTTGGGAATACGCGTATCCGGGAACTGGAGCGTCATGGCGACCGTCGAGCACCTGTCCAATGCCGGATTGTGCTCGAGCAACCGGGGACTGACGAATGTCGGCCTCCGTGTGGGCTATACGTTCTGATCGGAGCGGGAGCCCCTGTTTTCCCGGGGACGGCCGGCCCTCCCCTCGCGCCAGATCGGGCGGGGAGGAGCTCGGCCGCACCGATCGTGATCAGTCCAGAACCTGGCAGGTCTTCGGCCGTCCGGGCGCCGGATCACCGAACACGCTGTTGTTGCAGGGAACTCCGTCACGGGAAACGCGCTCGGTGAAGCGTCCGCCGGCGCCATAGCGCACCCGCCTGGGGCCCCTGAAATCGCAGAAGCTGCCTTCGCGGGCGCAGAACTGCCAGGCCGCCATGTCGTCCCGCGGGCCGGGCCCGAAGGGGCCTCGGCGTGGACCGTCGAACCCGCGCCCGGGTCCATCGTAGCGGTCCGGCCCCCAATCGTCCCCGCCGCGACCATAGCCGCGTGCCACATAGGAGCAGCGCTTCGGAATGCCGGGCGCAGGGTCGCCAAAGGCCTCGTTGGAGCAGGGAATGCCGCGGCCGCCCACGTCGCGCGCCACGGTGCGCCCGGGAACGCCATAGATCACGCGGGTCGGATAGGGGACACGACAGAAGCCGTGTTCCGGCGCGCAGGGGACGAGCCCCTGAGCCATGGCCTCAGGCATGGCGGCCAGCGACGCGCCTGCAACGAGCGCAGCCATGAGGAGTGAGCGAAGCATGGTCTTTCCTCCAGAAAGTTGCGCGCACACTATCCGGCCAAGCCTTAACAGGGCAATAATGTAGCAAAATTCCGGGATCGCATGGGCTTGAAAAGGGAACGGCACCGCGAGGGTGCCGTTTCTGTTGCTAGGCTTTCCCGAGCCCCGGATGGTTACGCCGCGAGGCGAACCGCACCCATGTCAACGTTGTCGTTGGCATTTGTGAATGTGCACTATC
>JAFAAP010000150.1 GCA_023426505.1 Pseudomonadota bacterium
GACCCTGGCCCGCAAGCGCCGCGCCCTGGAACGAAGTCTGGAGGCCATCCTGGCCACGCCGACCTCCTGCGCTCTCGCCCGTGACCTTCAGAGCAAAGTCCGGCGCGCTCGCGATCAGCTTCTGACCATCGCCCAGTGGCCTGGACTAGTGGAGGCGACCAACAACGCCTGCGAACGTGCCCTCAGACCGGCCGTGATTCAGCGCAAGGTGACCAACGGCTATCGGGCCATGTGGGCGGCCGAAGGCGAAGCAGACATTCGCACCGTCATCGATACGGCTCGTCTCGGCCCAGGAACCAATGCGTTCAAGACAATCCTTCAGACCGTATCCGCCTGAACCTCAGTTCTGCATAGGGCGTGGGTAATTACATGAGCGCCATCGCCATGATCCACTCGTCGCAGGACGTTCCTCCGACCACGGAGGCAACGGCGCTCGTCTCGGAGGCGATCGCCCAGCATTTCCGCGACAGGGTCAAGGAGCTGAAGGCGGTCCAGGAACAGGTCGGCGCCTCCCCGCTGGGGGCCTTCCGGAAAGAGAACATGCACTGACCAAGCGGCGGCAGGTACTCCCGCCGATTTGCGTCCGAGACCCGGCCGTTCCTTCAGGCCACCTGTCCCGACACGAACCGCGCCGTTGAGCCCTAGGTTTGGATCGGCACTCTCCGCTCTGTCGACGCTCAAGCGATCGTGACAGGCCTCGGCCCGGACTCGCCGCCGCCTCCATCGTCGACGAAGCCATTGCGCAGGCTCATCATTCAGGCCCGCGCCCTCCCCCAGTCGCTCATCCGCGCGGACAGACGTCCTCCCATCTGGGGTTGCCTTCCTTAACGGAACGATGGGAGGAAGCCCTCCTTACTGCGTTTCGAGATTCGATTTGGGAGATGTTGATGCGTTCATTCTTTGCATCCTGCCTCGTTCTGCTCATAGGCTCCGCAAGCGTCGCCCACGCGGCCGATGCCGAGCCGGCAATCGACCAGGATACGGTCCAGGCACAGTTCCGCTCGGTCGACCGGACCTATTTTCGCGAGCATCGGCTGCGCGCCTATGAGCGAACCCGGGCGGGAATGAACCAGGGGGCGACCTGTGTCACGCCGAAGGGCGTGTGCTGGATCGGCGAACCGATGTCCCAGGGCGATTCCTGCTCCTGCGAGAGCCGCCGCTTCGGGACGACCTCGGGCACGGTCGGCGGCTGAGGCCCCGCCTCAGGAGGCGCGGTACTCGCGAACCGCATCGGCCGCCTGATACGACCAGTAGGTCAGCTGAGCGGCGGCGCGTCCCAGCACGCCGCCGTTCCAGTCCAGTCCGAAGGGCGCGAACAGGCGATAGCGGTCGCTGTCTCCGCCGATCCCCTCGGCGATCACCGTCCCGCCGATGGCCGTCGTGTTCATGCCGTGCCCACCGAAGGCGGTGCAGAACCAAACACCCGGGCGAAGCTGCCCGATCTGCGGCATGAGGTGGCGCGCATAGGACATGAGGCCGGACCAGGCCACCTCGACCTTCAGGCCGCTGAGCTGGGGGTAGGTTCCGACCATTTCGCGCCTGAGCAGCGCCGCGATGTTCCGCGGGTCGGTCGTGCGCGTCGTGATGTGGCCGCCCCAGAGGATGCGGGTCCCTCCGTCGACGAGGCGGTAGTAGTCTCCCGCCCTCCGGTCGTCGAGAACCGCCGCGGAGGTGCGGATGGCGCTGCGCACCAGATCCGGCGCCTGCTCCGTCAGGAGCACGTAGGTCGCGATGGGCAGGAAGGAGCGCTTGAGGTCCGGCAGAAGCCCTCCCGTATAGCCGCCGGTCGTGACCAGCACCTGCTCTGCCTCGATCTGGGCCCCGGCCGTCCGGAGGATCTTGCGCGGCCCCTCCAACTCCGCCGACACGACGCCCGAGTTCTCGTAGATGGCGGCGCCGCATCGCGCCGCCTCCCGCGCGAGAGCACGGCCGTAATTGAGCGGATGGAAATGGAAGGCCTGCTCGTCGATGAGTCCTTCTCGGTACTTCGGCGAGACGAACATGGCCCGCACCTCGTCGCCGGAGAGATGGCGCTGCCTCAACCCGAAATCCCGCTCCATCCTGTCGCGGGTCTGGCGCAGCGCCCCGCGCGAGTCATAGCGCAGCGCCTTCACGATGCCCGGAACGGGCTGAGCCTCGGTGATGCCGAGATCAGCAATATGACGACGGACGATCTCGACCCCTTCCATCGAGAGCCGATACAGCTCGCGAGCCTGATCGGGCCCGACGCGGCGCTCGATGGCGGATAGTCCCGTCGCATAGCCGGCCGACACGAAGCCGCCGTTTCGCCCCGAGGCGCCCCAGGCGACGCGCTGCGCCTCGAGCAGGACCACGGAGCGCCCGCGGCGCGCCAGCTTCAAGGCCGCCGTCAGGCCCGCAAGGCCGCCGCCGATGATGCAGATGTCGGTCCTGATGCGCCCCTCGGCGCGCGGGTAGCTCTCGGGCGTGGCGAGCGTGCGGCTGTAATAGCAGTCGATGTAGGCGGACATGGTTGGGGCAAGCTGGTGCGAAGCGGGAATGGCGATCGGCGCAGGGGAAGGCCGCCTCAGGACCGGGTCAGGGCGCCATCGGCGGAAGCCGCCTCGAGCTTAGCATGGCAGCGCTGCAGATAAATCTCGAAAAGCCGATCGCCGGGAGCATCGGTCACGAGGTCCGCGAGCCGGGCCGCCGCATCCTCCCAGCGCCCGGCC
Organism: Pseudomonadota bacterium; assembly: GCA_023426505.1. Taxonomy (GTDB): domain Bacteria; phylum Pseudomonadota; class Alphaproteobacteria; order Rhizobiales; family Beijerinckiaceae; genus Microvirga. The sequence goes on from JAFAAP010000150.1 coordinate 2,691, forward strand.
TCGTAGCTGGCGCGCGCCTCGTCCCAGGCCTTAAGCGTCGAAAGGCGCTCGGGGAATGGGGCGAGATCCGGCTCGTCCGCCAGGGTGGTCCCGAGAAGCTCGTGGACGGTGATCGGGCGTTGCGCGCCCTCGGGCACGGTCTCGTCGACGAAGCGGAAGACGAAATCGTCGCCGGCGGCCTTCCGGACATCCTCGCTGATGAGGATCGTCGTGCCGTAGCGCTTGTTCAGCTTCTCGAACCGCGACGCCATGTTCACCGTGTGCCCCAGGGCCGTGTAGTTGACGCGGTCGATGGAGCCGACATTGCCGACGACCGCCTCCCCCGTGTGAAGCCCGAAGCGCGTCTTCATCGGCGATCCGCCCTCAGCGGCGAATTCGACATTCAACCGGTCGAGCCGTCGCGCTGCGCGCAGAGCGCCAAGACAGGCGAGCGACACATGGTCCTCCCGTTCCTCGGGCGCATTCCAGAACGCCATGATGCTGTCGCCGATATATTTGTCGATGGTTGCGCCCGAGCGCACCAGCTCGCTGCCGATCTCGTTGAAGTAGCGGGACGTCTTGGCCATCACGGCCTCGGGATCGAGTCCTTCCGCCATGGACGTGAAGCCGGCCACGTCCGTGAAGAGCACCGTGACGGGCTGACGCTTTCCGCCGAGTTCGGACGAGAAGGTGCGACCGACGATCCCGCGCACGAGGGCGTTCGGCACGTAGCGCATGAAGTTGCTGAGCGCGATCTCGAGCGTGTCGATGGCGCGCGAGAGCTCCTGCACCTCGACGACCTGGGATGGCGGCCGGCGCGCATGCCCGAACTCGAACCGCATGATGCGGCGGATGTCCTCTGCGGCGCGGCGCAGCGGAAGGGCGAGATGGCGCGAGGCCAGCATCACGATCAGCAGGGCCAGCGCGACCGAGCAGGCGGAGATCACCAGAAGGCTTGTCCGGATGCTCTCGGCCGGCCCCATCATCGTCTCGTACGGGATGGCAAGGCTGATGATCAGGTTGTCGAAGCCCTGCCCGACCCGCTCCGTGCGGCCGAAATAATCCTCGCCGTCGACGGAGAATGACGTGCTCCGCGCCTGTCCGCCGGCGGTCTCCTGGTAGACCCGGAACATGCCGCTGAGCAGCGGCGATCCGAGGTCGGGGATCGTCAGGAGCCGGTCCTCGCGATCCGCCTGGCGGATCTGACGGTAGGAGCCGCCGCGGGGATGCGCGATGAGGGTGCCGGAGGTGTCGAAGATCAGCAGTTCGAGTTCCGGTGGGAAGCGCAGGCGATCGAGATATTGGTCGAGGCTCGCCAGAGTCATGTCGATGCCGAAGACGGCCCCGTCCTTCTGGCGCGCCTGCCGCGCCAGCGTGATCCCCGCCTCCGGCACGTTCGCGAACCGATACGGGGGCGTCAGGATGATGCCGCCGCTCGTCAGGCTTGCGCCGTACCAGGGCCGCTTCCGCGGATCGAACGTGGTCGGCTGAGGCGGAACCCGGCGAAGCTCCCTCCCCTCGCCGTCGGTGACGATCCAGGTCGCCATCTGGCCGTCCGCGGTCGGCTCGACGAGCATGAACGCATAGGCCGCGTTCTCCAGGCCGGGGCCGATTTCAGGCGGGCGCACGCCGTCGAGACTTTGGACGACCACATGGCTCCCGTCCCTTCGGCCAACGAAGATCCCCATGGCGGCGGGCAGGGCTCGGTCGAGGTCTTTGAGAACCGGAGTCAGCACGACGGCCAGCCGTTCCAGGGGCAGGTCCGGATCGATGGTGAGCGATGCGGTGTCGAGCACCGACCCGGCGACGCGGAGGCTCCCCGCGATCTCGTCCTTGATGCTGCCGGTGATCCGCTGGAAATCCTCCTCCGCGTCCCGGAAGGTGAGCGCGGTGAGCTGGTGGTGGTTGAACCCGATCAGGGCGCCGGAGATCGCCAGGACGATCAGGGTGAAGACGAGCGCAACGACGGCCTGCAGGGACCAGAGGACCGGCTTTCGTCCCGCTTGCTGCATCAGCCTTCACCCCTGCGAGGTTCCGAACGGCCAGCCAGGGCCGACCGCATCAGTAGCACGGGACGGCGACTTCTCGAAAGGGAGCCGGGAGCCGCGGCTCGGAAGCGACCTCAGACGCCGCTGAAGCCCTCAGCCATGTCCGAGGCGTCGAGATAGATCCGGACCAGCTGCTCGCAGCCGGCCCGATCCTCCTCGTCGAAGCGCTCCGGATGCGGGCTGTCCAGGTCGAGGACGCCGAAGACCTTGCCGTCCTTGATCAGGGGCACGACGAGTTCAGACCGGGAGGCGCTGTCGCAGGCGATATGGCCCGGGAAGGCGTGAACGTCGGGCACCAGGACCGACCCGCGGCGCTCCACGGCTGTGCCGCAGACGCCCCGCCCGACGGGGATGCGAACGCAGGCGACCTTGCCCTGGAACGGCCCCAGCACGAGACCCGGCCCGCGCATGAAATAAAATCCAGCCCAGTTCAGGTCGGGCAGCAGGTCGTAGAGCAGCGCCGACATGTTCGCCGCATTGGCGATGGCGTCCGGCTCGCCATGGAGCAGCCCGGTGAGCTGCTGGGCGAGAGACGCGTAGAGATCCTGCTTGCTGGCGGATTGGGGAAGGGCGGTCAGTGTGAACATGGGCCTGATGTATGGGCCTGGGGAGGCCTTGTCCAGCCGTCACTCCAGCCGCACCACCACGCTGTCCGTGGCGCCCCGCGCGTCGATGACCGAAAGCCGGACGAAGCCGGCGCCCACGGGCTGCCAGGAGGCCTCCCGGCGCAGGGTTCCGGTCTCGACAGGCGCCCCGTCCACCATCCAGGTCAGCGGCGGCATGCCGCCCGAAGCCTTGAGGACGAGGCTGCCGTGTTCCTCCGATCGGGACGAGAAGCCGAGATCGACCCGCGATCCATCGAGCGGAAAGGCGATCTTCAGCGGGGCCTGAACGGTCGACGCGATGGTCTTCGGGACGTCCTGGCGCACGTGGCGCAGGGGCGGCGGCAGGGTCGCGGTCGTCGCCTGCAGGGCGAAAGGAGGCATGACGAGCGGCTCCGGCTCGACCCCGAGACGCCCGAAGGCGTCGAACAGGATGGGGGCGGCCACGAGGCGTCCCACGAGCCCCGGCACCGCCGTTCCGTCGGGCCGCCCGACCCATACCCCGACGGTGAACTGCCGGTCGTATCCGACGGCCCAGGCGTCCCGGTAGCCATAGGACGTGCCGGTCTTGAAGGCGATGCGCCCGGCGAGCGCATTGTCCGGGGGCGGCGCCCCTCGAAGGATGTCGAAGACGTACCAGGCGGAGACGGGGTCGGCGATCCGCCGGAGCGGGGCTTGCGCGGCCTCCTCGTCCGCGCGACGTAAAAGGCTCGGCACCTCCCCTCCCCGCGCGAGCCCGGCATAGAGGCGCGTCAGGTCCGCGAGCGTGATCCCGAGGCCACCCAGGCCGATGGCGAGGCCCGGGGCCGCCTCCTTCGGCATGGCGACGGCGATCTCCGTCTGGCGCAGACGGGCGAGCAGGCGCGCCGGCCCGAGCTCGTTCAGGAGCTCCACCGCCGGCACGTTGAGGGAGAGCTGCAACGCCTTGCGCGCCGTCACGGTGCCCTGGAAGGCGAGATCGAAGTTCTCCGGCTGATACAGGCCATAGCGGGACGGCCGGTCGTCCAGGAGCGTCTCGGGATGGGCCAGGCCGTTCTCGAAAGCGAGTGCGTAGATGAACGGCTTCAGGGCGGAGCCGGGCGAGCGCACGGCCGTGGTCATGTCGATCGCCCCTGCGCGCTCCCGGTTCATGTAGTCGGGGCTTCCGACCTGTGCGCGCACGGCGCCGGTGGCGTTGTCGATCACCAGGATGGCGAGCGACAGCCTGGCATCGAGCCGGTCGATGCGCTCGCGCGCCAGCCGTTCGAGGCTTGCCTGGAGACGACCGTCGATGGCGAGACGATGCATGCTCCGGTCCGGGCGCTGCGCCACGGCGGCTTCGGCCGCGTGCGCGGCCAGCATCGGGAACGGGCGGCGGGCGTGCGGCACCGGCTCCGCCTTCGCGGCCTCCGCTTCCGCCGCGGTGATGACGCCGCGCTCCCGCGCCCGGTCGAGCACGCGGTCGCGCGCGGCCTTCGCAGCCTGAGCGAAGCGGTCAGGGCGACGCGTCTCGGGCGATTGCGGCAGCGCCACGAGGAGAGCCGCCTCGCTGAAGGACAGGCGCTTCGGCTCGCGCCCGAAATAGGACAGGCTCGCGGCCCGCATGCCTTCGAGATTGCCCCCATAGGGCGCCAGCGTCAGGTAGAGACGCAGGATCTCGTCCTTCGACAGGCGGCGCTCGAGTTGGAGGGCCCGCACCATCTGGCGGAGCTTTGCGGGAATCGTGCGCTCGTCGCGGGGTTCCAGCAGACGCGCCACCTGCATGGTGAGCGTGGACCCGCCGGACACCACGCGGCCGCTGCCGACGAACTGCAGCCCTGCGCGCAGGAGCGCCCACGGATCGACGCCGGGGTGACGTTCGAAGCGCACATCCTCGTAGGCCTTCAGCATCGCCACATAACGCGGATCGACGTCCGCCGTCTCGACCGGCAGCCGCCACCGGCCTTCACGCGTCGCGAAGGGCCGCAGCAGCTGCCCGTGACGGTCCAGCACCACGGTCGAGCGGTTCTCGGCGACGGACAGATCGAGCGGGCCCAGCCCCTCGGCGAAGCGCCAGAGCGCAAAACCGGGGGCGAGAAAGAGGCACGCGAGCGCGGCGGCGAGGATTGCTCCTCGCCATCGCCGTCGCGTCGCCGTTCGGTTCGTCATGGCTATCGGACCTGCATCACCTCGACCGAGCCGAATGCGGTGCGGCCGTAGCGCTCGGGCCGGTACATGTCCTCCACCTGAGCGCCGGGATGCACATAGCGCCCGGGCGAAACGGCGCGGACCATGTAGGCCACCGTGAAGAAGGCGGGCTGGTCCGGCTGGCGGTCGAATGCCGCCACGAAGCGGTCGTCGCGGTACTCGGTGTGGGCGGGCTCCACATCGCGCTTCAGCCAGGTG
>JAFAAP010000205.1 GCA_023426505.1 Pseudomonadota bacterium
CGGTTTGGGCCCCCCCTTTCCCCCCCCCCGGGGGGGGTGGGGCTGGGGTGGGGGGCCCACGACCGGGTGAGATATCGCGCAAGTGGGGCGCTGTAGCAGCCTTCGTGCTGTCCGCGTTTCGCATAGCGCTTCGACTTCGCGACCCCCACCCTCAGTCCCTCCCCGCAAGGGGGAGGGAAGCAGGAGCAGAGACCAACGTGATCGGCAAACTCAAGGGCGTGGTGGATTCCTACGGCGACGACTTCGTCATCCTCGACGTGCACGGGGTCGGCTACGTCGTGCACTGCTCCTCCCGCACGCTCCAGAACCTGCCCCAGACGGGCGAGGCCGCGACCCTGTCCATCGAGACCATGGTGCGCGAGGACATGATCCGCCTGTTCGGCTTCCGGTCGGATGCCGAGCGGGAGTGGTTCCGTCTGCTCCAGAGCGTCCAGGGCGTTGGCGCCAAGGTGGCGCTCGGCATCCTGTCGGTGCTCGATCCGGGCGCTCTCGCGACCGCCATTGCCACCGGCGACAAGGCCTCCGTGGCCCGCGGTCCCGGCGTCGGGCCGAAGCTCGCCCAGCGCATCGTGTCGGAACTGAAGGACAAGGCCCCGGCCTTCTCGACCGTCGACCCGGCCCTCATCCGCCTGACCGGCGCCGTCGAGGACAAGACCGCCCCCGTGCCGGTCTCGGACGCGATCTCGGCCCTGGTCAATCTCGGCTACCCCCAGGTCCAGGCCTCCGCAGCGGTCGCCGCCGCCCTGAAGCAGGCGGGCGAGGAGGCCGAGGCCAAGACGCTGATCCGACTTGGTCTGCGTGAGTTAGCGAGATAACATTACGCTCATGGAGGTCCTCCATGAGAAAGTTCGTCATCTGGTTTGCTCTCCTGGCCCCCCTGCTGCTGTGGCTCTCCGCAACGGCAGCGTTGGTTTTGACCGCACCGATCTGGCTGAACTATCCAGGCTGCTGCCTCATCGACAACTCAGTCGGGCTTTTGTGGTTAGTTGTTCTGCCACTCGCGTACGTGACCGTCGTTCTTCCCGCGACTGCGACGGCCCTGCTGATATTCAGGCTCTCCCTCTGGTGCGACAGTTTCGAGACTTCGGCGGTTTTCGTGAGTCTTCTCGTGAGCTTGCTGGGTGTATTCATCCTCATGACCGATATCACCCGTCGTCCCGGAGAAGAACTTTTCAGTCGGTACAACCTCATTCTCATCGGTGCCCTATTCGGTATGTTGTTCACGACGATTGGGCTTTCAGCGCAGGTGGCCCGTCGATTGTCACGGGGTGCGCCGTGACGGATCTCCTGAGAAGAGGATCGGTGGTATCTGAGCGGGGGGCGGCTGGGACCGAGGCACTCCGCTCGGTATGATATGGCGTTCCTGTTTTGATCTTTTTAAGGATTGGCGTATGAGAACGGGACGCCCATATCCAAGCCTTCCGAAGGGTAGCTTTCTTTGACCGATTCCCGCCGCCTGCTGACTCCTGAAAAGCGCGAGGACGACCTCGAGGCGTCGATCCGGCCGCTGTCGCTCGACGATTTCACGGGTCAGAAGGCCGCGCGGGCGAATCTCCAGGTCTTCATCAACGCCGCCAAGGCGCGGGGCGACGCCCTCGACCACGTGCTCTTCGTCGGCCCTCCGGGCCTCGGCAAGACGACGCTGGCCCAGATCGTGGCCCGCGAGCTCGGGGTGAACTTCCGCTCCACCTCCGGCCCGGTCATCGCCAAGGCGGGCGATCTCGCGGCGCAGCTGACGAACCTGGAAGAGCGCGACGTGCTCTTCATCGACGAGATCCACCGCCTCAACCCGGCCGTGGAGGAAATCCTCTATCCGGCCATGGAGGACTACCAGCTCGACCTCATCATCGGCGAGGGCCCGGCGGCCCGCTCGGTGAAGATCGAGCTGCCGAAATTCACCCTCGTCGGCGCCACCACCCGCGCGGGCCTCCTCACCACGCCGTTGCGCGACCGCTTCGGCATCCCGATCCGGCTCGAATTCTACACCGTCGACGAGCTGGAGCTCATCGTGCGGCGCGGTTCGCGGGTGATGGGCCTCAACATGAGCCCCGAGGGCGCGAACGAGATCGCTCGCCGCTCCCGCGGCACGCCGCGCATCGCCGGCCGCCTGCTGCGCCGGGTGCGCGACTTCGCCATCGTGGAGGGGGTCGAGATCGTGTCCCGCGAGCTCGCCGATCGATCCTTGCGCCTCCTCGACGTGGACCCCATCGGCCTCGACCTGATGGACCGCAAGTACCTGACCATGATCGCCTCGTCCTTCGGCGGCGGTCCCGTGGGCATCGAGACCATCGCGGCGGCCCTCTCCGAGCCCCGCGACGCCATCGAGGACATCATCGAGCCCTACCTGATCCAGAAGGGCTTCGTGCAGCGCACCCCGCGCGGGCGCATCCTCACGCCCCACGCCTTCAGGCATCTCGGCGTTCCCGAGCCCACCCGCGAGACGGCGGCGCAGTTCGGGCTGTTCAACGGGGACGAGGATGAGTGAGGCTTGGCCCCATCTTTCCGGAGCCATGGTCGACGGCACCCACCTCCTCCCCGTGCGCGTCTACTACGAGGACACGGATTTTTCCGCCCGGGTCTATCATGCAAGCTACCTGAGGTTCCTGGAGCGCGGCCGCACGGAGCTGCTGCGGGCCGTCGAGGTGGCGCAGTCCGATCTTCACGCCGAGTTGGGCGGCCTCGCCTTCGTGGTGCGGAAGATGACCATCGACTTTCTCGGCGCCGCCGTCATGGACGACGTGCTGACCATTGTGACCCGCCCCAAGGAGATGCGCGGCGCCTCCATGACCCTCGCCCAGGAGGTGCGCCGGGGCGAGGACGTGCTCGTCGCGGCCGACGTGGTGGTCGCGGCGGTGCGCGACGGCCGGGCCGTGCGCATCCCGGATCATCTGAGGGCGGCCCTCGCGGGCGGGACCGACTTTTCCTAAGACAGCAAGCCGTCCAGGTAGCGTTGGAGCGTGGCGCGGGTCCCGTCCCGCCACAGGCTTTTCAGCGCTGTCTCGAACCGTGCCCGGAAGGGGGCCGCCTCGCCCAGGTCGCCGAAGATGTCGCGCAGCGCCAGGAAGGCGGCCGGATCCTCCCTGGCGTCCAGGGCGGCCGGCGTCAGGCGGGCGGCGTTCGGGTCATCGAGGGTGATGGGCGCTCCCGCATCGTCCGTTCCGGCGCAGAAGCGGCACCACAGCGCCGACACGAGGGCGAGGCCGGTCACGTCGGCGCCGGCCTTCAGGCGGTCGCGGATGGAGGGCAGGATGAACTTGGGCTGGCGGTTCGAGCCGTCCTGGGCAAGGCGGGGAATCGTGTCGCCGATCTCCGGGTTGGCGAAGCGGCGGGCGACGAGGCCGTAATAGGCGGAAAGGTCCACGCCCGGCACCGGCGGCACGTGCGGGATGATCTCCTGCGCCTCCAGCCTGTCGAGAAAGCCGCGCACCTGCGGGTCCGCCATGGCGTCGTGGACGTAGTGGATCCCGAGCAGGGCGCCCGGATAGGCGATGGCCGCATGGCCTCCGTTGAGGATGCGGATCTTCATCAGCTCGAAGGCGGCCACGGCGGGCGTGAAGGTCGCGCCGGCCTCCTCGAAGGCGGGCCGACCGGCCGGAAAATGGTCCTCCAGCACCCATTGCCGGAACGGTTCGCAGAAGACCGGCCATTCGTCCCGGATGCCGAAGCGCTCGGCAAGGAGCGCGCGGTGGCGGTCCGTGGTCGCGGGCGTGATGCGATCGACCATGCTGTTGGGGAACGCGACCTCGTCCCGGATGAACGACGCCAGGCCCGGGTCGATGAGGGCGGCCAGCCCCGCCACCGCGTCGCGCGTCACCGCTCCGTTGTGGGGGATGTTGTCGCAGGACATGATTGTGAAGGGGGCAAGGCCCCGGTCCCGGCGGCGCCGGAGGGCCGCGACGATCGCCCCGAAGACGCTCCTGGGGGCGTCTGGATGGGCGGCATCGTGGCGGATCTCCGGGTGGTCCGGATCGAAGGCGCCCGTCGCCGGGTCGATGCAGTAGCCGCCTTCCGTGACGGTGAGCGAGACGATGCGCAGGTTCGGGTCGTCCAGCGCGGCGACGATCCCACGGGCGTCGGCGCCCACCGGCACGAAGCCCGCCATGGCCCCGGTCACCCGCGCCCGGTGGGCGCCGGGCTCCATCTCCACCACCATCGTCAGAAAGTCCTGCGGCTCCAGCGCCTGGCGCATGGCGGCGTCGCCCGGCCTCACCCCGGCGCCGAGGATTGCCCAGTCGAGGTCCCGTCCCCGGTTGAAAAGGTCGTCCAGGTAGACGGCCTGGTGCGCCCGGTGGAAGTTGCCGACGCCGACATGGAGGATGCCGGGGCGCAGGGCCTCCCGTGAATAAGCGGGGCGGCCGACGGCGGACGGAAGGCTCGGGAGAGCCGCGAGGCTCAGGGGCTGGCTCATCGGACTGACCGGCGAGAGGGGGCGACGCTCCGGCATACCAGACGGCCTCACGCGGGTCGATCATCGCGGATTGGCCCGGCCAAGGTTGTGCGGGGCGCATCCCTGGCCGTCGTGCCATGCATCGTACGGTGGGTGAGGCCGGCGGCCCGAGGGCGAATTCTTTGCAGACCGAAGGCAAAGCCAAGATCTGCCGCTGGGGAATACTCGCGGCATCGTGAGATTTCGCCGCAAAGCGCTTAAACCAAGCCTTAACCCTACTGTGTGCTTAACATGTAACGCAGGAGTGCTTCTGCGCGTCGAACGTCCGTGCGCCCTTATTTTCGACAGATTCGGGGGCGAACGAACAATGATACGCAAAAGAAATTTTCCTAATGCGCGGTGAGCCTTGGGCATTCAAGGCTGCTCGTAGAGCGAGGACCAGAGATCATGAATCCGGCTGATGTGGCCCAGGCCGCTCCTGTGGCGCACGACATGTCCCTGTTCGGCCTTTTCTGGCAGGCCCATTTCGTCGTCAAGCTCGTCATGTTGGGCCTTCTGGCCGCTTCCGTCTGGTGCTGGGCCATCATCGTCGACAAGACCCTGCTCTACAGCCGCACGAAGCGCGCCATGGACCGGTTCGAGGAGGTCTTCTGGTCGGGCCAGTCCCTCGAGGAGCTCTACCGCTCGCTCCAGAGCCGCAACTCCACCGGCCTCGCGGCCGTCTTCGTGGCGGCCATGCGGGAGTGGAAGCGCGCGTTCGAGGGCTCGGGCCGCTCGTTCCAGAGCCTGCCCCAGCGCATCGACAAGGTTCTCGACGTGACGATCCAGCGCGAGGTCGAGCGGCTCAATTCCCGCCTCACGGTGCTGGCCTCCATCGGCTCGGCCGGCCCCTATATCGGCCTCTTCGGCACGGTGGTGGGCATCATGAACTCGTTCACGTCCATCGCGGCCTCCAAGAACACCAGCCTCGCGGTCGTGGCGCCGGGCATCGCGGAGGCGCTCTTCGCCACCGCCATCGGACTCTTCGCGGCCATTCCGGCGGTGCTCGCCTACAACAAGCTCCAGAGCGAGGTCGGCAAGCTGCAGTCGCGGCTCGAGGGCTTCGCGGACGAGTTCTCGGCCATCCTGTCCCGTCAGATCGACGAGCGGATCGGCCATGCGGGCCATCACCCGGCCAACGCGGCGTAAGGGAGACCCGGCATGGCCATGAGTGCAGGCACGGCGGGCGGCGGACGTCGCCGCAGGCGCGCCCGGCGCGGGGGCGCCATCAACGAGATCAACATGACGCCGTTCATCGACGTCATGCTGGTGCTGCTCATCATCTTCATGGTGGCGGCCCCGATGATGACCGTGGGCGTGCCCCTCGACCTGCCGCAGACCAAGGCGGCCCCGCTCAACATGGATTCGAAGCCCGTCACCCTCTCCATCAAGGAGACGGGGCAGGTCTTCCTGGGCGACGCGGAGCTCACCGACGAGGCGATCGTCGGCAAGCTCGCGGAAGTGGCGAAGCAGGGCTTCGAGGAGCGCATCTTCGTGCGCGGCGCCAAGCAGGTCGATTACGGGCGCGTGGCCCAGATCATGTCGCTCGTCACCTCGGCCGGCTACAAGCGCGTCGCGCTCGTGACCGAGCCGGATCAGCGCTAAAGCGACGGGAGGGGTACGCAGCCGTGGCGTTGAAGCTGAAATTCAACTCCTCAGAACCGGGCTTCTGGGTCTCCGGCGTCGCGCATGCAGCGCTGCTGGGCGCCGCTCTGGTCGGGCTGTCCTTCATGGAGGAGTTCCCGGAGGCCCAGGAGGGCATCCCGGTCGAGGTCATCACCGACAACCAGTTCTCCCAGATCACCAAGGGCGAGAGCTCCGCCAAGGAGGTCCTGCCGACGCCCAAGCCCCGCGCGGACCGCATCGCCGACAAGGTCGAGCAGCGTGATCCCGGCGAGGACAAGCGCGACGCGCCGGCGCCCCCGAAGCGCCCGGAGGAGATGAAGGTGGCCGAGAAGGAGGAGCCGATCGCGGCCCAGCCTCCGCCGCCCCCTCCGCC
>JAFAAP010000250.1 GCA_023426505.1 Pseudomonadota bacterium
CATTGCGATCCGCGATGACGGTGACGGGGTGATGGGCCGGGAGGCTGTTACCGCGTGCAGGTCTCGCTGAAGATCGTCGCTTTCAGCATCCGATCTGCCCCGATATCCTCTGGACTTTCGATGCAAAGCAGTTCGGCAAGTCTGGTCCGGGCGCGGCTGATCCGGCTCTTGATGGTGCCAATCCGCGCTCCGCAGATTGCAGCCGTCTCCTCGTACGAGAACCCCTGCGCTCCAACGAGCAGGATAGCCTCCCGTTGATCAACGGGAAGCTGGGCCAAGGCTGCCTTGAGGTCCGCCACATCAAGGTGGCCGTCTTGTTCGGGCGGGACGGCAAGGCGGGCTGCGATGCCGCCATCGGGATCGTCCACTTCCCGCCGTCTCTTTCGATAGGATGTATGGAACTGGTTGCGTAGAATCGTAAAAAGCCAAGCTTGGATGTTGGTGCCGGGGTGAAACTGACTGATGTGAGCCAGCCCGCGTACCAGCGCTTCCTGCACCAAGTCGTCGGCCTGATCGAGATCGCCGGTGAGGGAGATCGCAAAAGCCCTCATCGAAGGAATGGATCGGAGAAGGCTATCGCGGAGGTCTGGAGGCAGTTTCATGGCTTCTCCCCCGAACGGGGCTGATCTAACTGCCGCACGAGGTTGAGCAGCCGGTCAGGAAGAGGCTCATCCTCAAGCCTTCCGTACATTGCGCGAAGCTGCTCCCCGAGCTTGTCCCGGACAGCAGAGACGGTACGCGGGTCTGTTTGGAGCAAACCGGATCGGGATACTGGCTGGCGCTTGTTGGTCGTACTCATGCGTGGGAACTCCTGAGCTAAGCTCCAGTCCCAGAGGCTAAGCGATCATCATCGCTGATCCTGCAAAATGAGGGTGCCCCACTGAACAAGTCCTTAAAGCGCCAACTCTCATAAGGGGAATCATCCGCGTCTGAACTGCTATTCAAGGGGGGGAGACGCATCAGAAATTGGCGACTGGGCGCGCTGCCAAGAGCTCACTCTGCGGTAGTAAAAGGGTGCTGCCTTAGGGGAAACCAGACAGCCTGTCCGCACAATCGCCACAAAATCCCGCTGCGTTGCACACAAGAGACCCTGAACAGGGGCGAACTCACAGGGGCATTCAGCGGCCGTTCGTGCCATCAGCGAGAGTGCCCTTATGCAAAGATCCCGCCTCCCGACAGACACCCCAACAGTTATGTTGTCTCGCGGATCCGACCCCATCTCGACCCAAGCGCGGGGTCCCTGTGACCTCGAGCAGCTTGGGGAACGGCTGCGGCAGACCTACGGCCCTGTTGAGGCTCCACTTCCGGTTCGGCTGGCAGAGCTTGTGGAGCGGCTCACTCGACGCGAGCAGACCGAGAGTTAAGCTTCGGCTGGTCTATATGTCGGTATCAGCGTCCAATCGGCACGTTTGCCGTCGATGCCGAACACTCGGCACAGATCAGCGGCTGAACGTTGATATTGCTAAGCCTAACTGTTTGGTCCCGGTAATTGGTGGTGCGGATCATGGATGAACCTGGACGGCTCGTCAGTCCAGGCTTTGCCGATGGCTTCGTACGGTGTGAGGCCGCGCAGGGTTTTCAGACGACGGGCGAAGTTGTCGGCGGCGACGAAGTCGGCGAGATGCTGACGCAGCTGATCGTGGCTTTCGTAGTAATAGCGTCTGACCGTCGCGTCCTTGATCGTTCGATTCATGCGTTCGACTTGGCCGTTCGTCCAAGGATGGCGCGGCTTGGTCAGTCGGTGTGCGATGTCGAGCTCGGCGCAGGCGAACGCGAAGGCGTGGCAGAGGAACGGCTCTCTACGGGCTCGCATCTGCTTGATGTCCTCCGGCGTCCAGCCGTCGCCGGTGGGATCGGTGAAGTACGTGCCATTGTCGGTGAGCACGGTGTGGATCCTGTAGGGGACTGCGGCCGCGAGAGCCCTGAGGAAGTCGCCGGCGACCCGGCGTGTGGCCTTCTCGTGCAACTGAGCGAAGGCGAACTGCGAGGTTCTGTCGATGGCCATGAAGAGGTGGAGTTTGCCCTGCTCGGTCCTGACCTCGGCGATGTCGATATGGACGTAGCCGAGCGGGTAGCGTTTGAACTTGCGCTTGTCGGGCTTGTCGCCCTCCACCTCAGGCAGGCGGGTGATGCCATGGCGCTGAAGGCATCGATGGAGGCTTGAGAGCGTCAGGTGCGGAATGGTCGGCTGAAGGGCGTAGAGGCAGTCGTCGAGCGGCAGCAGGGTGTGCTTGCGGAAGGCCACGATGATGGCCTCCTCCTCAACTGACAGCACCGTGGACTTCGCGTCCTTGGGGCGCCGGTTGGGAGGTCGGCCACCGAGCTGCGCTTCTTCCACTTGGCGACCGTCTTCGGGTTGATGCCGTAGCGCTGGGCCAGGGCCCTTAGGCTCGCTTGACTATGCTGTATCGCTCGACGGATTGCCTCAGTTGTTGTGGCGCTCCCATGGAGAACTTGGCTCATAGCGCATCCCTCCATCCAGGAGATAAGAATGCACCATCAAACCCTGGGATCAAACATTTAGGTTACACCACCTTCGCGATGATCATTAGGAGGGATGTCTCCTAAACTTCCGTTTACCGTTTGGGGGGACAGTGGCCCACGAGCCGGATCTTCCTGGCAGTTAACACTCATACCGTAAGAGATCATGCAATCGACACGAAAGCCGCCCTTCTTCCCTCCGCCGCTTCCTGGGGAGGACTATCCCGCCCGTCCATCGAACGTCGTCCCGCTGCGACACCTCCAGCGGGAGATGCTGGAGGGCGAGGGTGGCACGGTCGATCCGGACAGCGCAGAGCCTGCCTGGCGGCGTGCCTTCATCGTTGCCGATGGGGTTAAGGCCACGCGCACGCCGGATCGCGTTATCCGTGCCCGCAATTGTCACCCGGAGCAGACCGCAGCCAGCGAGGAGCCTTCCGTGCCGGACACTATGGGCTTGGTCGATGGCACTGGCGAGATCATCGAGGAACATCCCGATCCCGTCGTGAGGGCCCAGCTTGCACAACTCCGGTCGAAGCTCTCGTATGAAGATACGGTGACAGACCGCTTGGCCACCCTTGCCATGCGGGAGGCAGCCCTCACGGAAAGCGAACGAGCAGGATCAGTGTCGCCCCGCCTGCTCCTGGAGCGCGCCACTCACATTCCGCCCCTGCGGCCATCGATGACGGAGCGCTTGGCAGGTGCCAGCGTCGCCGTTGCCCGTGTTAGGGGTGATCACTCTGCCATCTCGGCAAAGGAAGTTTTCATGCCGTTTGAGGCCAGTTCCGCAACCCTCTCCTTCAACTGGCCGGGGGACGGTTGCCTGAGGGCACAGGCCCCCGTCTCCGTCGTTCCAAAGGTTGCCCCCCTCGCATCCCAGCCACCTGTGGAACCCGTGCCCGCCGCGGCCGATGCGCGAACGGCCCTGTCGACTACTTCAATTCTGAAGTCCGGGTGGATCCCGGCTGAAGAGGATGACGTGGATCTGGGTTACCTTACGCTCTACACGGGCCTTGTGCCGGAGACATTAGGATCGCGATCAGAAGTCATTCCGGCGTTGTCTGAGACGGAGCGGGCAAATGGGGCTGAAGTAACGCCTGAAGTCGCTTCCGTCGCGATCGCATCAGACGCAGAAGCAGGTCCGGTCCAAGCCGCCACGGCAAATGGTGCTGACAAGACGGCTAATGAAGACCACGGCCGTCAATTGGTTCCGGTTCCCGTCCCGGTCACCATGCGGGCCGACGATCAGGGAATTGTGGTGGACCTTCCCAAGACAGGGCCTTTCACCTGGGGCGATTCGAGCGAGCTCCCGTCTCCGGCGGAGGAGTGGACCTACCAGAAGCCCGACATCGCTTTCCTGGCCGAGCCGCCGACGCGCGAAGGACCAGAAGTGACAGAGGACATCCTGGAGGAGACTGCCGGCCGGCTCGAAAAGGTGATCCGCGACTTCGGCGTGAAGGGCGAGGTTATCCATGTCCATGCCGGCCCCGTGGTGACACTGTATGAGTTCGAGCCCGCCCCGGGCGTCAAGTCTTCTCGTGTAATCGCCCTGAGCGATGACATCGCTCGCTCGATGAGCGCGGTGTCTGCCCGCGTGGCGGTAATCCCCGGCCGCAATGCCATCGGCGTCGAGTTGCCGAACGACGCCCGCGAGACGGTCTATTTGCGTGAGTTGCTCTCTTGCGAGCAGTTCGAGACTTCCAAGCACAAGCTCCCGCTCTGCCTGGGTAAGACCATCGGGGGCGAGCCGGTGATCGCTGATCTTGCCCGCATGCCACATTTGCTTATGGCCGGCACTACCGGCTCGGGCAAGTCGGTCGCCATCAACACCATGATCCTGTCACTGCTCTACCGCTTCACCCCGGAGCAGTGTCGCCTGATCATGGTGGACCCGAAGATGCTGGAGCTCTCCGTCTACGATGGCATTCCGCACTTGCTCACCCCTGTGGTGACGGATCCCAAGAAGGCGATCACCGCGCTGCGGTGGGCCGTGCGGGAAATGGAGGATCGCTACAAGAAAATGGCCAAACTCGGCGTGCGCAATATCGACGGCTTCAATGCCCGAGTTGCGGAAGCCCGCGAGAAGGGTGAAGTGATCACCCGCTCCGTCCAGGTCGGCTTTGACAAGGAAAATGGGCAGCCTGTCTACACCGATGAGGTCATGGACCTGACGTCACTGCCCTACATCGTGGTGATCGTCGATGAGATGGCCGACCTGATGATGGTCGCCGGCAAGGAGATTGAAGGTGCGATCCAGCGCTTGGCCCAGATGGCGCGTGCTGCCGGCATCCACGTGATCCTGGCCACCCAGCGGCCTTCCGTGGACGTGATCACCGGCACCATCAAGGCGAATTTTCCCACAAGAGTTTCCTTCCAGGTCACCTCGAAAATCGACTCGCGCACGATCCTCGGCGAGATGGGCGCCGAGCAACTCCTTGGACAAGGGGACATGCTCCACATGGTTGGGGGAGGGCGCATCGAGCGCGTGCACGGGCCGTTCTGCTCCGATATTGAGGTGGAGCGGGTGGTGACCCACCTCAAGCGCCAAGCAAAACCAGTCTACCTTGAGGCCGTTACCGCCGATGACGAGGAAGAGGACGAGACTGAGGAAACTCCAATCTTCGACGAAGGAGATATGGGCCTCGGCTCCGGTGATCTCTACGACCAGGCCGTCTCAATCGTGCTCCGCCACAAGAAGGCATCGACTTCCTACATCCAGCGCCGGCTGCAGATCGGCTACAACCGCGCAGCATCCATCATGGAGCGCATGGAGAAGGAAGGCGTGGTCGGCCCAGCCAATCATGCCGGCAAGCGCGACATCCTTATTGGAACGGGTGGAGCGGACGAGGACTGAGGCTGGTAGCACGACCAGACTGGCACACGCGAACGAGCATCGTCTCAGCCTCTAGCAGTCGGTGCAGCCCGCCAGCCCCATCTCGGCCCCACACCCGCCCCCAGGAGCCCAGCAGCGCTCCTGGGGGCTTTGCTTTCAGTCCAGTTCCCGCTCACCCTCAAGGAGGGCGCTGGCTTGCACCGGGACATCAGCGGTCGCAGCTCAGGACGAGGCAGCCTGCTTCGGCTGTCCCGCGTGCTAAAAGTCGACCGTAACTTCCCGAGAAGAGCAATTGCTGCTGCGAATGGCTCGCTATGATGGCGGTGCGTTAAGCCGTTGCCACTGACAGATGGGTGTACTCCTGCGCCCCGCATTTTGAGATCAAAAACCTTGGGATTATTGCATCAGATGCCGACTTCCGCGCGCTTCAGACGACGTTGAAGCGTTATAGTAACTGCCTAGGCGCTCTGAAAGGCGTGCTGACTTCACCGGAGGACACTCAAGTGACAACCTTGAAGGAGTTCGAAGAGGCTCTGCGGGAGCAGGGCATGAACATGGCTCTGGCGATTTTGGACAAGCTCAGGGAGCGGGATCGTGCCAACCGGACGATCCGTCCCGCGCGGCGCCTCGCCGGCAAGAAGATGACCCCTGAGTTGGCCCGGCGGATTATCGAGCTCAACCAGACCACGGACATGACCCAGCAGGAGATCGCATTTCAGCTCGGTGTCAATCAGGGCCGGGTCAACGAGGTGCTCAAGCACGGCAAGTGGCTTGAGGACAATCCGATCTCTGAAGAAGCCATCTCGCGGGACCGGGCGAAAGCGCGCATGAGAAGGGCCAAAGAGGGAGGTGGTCCAACAAGGCAGCCTAAAGCCGTTGCTTCTCCCGGTAAGATCCCGAGTCCGCCGAAGCAACGGACACAAAGCTCGGCACAGCTATCGATCGACGACTTCCTCAAAGCGCCTACTGACTAAGTGGCGAGAAACGCCGGATGCCGGGATGCCATCCGTCCCGGATTCGCGGAGCGTCGTTCCCAGCGATGGCGAGACCACCGCGGGGTGACGGTCCGCGGGGCGGCCTCCGCCCCGGCCCACCTGAGGCTGGAGGCTTGAACCTCCAAACTGTTGCGGCTGCCGGCCTGATCCGAGTGGATCGCATCACCGCAGTCACGGCAACCCAGCCGCCATCGCGGTGACCGCGTCACGGACGGCGAGCCGCAGCTCGGGCCGGTCGAGGACGAGCCTCGCTCCCCAACCCGCTCCAACGGGATGCCGACCTTCGCCAGCGCGTTCTCGATCAACCCGAGAGCCTGCTCGACCGACCAGAAGCCGTGGATCCGGCCAGCCCCCTCTGACGAGCCGTGCTTCCCGTCCCGCCGGACTGCGCAGAGCAAAGGAGGATCGCCATGCCTCGGAGCGCTTCTTCAGAACCTCCTGGGCCATGCCGGAAGGCAACTGCCGATCCTCCGGCGTCACCTTCATCAGGGCCTCGCGGTTGAAGCCCGTCGGCACGCCGTCTTTGGCCAGAAAGGCCTGCCGACAGCGGTAGTTCCGGCATTCCACAGGCGCGAGACCCGATCGCCGATCAGCCGGAGCTCACGCTCTGACCGGCGCACGGGATCAAGCCTGATGGGTTCCAAGGACAGAATGCGGGCATAAGTGGCGTTCGCACCGTGGTCCAATGACCCCTGGAGTTTGCCACCAGGACGGCGTTTCCTCCCCAGGTCTCAAGACCGCGGCTTCCACGCATTGTGTTTCGGTGAAAGCCGCTTCAGCTAAAACAGTTATGAAGGCTACAGCCAAGAGCGCCAAGGCAGCCTCCTCCACGAGTGCTGTTCTGACGCTGCGCCATCTCGTGGAGCGGTTATCCGAGGCGCATGAGCTGCCCAAGCGTCAGGCCAACGAGATGCTGACCCAGGTGGTGGAAATGATCACCAGGAGCCTGAAGAAGGGCGAGAAGGTCCGCCTGACCGGGCTTGGCATCCTGCAGGTGCGCAAGCGCGCCGCCCGCACTGGCCGCAACCCGCAGACCAATCAGTCGCCCTCGATGAGCGCCGTGATGACCCAGCGTCCGTCCTTCCTCTCGACGATCAGGCGCGGTCCGGCCCCACTCCAGACGTCGGCGTTGCGGGCCCAGGCCGCGCCGCACTCCCAAGCGACCCTGGTCCAGCCGTCGGGTTCGTGGCCCTCACGCGCCATCGGCAGGATGCTATAGGCGGCTGTTCCAATGACCTCGGCGGTGTCTGACGGGGCCTTCCAAACCGGCGTGTCTGGCTTCACCGACACCACGGTTTCAAGCGGGTCGAAATGGTTAGGGAATCGTGCGAACACGTACGGGGCCGAGAACGTGTTATCGTCCTCCACCACGCCGCCGAGCGCTAGCGCCTTTGACAGAACGGTCCAGAGGTCATCCTGAGTGAGGCCGCCCTGCCAATAGGTCAAAGAAGTTCTCTACCGTGTCGTCATCGCCAAAGGACGACTTTATGTCGGGGGCGATCAACTCCTTAAGACCCTCCTTGCTCTTTGCCCGGATCGCCGCGTCCAGCGTGGCGCGGAAGGCCGCGAAGGTGGGGTCCGCAGGCTCCTCGTGCGAGGGGGCAGCGTCTCAGGAGCCGCTATCACAGGTGGGGCCGCCAGTAGGAGCGCCGCGCACACCATGGCCGCAATACGAACGCGCATCGCTCGATCTCTTCATCAGGTCGCTACCATGTAAGGCGGACCGGGGCAGGTAAGCACGGCAACTATCGCTTGCCAACTTCCCGCAGCCCGAAGGCGGTTATGCTCAACCTATAAGAATGGCCTGTGGGATGAGCCAAAGCTCCTCAGCGCAGAGAAGTTGCGCCGCTGCGCCGGGGTCAGCCCGGCTATTCCCCTCATCTTGATATGAGCGCTGACAGAGTCACGTGCGAGTAGTCGCGGGGAAATTTGTTTCGGGAGGTGAACGGGGCCGGAGGCGCTCCCAAGCGGTCTCGTTCGGGATTACCCCACTATCACACAGGGGAAACTCCGAAGGTCAGACCACCCGTTCCGCGTCTGACGGTAGAACGAAGGGCAGATCCGGGAGACCTTATGATGGACGAGCGTCGTTCGACGACCCGCCGAACCACCTTTCTGAAGGGGCAGGCATTTCTCAACAATGGCGCTTCCTTCGTCGACTGCAGCGTGAGGAATCTCTCCGACACAGGAGCGTGCCTTCACTTTGCCGACACGTTCATTCCTCCCCGCGAGTTCATGTTTAAGATCCCGAGCAGGAACCTGGTGTTTCAGGCGCGGGTGGCGTGGAGCCAAGGGATGATCCATGGCGTGATGTTCATGCAGAAGGTCATTGAAATCCCAACCCGAAAGCGGGCGCGGGCCGAACTCTGGTAGGGAGAGACGGAGCCGGCAAGACCCTGATTGCTGTCCGGAAGCAGTTTGCTATGCTCCCGCCTATGAAAAATGCTCCATCGGGTGAGCCCAAGATCCCGACGATGATCCGAGCACCCTCGTCGCCGACGCGGAGTTTCGCCGGTATCGGGAGCTCACTCGGCGTCACCATGAGCAGGTCAGGCAGCAGCACGAGCAGGAGAGGCGCCAGCGTAGGCGAGAGCACCCCATGCGCCAGTGGGCTTCTGCCCGGCTTCACGCCCTCGGAAGCGGCGCGGCCGTGTGGCACTATAGCTCGCCTATCCGCTACTCTGCTGCCCGTGTCCGCTTGTCGGTCGCCCAAGTCAGCTACGGCCCCTTCCGTCATCGCGCGGCCGCTGTCGCCGCACCGCTGCGCCGGGACCGGCCCGGCTATGCCTATCACTTGGATACCGACAGGGACCGGATCGCATGCATGGTTCTGGCGGAACTGGTTGTGGACCGGAGCTCGCCGGCGGACATAATCTCTTAACCAGTTTCGGCGACAAGGGGGCGAGAGACGCATTTCCCCTAACTCCCCGTTCAGTCCCCCGGCTGCGCGGGGTTTTCTGTTGGCGTAGCGGGCAGTGCCCGATTTACTCCCTCGTGCGGATCGACAGCGGCCTTCCAGAAGCGCAGGCTGTTCCCGGTCCATGTCTGCCCCTGGACGTAGACCGGAAGAGGGCCTGGCGGAGCGGTGCCAGGCCCTCCTCTCACATCTGAATAGCCCATCCCTGAGTTCGAGGATGTTCCTGCCGCAGTTGTCGTTGATCCCTCTCTGGCTGACACTGTCGTTCAGACAAGGAGCAGCACGCGATGTTGAATAGGCAGACGGTTGCAATCAAAGATTGGATTTGCTTCGGTTTAGCGGGGAGCGTTTTGTTTTCTATCCAGTCAACAACCTTTCGAACTGAACCGGTCTGACGTAGTCGAGCGTCGATCTCACACTCATGGCAGCGATCGCCCGTCGGCTGCGGCCGCTGGTCAGAGCAAGCCGTACAGCCTCATCCTGAAACTCTTTCGTAAAGCGGGTATGGGGCCATGGAGATCCTCCCGGGCTATAAGAGATCCCATGGGCGTGGATAGCGATCTGCTTTCTGGCAGAGTGAGATTGCAGAACAACTCGCATTGGAGGAAGCCCAGGCCCGTTGATAACCGATCCAAGCCGACTGCTATCCAGATCAATCTTGGCGCTATTTTCGTCTCGTTAGAGCTCAGTCGCTCCCTTTGGCTGATCACCTCCCTGTCCCCTGGGGCCGGGGAGAAGATGTCCAAGCACAGCGTGGGCGCCGGCGATGGGGCCGGCCTGCTGATGCGATTGGCGCAGTTGCAGGAGAAGGCGCAGGCCCGGACTGGGCAGTCGTTTCCGATCATCGCCATTCAAGAGGCGGGCTTGGATGGGTTCTGGATCCATCGCGTGCTGGAGAGCGAGGGCATCGAGAGCCACGTTGTCGATCCGGCCTCGATTGCTACCTCGCGCCGGAGCCGACGGGCCAAGACGGACAGGATCGATGGCGAGGCGCTGATGCGGACCCTGCTGGCCTATAAGCGGGGCGAGCCGCGGGTGTGCGCCATGGTCAAAGCACCGACACCTAAAGAGGAGGACCGCCGTCGCATCGGCCGTGAGCGTAAGACGCTCACAGCTGAACGAGTTCAGCACGTCAATCGCATCAAGGGACTGCTCTTCACGCAAGGGATCGTTGACTATGAACCCCTGCGTCAGGATCGCCGCCCGCGCCTCGAGAAGCTCCGGACGGGAGATGGCCGGCCGCTGCCGCGGGATCTGAAAGCGCAGATCAACCGTGAGCTCGATCGGCTTGAGCCGCTGCTTGAACAGATCAAATCCGTGGAGGCAGAACGAGATGCGCTCCTGGCCTCGACCGAGAAAGCTGCCACAGCGCAGGCTACAGGCCTCTTGTTAGCCCTGAAAGGCATTGGGCCGGAGTTCGCAGCTATTCTCTGGTCCGAGGGGTTGT
>JAFAAP010000252.1 GCA_023426505.1 Pseudomonadota bacterium
AAAAGCAGAGGGGCATCAGGGTGCAGGGCCTTGCGGCACTTGCGCGTCCTCGCTCCCTTCGCCATAGCATTTCCCATGTCCAAGCCCATCGTCCGCTTCGCCCCGTCCCCGACCGGGCACATTCATATCGGCAATACCCGCGTCGCCCTGCTCAATGCGCTCTATGCGCGGCGGGAGGGCGGTACCTTCATCCTGCGCTTCGACGACACGGACGTGGCGCGCTCGAAGAAGGAATATGCGGATTCCATCGAGACCGATCTTCGATGGCTCGGCATCCCGCCCGATGTGATCGTCCGCCAGTCGGACCGGTTCGACCTCTATGACGATGCCGCCGAGCGGCTGAAGGCGGTCGGACGCCTCTATCCCTGCTACGAGACGCAGGAGGAGCTGGAGTTCCGCCGCAAGCGACAGCTCGCCCGCGGCCTGCCGCCGATCTACGACCGGGCGGCCCTCAAGCTCACCGATGAGGACCGGGTCAGGCTCGAACAGGAAGGGCGCAAGCCCCATTGGCGCTTCCGCCTCGATCCCACCACCGTCACCTGGGACGACCTCGTGCGCGGCCATTGCCACGTGGATTGCAGCTCGCTTTCAGACCCGGTGCTGGTGCGCGAGGACGGCACCTATCTCTACACGCTGCCCTCCGTGGTGGACGACATCGAGCTCAAGATCACCCATGTGATCCGTGGCGAGGATCACGTCACCAACACGGCGGTGCAGATCCAGATCTTCGAGGCGCTCGGCGCCGTGCCGCCGATTTTCGCCCATCACGGCCTGCTCACCACAGCGAGCGGGGAGGGGCTGTCGAAGCGCCTCGGCCACCTGTCGCTGAAGAGCTTGCGCGAGGCGGGGCTCGAGCCGCAGGCCGTCTCGTCGCTGGCGGTGCTCGTCGGCTCGGCGGAAGCGGTCCGCCCGGTTGCGGACGTGGACGAGCTCGCGCGCCTGATCGACTTCAGCCACATCTCCCGCGGGCCGGCGAAGTTCGACGAGCACGAGCTGGAGCAGCTCAACGCCCGCCTGATCCACGAGATGCCCTACGCCAAGGTGCGCGAGCGGCTCGCGGCCCTCGGGGCCGATGGCGGCGAGGTGTTCTGGAACGCCGTGCGCGGCAACCTCGGCAAGGTGGCGGACGTGACGGAATGGTGGAAGGTGGTGAACGGTCCGGTGACGCCGGTCATCGAGGACCGCGCCTTTATCGCCGGTGCCGCGCAGGCGCTGCCGGACGGCCCATGGGACGCGACCACCTGGAAGGCCTGGACGGAGGCCGTGAAGGCCGCGACGGGCGTGAAGGGCAAGGCCCTGTTCATGCCGCTGCGCCTCGCGCTGACGGGCCTCGACCATGGCCCGGAGCTCGGCGCACTGCTGCCGCTCATCGGGCCGGAGCGGGTGAGGGCGAGATTGGCGGGGCAGGCGGCGTGACGCGTTCGCGTCATGCCTTGATCTTGTACCCCGTCCGGAAGATCCAGGCGACGATGCCCAGGCAAAGCAGCAGGAACACGAAGGTCATGGCGAGGCTGACGCCCACGCCCACGTCCGAGACTCCGTAGAAGCTCCAGCGGAAGCCGCTGACGAGGTACACGACCGGGTTGAACAGGGCGACCGTCTGCCAGAACGGCGGCAGCATGTTGATCGAGTAGAAGCTGCCGCCCAGGAACGCGAGCGGCGTGACGATCATCAGCGGCACGACCTGCAGCTTCTGGAAGCTGTCGGCCCAGACGCCGATGATGAAGCCGAAGAGGCTGAAGGTGACGGACGTCAGCACCAGGAACGCGACCATCCAGAGCGGATGCATGATCGTGAAGTCGACGAAGACGCGCGCCGTCAGCAGGATGATCGTGCCGATGATGATCGACTTCGACGCGGCCGCGCCCACATAGCCGATCACGGTCTCCATGGCGGAGACCGGCGCCGAGAGCAGCTCGTAGATCGTGCCGGTGAATTTCGGCATGTAGATGCCGAAGGAGGCGTTGGAGATGCTCTCGGTCAGGATCGACAGCATGATCAGTCCCGGCACGATGAAGGCGCCGTAGCTCACGCCCTCGATGTTCGCCATGCGCGAGCCGATCGCGGAGCCGAAGACGATGAAGTAGAGCGAGGTGGACAGGACGGGCGACGCGATGCTCTGCATCAGCGTGCGCCAGGTGCGCGCCATCTCGAAAAGATAGATGGCCTTGATGGCGTGAACGTTCATGCGCGCCTCTTCACCAGGTCGACGAAGATGTCCTCGAGCGAACTCTCGCTCGTCCCCAGGTCCTTGAAATCGATGCGGTGCTCGCCGAGACGGCGCAGCAGCTCGGCGATACCGGTTTCCTCGTGCTGGGCGTCGAACGTGTAGACGAGCTCCGTGCCGTCCGCCGACAGACGCAAGGATTGCGAGGCGAGGTCCGGCGGCAGGGCGGCGAGCGGGCTCTGGAGATGCAGGGTCAGCTCCTTCTTTCCGAGCTTCTGCATCAGCCGCGCCTTGTCCTCGACCAGGATGATCTCGCCCTTGTTGATCACCCCGATCCGGTCGGCCATCTCCTCGGCCTCCTCGATGTAGTGGGTGGTCAGGATGATGGTGACGCCGCTCTCGCGCAGGCCCCGCACCATCTCCCACATGTCGCGGCGCAGCTCCACGTCGACGCCGGCGGTCGGCTCGTCGAGGAAGCGGATCTTGGGCTCGTGCGACAGGGCCTTGGCGATCATGACGCGGCGCTTCATGCCGCCCGAGAGGGTCATGATCTTGCTGTCGCGCTTTTCCCAGAGGGACAGGTCCTTCAGGATCTTTTCCAGATAGGCCGGGTTGGGCCGCTTGCCGAAGAGGCCGCGGCTGAAGCTCACGGTCGCCCACACGCTCTCGAAGGCGTCGGTGGAGAGCTCCTGCGGCACGAGGCCGATCGCCGAGCGGGCGGCGCGGTAGTCGCGGACGATGTCGTGCCCGTCGGCCAGCACGGTGCCGGTGCTGGGGTTCACGATCCCGCAGACGATGCTGATCAGGGTCGTCTTGCCGGCACCGTTCGGCCCGAGGAGCGCGAAGATTTCGCCGCGGCGGATCTCGAGGTCGATGCTTCGCAGCGCCTGGAAGCCCGATGCGTAGGTCTTGGAGAGCCCCGAGACCGAGATGATCGGGTCCGCGGCGCCCGCAGGCTGGCGGCTATGAGGGTAATCGGCGGGTTTCATGTCGAGCCTGATAGCACAAAGCCAGAACAAGAAGAACTCCGCCGGCTGACACCGGCGGAGTCATCCAAAGCAATTTGAGCCTCGGCAGGATGCCGCAGGGTCAGTTCTTGGCGTTCGGGACCGGCACCACGTTGGGGGCGATCACGCGGATGGTCCGCTTTGTGCCGTCCCGCGCCGTGACCTCCTGCTTCGCGCCTTCGCCCTGGTTCACGACCGTGGCGTTCTCGATGGATTGCGGCCCGATGCCGGCGGATTCCTTGCTGGCGGTCGGCGCGGAGGCGGCGACCTCGGCAGCCTGTTGCGTCTCCTCGTCGGCCTTCTTGTCGGCGGCTTTCTTGGCCTGGGCCTGCTTCGGCCGCGACAGCTCCTCCGACTTCTCGGCGGTGACGATCACGTCTCCCTTGCGCTGGTCGAGCATGCTCTCGGCGCGGCGCAGAACCACGGCCCAGCTCTCGTTCTCGCGCTTGCAGGCGCAGCTCTCGTCGAAGCTCTTGCGGAACTTGAACGCGTTGGCGAGCGAGGTGTAGGGCTGGTTCGACGAGACCGAGACGGCTCGGCTCAGGCCGTTGTCGCCGCCCGGATAGGCGTAGGCATGGGTTTCCGTGCCGGGGCAGAGGGCCTGGCACATCTCCTCGGCGCCCTGGCGGCCGCCCGGGGAGTTGCTTAAGGGGAAGAACGAGCCGTCACAGCTCTTCACGCAGACGAGCTTGCCGCCGCCGAGCGACTGCTGCTCGTCGGCGATGATCGGCTGGCCCTCGGGCATGATCTCGGACGGCTGCGGCTGGCCGCGCGGCGGGCCGAACAGCGATTCGAAGAAGCCGCGGGGCTGCTCGGTGCTGCAGGTCTGCTGCACGGCGGCCTGAAGCTGCCGGCGGCGGAACTCGACCTCGCCCGAATCGGCGGCCTGCTGCGCCAGCCGCGCATAACCGGCCTCCATCTGCCGGATCTGGCCCGCGATGGTGGGGCACTCGGCCGGAGGCGGTCCGGCCAGGAAGCCGAGGGGGCCCCGCTCGCAGCCGATGGAGCGGTAATAGCGCAGGAGCCGGTTCAGCTCGTTGCGCTGGGTCTGCATGGCGGCCGTCTGCGGTCCGCCGCCCCGGTCGAGGGCAGCCAGTTCCGCGCGGAAGCGCTGGCATTCCGGCGACTGGGCGACGGCGACGCCGCCGGTGACCAGGAGAGCCGCCGCGGCGATGAGGGTGCGGAAGAAGGGTGTCTTTGTCATCAGGCTTGTCGCAGAACCGATTTCGTCAGGGCGCGTGATCGCGGGTCGATGGTCCTATGACCCGTGAACTTGGCCCGATTGTGGTTAACCCCTTGCCCGCCCCGAAGAAGGCCCCTTAGCCTTCCGTGAGAACCAAGTCTCCCGGACCGGATACGAGGCCCTCATGTACAGCCATACGACCATCGGATCAAATGACCTTGCGCGCGCCAGGACGTTCTACGACGCCGTGCTCGCGCCCCTGGGCCTCGAGGTGCGCTACTCGGACCCGATGCTGCTGGGCTACGGCCAGCGTGGCGGCCGCCCCCAGTTCATCGTCGCACGGCCCTTCGACGGCCGTGAGGCGTCTCCGGGCAACGGCGCCATGGTGGCCCTCCTTGCGGCGGAGCGCTCCGTCGTGGATTCCTGCCATGCCGCCGCCATGGACCGGGGAGGGGCCGACGAGGGAGCGCCGGGCCTGCGGCCGCACTATCACCGGCACTACTACGGGGCCTACTTCCGGGACCTCGACGGCAACAAGATCTGCGTCGTCAGCCACCGTCCCGAGTGACCCCTCCCCAAACCGAGGCGCCGTCCCCACATACGAGCTTAACGGTGGGAGTGTGAAATGTTGTCGCGATTCGTCCTGGCTTTGACGCTGGTCACGGGTGTGTCCTTCGGGGCCGCTTCGGGTGCTGTCGCCCAGGAGCCGGACATGATCTTCAAGAAGTCGACGGTCTGGCGGGCGCTCACGCCCGACGACAAGCTCGCGGTCTACGGGATCGACGACCCGCTCGTGGAGGGCGTGGCCTGCCACTACACCACCCCGGAGCGCGGCGGCATCTCGGGCACCTTCGGGGTGGCCGAGGAGGTCTCCGACATCTCGCTCTCCTGTCGCCAGATCGGCCCCGTGAAGTTCAAGGGCAAGTTCGGTCAGGGCGACGTGGTGTTCAGCGAGCGCCGTTCGCTGATCTTCAAGAAGATGCAGATCGTGCGCGGCTGCGACGCCAAGCGCAATACTCTGGTCTACATGGTCTATTCCGACCGCCCGATCGAGGGCTCGCCGAAGAACTCAACCTCGAGCGTCCCGCTCATGCCCTGGGGCACTGAGATGCCGCCGAAATGCGGGGATTGGGTGAAGTAGGCAGGGCTGCCGAAATGAAATGGCCGGGACGAACCCGGCCATTGCGGAAGGCTTCCTAGGAGGAATGCTCAATTCGTGCAGGTGATCGCCACCGGCAGGTGTTCCTGCGGGCCGACGGAGGCCTTCTGGATGGATCCGGTGACCTCCTCCGGGCGGATCTGCCGGAACGAGGTGGCGCGGGTGAAGCCCTGAGCCTCGCACCAAGTGTCTGCCACAACTTGGCCACAGGACTGGTTTGAGGTGAGGCAGCTGGCGACTCCGTAGCCGTCGGCGGCCGGGACCATGAAGGTGGCCTGGGTGGATGAGGCCTGGGTGCCGTTGGGCAGCATGGTCAAGGACGCGGCTGCGACAAGCACAGCACTACCCAACCCGAGCACGGTGAATGCGCGGCGCATAGAAACC
Source organism: Pseudomonadota bacterium (assembly GCA_023426505.1). Lineage (GTDB taxonomy): Bacteria > Pseudomonadota > Alphaproteobacteria > Rhizobiales > Beijerinckiaceae > Microvirga. Next base: position 5,901 of record JAFAAP010000252.1, read on the forward strand.
TCACTTACTTTTACTCGTGATCCACTATCACGAAGGGGTATGAATAAAGCTCTAACGCTACGGTTTTCAGGGCGTTCCCACGCCTTTTGTATGCAATTCTGCAAATAAAACGTGCCTGCCTGACGGGAACCTTGACGCCGCTGGGCCGACAGGGCATTGATCTGTGCTATGACCACGGCAACGATCCTCATTTCCGGGATTATTTGCAGCTAGCGCATTTCGCTGGCTGGAGCCGTCTCGTTCTCATTCCAAGATCGAAACCATCCTCCGGCCTGCGGCCTGAAGGGACTTGGTTTCATGGCGCCGAACTTAAGGCTCTACAACACGCTGACCCGATCGAAGGACGTGTTCGTTCCGATCGATCCGAAGAACGTGCGCCTCTACGTGTGCGGCCCGACCGTCTACGACTATGCCCATATCGGCAATGCGCGCCCGATCATCGTCTTCGATCTTCTCTTCCGCCTTCTGCGCCATGTCTACGGCAGGGGCGCCGTGACGTATGTGCGCAACATCACCGATGTGGACGACAAGATTAACGCCCGCGCCGCGCAGGATTACCCGGACCTGCCGCACAACGAGGCCATCCGCGAGGTCACCCGGAAGACCGAGGACCAGTTCCACGCCGACATCCGGGCGCTCGGCGTCCTCATGCCGGAGGACGTGAACGAGACAGGCCAATCTCCGCGCTTCGTCGAGCCTCGGGCGACCGAGCATATCGACGAGATGCGCATGATTATCGAGCGGCTCCTCGCACGCGGCGCCGCCTACGTGGCCGAGGAGCACGTGCTCTTCTCGGTCGCCGCGATGCAGACCCTTCCGAACGTGCCGAAATACGGCGCCTTCTCGAAGCGCTCCCTCGACGAGCTCCTGTCCGGCGCCCGCGTGGACGTCGCGCCCTACAAGCGCGACCCGATGGACTTTGTGCTCTGGAAGCCGTCCGGCCCGAAGGATCCGGCCTGGCCCTCGCCCGCCGGCATCGCGACGCCCGGCCGTCCCGGCTGGCACATCGAGTGCTCGGCCATGTCGTGGAAGCATCTCGTGAAGGCGTTCGAGACGAGGCTTTCGTGCAGCGATCCGAGCGAGCGCGAGACCTTCGACATCCATGGCGGCGGCATCGACCTCGTGTTCCCGCACCACGAGAACGAGATCGCGCAGTCCTGCTGCGCCTTCGACATGCCGCGCATGGCCAATGTGTGGATGCACAACGGCTTCCTGCAGGTGGAAGGCGAGAAGATGTCGAAGTCGCTCGGCAACTTCTTCACCATCCACGACCTGCTCAAGGACTGGCCGGGCGAGGTGCTGCGCTTCAACATGCTGCGCACGCATTACCGGCAGCCGATCGACTGGACCGCGAAGGGTCTCGAGGAGAGCGAGAAGGTTCTCGACCGCTGGTACGAGCTGGCGGGCGAGGGCGCATCCGCGGTCCTGTCGGAGCAAGTGGTCGAGGCGCTTTCGGACGACCTCAACACACCGAAGATGCTGGCGGAGCTGCACGCTCTCGACGGGCAGGGCGCGCACGAGGAGCTCGGCGCCAATCTCCGGGCGCTCGGTTTCCTCGCGGAGGGAGCCGCCGCATGGAAGGCGCGCAAGCGCGCGTCGCTCGGCGTCGATCCGGCCGTGGTGGAGGGCCTGATCGCCGCCCGCAAGGATGCCCGCGCCTCGAAGAACTGGCCGGAGTCCGACCGCATCCGCGACGAGCTCGCCAAGCTCAACGTGGTCGTGAAGGACAACAAGGACGGCACCACCACCTGGGAGGTCGCACGCTGATGGGAGAGTCATCGCAAAAGCCGGGGCTGCGGCCTTTCCTTCCGGCGGACGTCGCGGCGCTCGTGGAGATCTACCAGGCCAGCGTCATGGAGCTGGCCGAGGAGGATTACAGCGAGGCGCAGCGCTCCGCCTGGGCCGAGATCGCCGATGACGAGAGCTTCGCGAAGCGGCTTGCGGAGGGGCTCACCCTCGTGGCGACGCTCGAGGGATCGCCGGTCGGGTTCGCGTCGCTCAAGAACAACGAGCACGTGGACTTTCTCTACGTCCATCCCGATGCGGCGGGCCAGGGCGTCGGCGCCATGCTCTACGACGCGGTCGAGAAACTCGCCCGCGCCCGCGGGGCTGCCCGCCTGACCGTCGATGCCAGCGACACGGCGCGTCTCTTCTTCGAGCAGCGCGGGTTCATGCCTCAGCGCCGGAACACTGTCTCGCTCGGCGACGAGTGGCTTGCCAACACCACCATGGAAAAGCGCCTCACGGCGCCCGAGGGCGAGAGGCGTCCGTCATGAGCCGCGAACGGATCTATCTCTTCGACACGACCCTGCGCGATGGCGCCCAGACCACGGGCGTCGATTTCTCCATCGAGGACAAGAAGGCGATCGCAGGCCTGCTCGACCGGCTCGGCATCGACTACGTGGAAGGCGGCTATCCGGGCGCGAACCCGCTCGACACCACGTTCTTTGCAGAAAAGCGGACCAGGAACGCCAAGTTCACGGCCTTCGGCATGACCAAGCGCGCCGGTCGCTCGGTCTCGAACGATCCCGGCGTCTCGGCCCTGCTGGAGGCCGAGGCCGACGCGATCTGCTTCGTGGCCAAGGCCTGGGACTACCATGTCCACGTAGCACTCGTGACGTCCCTGGAGGAAAACCTCGCCGGGATCCGCGACAGCGTCGAGGCCGCCCGCGCGCGGGGCCGCGAAGTCGCGGTCGATTGCGAACACTTCTTCGACGGCTACAAGGCCAATCCCGACTACGCGCTCGCCTGCGCCCGGACGGCCTACGAGGCCGGCGCGCGCTGGGTCGTGCTTTGCGACACCAACGGGGGCACCCTGCCGCACGAGGTCACGGAGATCGTCGGTGCGGTCACGCGCGTCGTGCCGGGCGACCATCTGGGCATCCATGCCCATGACGATTGCGGCTGCGCGGTCGCCAACTCGCTCGCGGCCGTGGAGGCGGGCGCCCGGCACATCCAGGGCACGCTGAACGGGCTCGGCGAGCGCTGCGGCAATGCCAATCTCGTGACGCTTATCGGCGCCCTGAAGCTGAAGGACGGCTATGCGTCCCGCTTTGTGCTCGGGGTCACGGACGAGACGCTGGGCCAGCTCACTCACGTGTCGCGGCAGGTGGACGAGATCCTCAACCGGCCGGCCAACCGCCACGCGCCGTTCGTGGGCGCGAGCGCCTTCGCCACCAAGGCAGGCATCCATGCCTCGGCGGTCCTGAAGGACCCGCGCACTTACGAGCATGTGGAGCCGGAGGTGGTCGGCAACGTGCGCAAAGTACTGGTCTCCGACCAGGGCGGCCAGTCGAACGTGCTGGCCGAGCTGAAGCGCCTCGGCTTCGAGCTCCAGAAGGGCGATCCGCGCGTCGGCCGCCTGCTCGACGAGGTCAAGCGCAAGGAGGCCGAAGGCTTTGCCTTCGAGGGGGCGGACGCCTCCTTCTACGTGCTGGTCAAGCGCATGCTGGGCGAGGTGCCGGCCTTCTTCGACGTGGAGCGCTTCTCCGTGAACGTGGAGCGCCGCTTCAATGCGGTCGGCGAGCTGGTCACGGCCTCGGAGGCCATCGTGAAGGTGCGGGTCGGCGACGAGGTGCTGATCTCGGCCGCCGAGGGCAACGGCCCGGTGAACGCGCTCGACGTGGCCCTGCGCAAGGATCTCGGCAAGTACCAGGACCTGATCCAGGACCTGGAGCTGATCGACTACAAGGTCCGTATCTACCAGGGCGGCTCGGACGCGGTGACCCGCGTGCTGATCGAGTTCGGCGATGCCTCCGGCGACCGCTGGACCACCATCGGCGTCTCGGCCAACATCATCGACGCCTCATTCCAGGCCCTGACGGACTCGATGGTCTACAAGCTCCTGAAGAGCGGGGCGGGGCTTTAAAACCGCACAGGCGTCATTCCGGGCGGCGAAGCGGAGCCCGGAACCCATAAACACCGAGGTTTCAAAAAGGGCGATCAGCGTTCCGCCTCCTTCTGCATCCTGAGCGTTTATGGGTTCCGGGCCCGGCCCATGGCCGCCCCGGAATGACGACGAGGCGAATCTCCTTAAAACCGCTCCTCGATCACATCCTCGTTGCCCACGAGGCCGATGCGGCGGGCGGAGGCTTCGAGCATCGGGATCACCTCCTCGACGCGCTCGGCCACCAGGTAGTTCAGCTCGAGTCCCTGGCGGATGAAGCCCTGGTCGCGCATGTGGGCGAAGAGGGTGAGCAGGGGCTTCCAGAAGCCGTTGGTGCTGAGCAGCAGGATCGGCTTGGTATGGCGCCCGAGCTGGGCCCAGGTCATCTGCTCGACCAGTTCCTCGAGGGTGCCGATGCCGCCGGGCAGGGCCACGAAGGCATCGGCCTTCTCAAACATCAGCCGCTTGCGGGTGTGCATGTCGGGAACCACGATGGTTTCCTGGACGGCATCAAGCAGCTTCTCGCGGGACTTGAGGAATTCCGGGATAATCCCGGTGACATAACCCCCATGATCGAGGGTGGCCTGGGCCACAGTGCCCATGAGGCCGACATTGCCGCCCCCATAGACGAGCCGGATGTCCTGCTCGGCCATCGCGCGGCCTAATGCCGCCGCATTTTCAGCGAAAACCGGGTCGTCTCCGAAACCGGAGCCGCAATAGACGCAAATCGATTTGATGTTGGACATGAGCATTTCAAAGGAGCGGGGAGCGTCCCGCGCTGAATCGTAGAACATTGTTATTGTTCCTTATGGCCGTAGCCTTTTGAAAGATAAACGGTTTAAATGCACGAAAGTGCCTGAGTGTGAGAAAAAGCATGGCGATTGAGAAACAGATCAGCGGAACCATCGCTGTTCTCGGCGGAGCAGCCGTTGCCGTCGTCGCCGTGCTGCTCGGGGTCCTGTATTGGGAGCGGACGGAGACGCCGTCCCCCAGCCGTAGCGCGTCGGTGGCTCCGGCCCAGCCGGCTCCGGGGCAGGGGGCCTCGTCCCCCGGCACTCCGGGCCAGCAGGCTGCGCAACCGGCCCCGAAGGCCGAAGCCCCCAAGAGTCCGGATGCCAAGTCCGCCGGCGCTCCGGTGGCCCCGTCCTTCGACGTGGTTCGCATCGAGCCAGACGGCGAGAGCGTGATCGCAGGACGCGCAGCCCCCGGCGCGACGATCGAGCTGTTGCGCGGCGACCTCGTCCACGCCCGCGCGGCCGCCGATGCCTCGGGCCTTTTCGCCATCGTGCCGCCGCCGTTGCCGCCCGGCTCGCACCAGATCGCGTTGCAGTCCATCGCCCCGGACGGCACCCGCCAGCGCTCCCGCGAGAGCGTGACCGTGGTGCTCGATCCGGCCAAGACCCGGCCGCTCGTGGCCCTGACCGCGCCCGACAAGCCCACAGTCCTTCTCTCCAATCCCGAGCCGCCGGAGCAGAAGACGGCCCAGGCCCCTGCGCCGGCTCCTGCCCCCGAAGCCACGCCCGCCCCCGAGGCGAAGGCGCCGGAGCCGCCGGCCAAGCCTGCGCCGCAGCAGCAGGCGAGCGCATCCGCCGAGGCAGTCCAGCCGGCCCCTGCGCCGGCCGAGCCCGCCGCCCAGCCTGCGCCGAGGCCCGAGATCAAGATCGTCACCGTCGAGGCGGAGGACGGGAAGCTCTTCGTGTCAGGCCTGACCGCCCCCGGCGCGACCGTGCGCCTCTACCTCAACGAAAGCTTCGTGGCGCCCGGCGGCGCGGGCAGCGACGGCAAGGTTTCGTTCGCCATCGGCAGCGGCGTCCGCCCCGGCGACTACCGCGTGCGCCTCGACGACGTGGATCCGGTCTCCAGCCAGGTGAAGTCGCGCGCGCAGGTCACCTTCAACGTGCCCGCCCAGGTGGCGGCCGCTCCAGTGCAGCCCGCAGCTTCGGCTCCGGCGGCGGCGCCCGAGATCGCCGCGGCCCCGTCCGCGGCTGCTGGCGCTCCGGCTTCCGCCACCCGGACCGCCTCGGCGGACTCGGTCGTGATCCCCTCCGGCACGGTCGTGATCCCCAACATCAACACGACCATCGTGTCGAGGGGCGACAACCTCTGGCGTATCAGCCAGCGGACCTATGGGAAGGGCGTGCGCTACACGGTGATCTACGGCGCGAACCAGGAGCAGATCCGCAATCCGGACCTGATCTATCCGGGCCAGGTCTTCGTTCTTCCAGGGGAAGAGCCGCAGAAGACCAACTGATTGGAGAGGCGGGCAGGGTGAATTCCCGCCTCCGATCATCTATATGCAGGTCCGACAGTTTGATCGGATTCTAAGAAATGTCCCCCTCCAGCGTCCCTGCCGCGAGCACGCCCGCCTCGCGGTCCAGCGGTTTGGTCGCCACCGTCAAGAAGCTCTGGCCCTATCTCTGGCCACATGGGCGGCCCGACCTCCAGCGCCGGGTCTTCCTGGCTTTCGGACTGCTCCTGGTCGCCAAGGGCGTCACCATGGTCACCCCCTTCGCCTTCAAGTGGGCGACCGATGCGCTCGTGGCCGTGACCGGCGCTGCCGGCCAGGGCACCGAGGCGGCGGCGACTGCGGGCTCCTGGCTCTGGCGGGCTCCGGTCCTGCTCACGGTCATCTACGGCCTCACCCGCATCCTCATGGCGGTGCTGACCCAGGTGCGCGACGGGCTCTTCGCCAAGGTGGCGATGCATGCGGTGCGCAATCTGGCGCTCCAGACCTTCGAGCACATGCACCGCCTTTCCCTGCGCTTCCACCTGGAGCGCAAGACCGGCGGCCTCACCCGCGTCCTGGAGCGCGGACGCGAGGGCATCGAGGAACTGTCCCGGCTCGTCGTGCTCACGCTCGTGCCGACCATCCTGGAATTCGTGCTGGTGCTCGGGATCCTGGCCTACGAGTTCGACTGGACCTATTCGGCCGTCGTCTTCGTCATGGTGGTGATCTATCTCGGCTATACCTACCAGGCGACCCAGTGGCGAATCTCCATCCGCAAGCGGATGAACGAGTCCGACACGGACGCCAACACCAAGGCGGTGGATTCGCTCCTCAACTACGAGACCGTGAAGTATTTCGGCGCCGAGGCCCGCGAGGCGGAACGCTACGACCGCTCCATGGAGAAATACGAGAAGGCCTCGACCCAGACCTATACGTCGCTCGCCGTGCTCAATGCGGGCCAGGCGGTGATCTTCTCCATCGGCATGACCATCGTGATGATCCTCGCCGCGCGGGACATCATGGCGGGCCGGGTCTCTATCGGCAGCTTCGTGCTCGTGAACGCCATGCTGGTTCAGCTCTACATCCCGCTGAACTTCATGGGCATGCTCTACCGCGAGATCAAGCAGGCCCTCATCGACATCGAGGACATGTTCCGCATCATCGAGCGCAACCCCGAGATCCAGGACAGGCCGGACGCCAAGCCGCTCCAGGCCGCCAAGGGCGTGGTGCGCTTCGAGGACGTGCACTTCGCCTACATCCCCGAGCGCCCGATCCTGAAGGGCGTCAGCTTCGAGGTGCCGGCGGGCCATACGGTCGCCATCGTGGGCCCCTCGGGCGCGGGCAAGTCGACCATCTCGCGCCTCCTGTTCCGGTTCTACGAGCCCACGAGCGGGCGCATCCTCATCGACGGCCAGGACATCGCCGACGTGCAGCAGGCGTCCCTGCGCAAGGTGATCGGCATGGTTCCGCAGGATACGGTGCTGTTCAACGACACCATCGGGTACAACGTCCAGTACGGACGCTGGGACGCCGCGGCCGAGGAGGTGAGGGAGGCCGCGCGCCTCGCCCAGATCGACCGCTTCATCGGCCAGCTGCCCGAAGGGTATGACACGCCCGTGGGCGAGCGCGGCCTGAAGCTTTCCGGCGGCGAGAAGCAGCGCGTCGCCATCGCCCGCACGATCCTCAAGGGCCCGCCGATACTCGTGCTCGACGAGGCGACCTCGGCGCTGGACACCTTCACCGAGAAGGAGATCCAGGACGCTCTCGACCGGGTCAGCCGCGGGCGCACCACCCTGGTGATCGCCCATCGCCTGTCCACGGTGATCGGCGCGGACGAGATCATCGTCCTCGACCAGGGGCGGATCGTCGAGCGCGGCACCCACGGCAGCCTGCTGGCGCAGGGCGGCGTCTATGCGGCCATGTGGAACCGCCAGCGCCAGGTGGACGAGGCCCGCGAGACCCTCAAGCGGGTCGAGCAGGAAGCGCACAGCGAGGAAAGCGTGGCGGGTTGACGGAACCCGCCCCTCCTGCCATCCCCCTCCCACGATCCATCAAGGCCCTGAAGAATGACCGATATCCTCGAATCGATGCGCCGCATCTTCGTCCCGATCCACAAGGAGGGCTATCCCTTCATTCTCATCTCCCTGGTCGCGACGATCCTGCTGGCCATGCTGTGGTCGCCCCTGGGGTGGATCGGCACCATCCTGACGGTCTGGGTCTGCTATTTCTTCCGCGATCCTCCGCGGGTCACCCCGATCCGCGACGGCCTCGTGGTCTCGCCGGCCGACGGGCGCGTGAGCCTCATCACCACGGCGGTTCCGCCGGCGGAGCTCGACCTGCCGCAGGAGCCGATGACCCGCATCTCGGTCTTCATGAACGTGTTCGACTGCCACGTGAACCGGTCCCCCGTCGCGGGCCGGATCACCCAGATCCTCTACACGCCGGGCCTCTTCCTCAATGCGGAGCTCGACAAGGCGAGCGAGGACAACGAGCGCAACGCCCTCGTGATCGAGACCGGCGAGACCAAGATCGGCGTGGTGCAGATCGCCGGCCTGGTGGCGCGCCGCATCGTGTCCTTCGTCAAGATCGGCGATTCTTTGAGTGCCGGCGAGCGCTTCGGCCTGATCCGCTTCGGCTCCCGGCTCGACATCTATGTTCCGCTCTCCACGCAGGTGCTCGTAGGCCTCGGCCAGACGGCGGTGGCGGGCGAGACGGTCCTGGCCGATCTCACCGCGAAGGAGCCCTCGCGCCCCTTCCGGGTCGGCTAGCGCTCTGGCTTGCCGCTCCCCTGGGCTGACCCTAGTATTTCCGCATGAGTGACCTGTTCCCCCCCTTCGCGCCCGATCCGGACGAGCCCCGGAGGCGTCTGTTCAAGCCGGTTCCGGTTCGGGTCATCATCCCGAACATCATCACGCTGATCGCCCTCTGCCTCGGCTTGACGGCGATCCGGCTCGCCTATGAGGGACGCTACGAGCCGGCGGTGATCGCCATCGTGGTGGCGGCCCTTCTCGACGGGGTGGACGGGCGCATCGCCCGGCTTCTCAAGGGGACCTCGCGCTTCGGCGCCGAGCTCGATTCCCTGGCCGATTTCGTGAATTTCGGCGTCACCCCGGCCCTGATCCTCTACAGCTTCGTGCTGCACGACCTGAAGGCGCTCGGCTGGATCGTCGTGCTGGTCTTCGCCATCGCGATGGCGCTGCGCCTCGCCCGCTTCAACGCGATGCTGGACGATCCCCACCGGCCGGAATGGAAAAAGAACTTCTTCACCGGCATGCCGGCGCCGGCCGGAGCCGTGACGTCGATGCTGCCGCTCTACCTGAGCTTCCTCGGGGTTCCGGTGGAGGCGGCCGCGGCCCCGGTGGTGCTGGTGTACCTCCTGGGACTCGCCTTCCTGATGGTGTCGACGATCCCGGTCTATGCGGGCAAGAACATCGGCCGGGTGCCGCGCCACTGGGTCCTGCCGATCTTCGTCCTGTCCGTCGCGGTGTTCGGCCTCCTGGTCAGCTTCCCGTTCGAGATGCTCACCGTGATCACGGTGCTGTTCCTCGGCACGATCCCGCTCGGCGTCATGCGCTACCGCGCGCTCGAGCGCATGCATGCCCTGCAACCCGTTCCCGTCGCGACCGAGCCTGCTGCGCCCGGAGCCGAGCCGCCGCCGGCGGCTTGATTCATCCTCCGCCGGTTCCATCTTGTGACCGGCCGACAGTGCCGTTTCGCGAGAGGCGGCCCTGCTTCCCGTCAGGTCCAGACCGGACCTCAAAAGCGTTTGGAGATCGTTCGTGGCGTCGTCTTCCGAGGTATCGAATCCCAGCTGGCGTCCGAAGCTCGTTCTGGCTTCCGCGTCGCCCCGAAGGCTCGCCCTGCTGCAGCAGGCAGGGATCGAGCCCGATGCGCTTCTGCCCGCGGACGTGGACGAGACGCCCCTGAAGGGCGAGAACGCCAAGGAACTGGCCCGACGACTGTCGCGCCAGAAGGCCGAGATCGCCGCCAGGGTGGCCCGCGGCTCCGACGAGCTGAAGGACGCCTATATCCTGTCCGCCGACACGGTGGTGCTCGCGGGCGGGCGCATCCTGCCCAAGGCCGAGGTGGTGGACGAGGCGGCGGCCTGCCTGCGCCTGCTCTCCGGCCGTGCCCACCGGGTCTACACCTCGGTCTGCCTCGTGACCCCGAAGGAGGCGATTCGCGAGCGCCTCGTGGAGACGCGTGTGCGCTTCAAGCGGCTCTCGCGGGACGAGTTCGAGCGCTACCTCGCGTCCGGCGAGTGGCGCGGCAAGGCGGGCGGCTACGCGATCCAGGGACTTGCCGGCACGTTCGTGGTCAAGCTGGTCGGCTCCTACACGAACGTGGTCGGCCTGCCGCTCTACGAGGCCGTGGCCCTGCTGGACGGGGAGGGTTATCCCGTCCGGTTCACCTGGCTCAACGCAGCCTGACGAGGCAGGAGGGCACTTCATGACCCCCGCGAACGAGAACAACCCGCAAGGCGCCGCCGGCAAGTGCCCGATCTGCGGCAAGCCCACAAACCCCGAGTACCGCCCGTTCTGCTCGAAGCGCTGCGCGGACGTGGACCTCAACCGCTGGCTTTCGGGCACTTACGCGATCCCCACCGTCGAAGACGACGAGGATGGGAACGAGGGGGATCGCGAGGCCTGAAAATTTTTCCGCTCCGTCATGTCAGAAGCGGGTAGACAGGCGCCGCCTGTCTGACTATACAACCGGCCTCGACGCGAACAGCCAAGCGCTGACGCCGAATGCCCAGGTAGCTCAGTTGGTAGAGCATGCGACTGAAAATCGCAGTGTCGGTGGTTCGATTCCGCCCCTGGGCACCACTCCTTTTCATTTCCTTAGCCTTCCCAGCTACTTAGGACACCTGCTGCCAAACCTTTGGCCACGTTGGTTCGAAAGGTTTGGCAAACGCGGTCATGTTCCGTTCTTGGCCCGAGCGTGAGTATCGAAGTTGGGGAACTTCAGAAATGAAAAAGCCGCCCGGTGGGGGCGGCTTTCCGTTGGAGTCGATTCTCAAGCTGCTTGCTCGTACTTCTTCATCCACTTGTCGAGGATTGCTTCTGCGCGCTGTTGGCGAGCGTACTCACGCGAGTAGCGGTCGATCTCCTTGAGGGTCCTGTGCCCGGTGACCGCCATGATGTCGTGCGGGGTGTAGTCCTCACTGACCAGATGGACTACGCACGCTTTACGCAGACCGTGGGCTGAGCATCCAGTCAGCCCGATCCTGTCGCATACGTCCCGGAACCAGTTCCCAAAGCTCTCCTTCGTGTATCGGTGACCGTTCTCTTGGACGAACCAGACCATATCTCCAAGGATGCCTTTCGCCCTGCTGGCATCGAGCACAGCTTGCAGCGGCGGTAGAAGCGGAATGTACGCAGTTGCCTCCTTCTCCGTACCCCGGTTCTTCTCTTGGACAACTGTCAGGAGACCATTGCGCAGTTTATGCCAGCCGAGGTCCACGAAATCGCCACGGCGCTGGCCTGTGTAGAACAGGATTTCAAACGCAAGCCGCTCCTTTGTGCCGATTTCGTATTCGGATCGAAAGAGGTTGATCTCATCCAAGGTCCAAGTATGTAACCCTTTGCTGGAGCCCTTGTAGTAGGGTACGTCTTTGGCCCAGTTTGTGGGGACGAGGTGAGGGTGCGTAGCTTTGGCATATGCCAGGAGCCCGCGCAGATACTTCACCCGGCTGTTGCCTGCTTCAGGGGTGATAGGTTTCTCGATCAGATCGCCCTTCTCGTCCTCGATCTTCTGCCATTTGGCTGCTCTTTTCTGGAGAATTTCGACCGACTTGGTGTTGAAATTCGTGAGAGGGCAATCTGCGTATACGAGTTTCGAACCAGGGTTAATCGGCTCGCACAATATGCCCTCGAACACGAGACGGCGAGCCCGCTTGCCATCTTTCTTGAGCGTTTTCCAGGCGGTGCAGTTCGCAAAGTAGTCCTCGCAGAGCCAGCGCAGGGTATGCTCAGTTGTGAGCTTCTGCTCTTCGTTCATTTGAACCTTGTTTTGCACTTGGACCCGGTGATTCGGCGGTGGTTGCCCTCCAAGACACAGGGCATAATCGACAAAAAATTGCGCCCGCTCGGTATAAATATCTGAGAAGATGCGGAACGGCTTGGTGCCTGTGATCCCCTTCTTCCGGAAGTACACTATTGGCTTGCCGTGCCTTGAGGCCCAGGCCGAGCAGTGATCCGGGAGATCGGCGTTGAGCCTATCCAAGTGAGCCTGGAGAGCCCTCGGGCTCATCTTCGCAGATTTCGCCTGCCCATCACGCCGCCTGTCTCGACCACGGATCGTCATCTGTGGTCTTCCGGTTTGGAGCAGTATCGCCACGGCGGGGCAGCCGGTCAAAGAACTCATCGAGTTCATGAACGCACCAGACAACCCGACCATCGATGACGCGCGGTTGAGGCATCCGACCGTCCGCAACCATCTCGTCGAACTTGGTCGAACCGATGCCAATGTAAGCAGCGGCCTCTTCGCGTGAGAGGCCGCGAGTAGGATAGACACGGTAGGTCATGGCTAAAACCGAACATTCCTGAGTGCTGCCATCATCGGCCCGACGCACCAAATGAACTCCCGGATCGCCCTGCAATCCTTGGGATCGGTGGCATTCAGGAACTCCATGAAGACAGGATTGACCATATCAGCCTCTCCGTAGCCTCGGGCGATCAACAACACCTCGACCATAGCGCAGGCGTCACGATAGGTGCGTCGGTTGAAATAGGGTCTCAGGGTGTCCCGCAGCATTTCACGCTTGGGGTCATCGCCTCGTGGGTAGACTGGGTAGGCCGTCTTACGGCCCTCAAACAGTGTCAGGCCGTTTGGTCCCCAGGTGGCCTGTGACCATGCGAGCCTTGCAGTCATGAGGAAGCGTTGCCCGTGTTTGCGGGCTGGGTGATTTCGACGAAGCATTTGGATGTCTGAATCTGAAATCGTAGGGCGCGCAAGCACGTGGCTCCGTTGGGCTGAGTGCCTGTCCTGCGGTACGGAAGAATTACACTTTGGAGGGGAGGCGGTTCTTCACCGCCTCCGCTGAATGCTACGCATCTTCAAACGGAAAATAGCGTTCGAGAGCTTCCGTTTTGCCGTGCTCTTCGAGCCATTCCCGAGCTTCTTCTGGAGTGAAAGGCTTGATGCGCTGGCTCCCACCCCACTCACGGGGGCCAATTTGCTGACAGTACGAGGTTTTTGCTCCACCAGCCCCATGGAGAAACCAATTGCCCTTCGGTGTGATGTAAAGGTCTTCGTTCTCCCAGTAGAAGTCGCCGCTGGGGAGGCAATTATTATAGTTTGCAACATGATCAGCAGTATCGGTATTGTACCGCTTTCCGTCGATGATCTTCTTCATCAGATGACGCCCCTTCTTGTGATGTCGATCTTACAGGCATGGCTTGCATACGATTCTGTAAGCGGCCTGCGTCTGAAGGAGGCAACTACCAGCGTATTTCCGGAAAGAAAAACAATTCTTTATTCATTAATTGCATATGGGATTGTTTAATTTCGTTGAACGAATTTTAGTCGAACGAACGTAGTTGTGTATTAGTGATGTTAAGTTTTTGAATACACAGCGGAACATAATATGATTGTGCTTTCGAAAATAAATCTCGTTCGACGAAATATGGTTTTTGGTGCAGATTTGCTCTCTGCTCATCTTAGGTTCTGCGTCAGCCTGCCACACCAAAATTGCATGGCGTGAACGCAACAGTTGACGAAATCTGTGCCTGCTACGGTTGGTTCAGTCTACCGAATGGACGGCGGGCAGTCTCTGGTCGGGTCACGCTGAAGCGTTGTGAACACCCATCAGATCTCAAGCCGACCGGTAAAATTATTTTATGGTGCCTGCGGGATCGGCCCCAGTTTGATGATCGTCAGTCATACCAATAGCCGTAAGTTGTTAGACATGATCTGGGAGATATACGGGACGCTCGGGGGCCTCGGCGCATCAAGGCTTACCGAGCGGGTCATGATGAATGCGCCTCTCGCATATCGGGTCACGAGCCAGTGCTACAGGGGCGATGTATTCCTGGTTCAATGCGGCACGATGGGAAATCACCGCGCTTTGGGATTTATCCTTCGTCGGACGCCCAGGCCCCCGAACAATTTCACCCTCCTCAATCCGACGCTGTTTGTCCGCCACTCGCCTGCGCTTTCGCCCCGCGCTGTTCTTCTGTGTCCGTTGGTCTGCGAGGGCCTTTTCCTCTTCCCTAGTTCGCTGCACTCTTGGGCGACCGACATGCCGGGGCTTGTGATCATCCACGCCTGCTTCAGCAACGTGCTCAAGGGTCACCGTAATCGGTCGTCTAGTCCCCTCGATGAACTCCTTCAGGAAACGCGCCTGATCGTGGTCATAGACCCGGAACTCGCCGTCTCGCGTGTCATCCGGCACGCGCAGCCATGACCGCCAGAGGAACTGGACCAAGTCCTCATTCTGGCGTGCTCGGATCACCTCATCGCGGCTGATTCCGTACATGCTGAAGGCTCCAACTTCGGCGTCGCACGGTTTCGCGGTGTAGATGAACGAGGCACAGGTATAGTGCTTGTAGGCGTCTGACCCGCTGACCCTCGGCTGGAGTTTTTCCCCCGGCAACTGGAGCCGCTTGAGTCTCTCTTTGTTGGCTGAGTAGTAATGGTTGTCGGGCGAGCTATTGGTCCTGATCCACTCAAACGCTTTCTCAAGTGCCTCTGCGCCACTCGGATCGCTTTCATTGGTCCAGAAGCTCGTTCCCGCCTGATGCTTCTCCGCGAAATAGCGCAGGCGCAGGATTCTCGGCTGCCATACCCGATTATCCTGGATCGTAAAAGGCACGAGATTTACCCCCGCATGCTTCAGCAGTTTATAGGTGACGGAAGCCTCGAAGGAGTTGGCGAGGATCATGACCCGCTTGAAGACGCTGAGATTCTCAGTGTTCCAGAGCGAACACCACCACCATTCCCGCCCGTCTGCGGCTTGATCCCAGGATGTGAGGTTCACAACCGGTCTGCTGGCCTGCCACCGACGATAGGTATCGCAGAAGGCCGCAGAGATCCCCGTATCCCTCTTACAGGCTTCCACAGTCGGAGCGCCCCTCCGGATCGTCACCCTGGACTTCCCATCGCCAAGCGGTTCGAGCCCGAAGAACTTGTCATAGAGAACCCATGTGTGCTCGGATTGGACCTCTCGAAAGGTCCAGATGTTTGGATTTTCGTCGATGATGAGGGTCCAGCCGTCGTAGGTCGAGAGATCAGATGTGAGCAGCCCCTCGTGAGTACAGACGACGATCACATGGGGCGTGTCGATGTCTTGGGTTGGCTGCTCCCGAAGGGTCCGCCGCACATTCTCGCTTCCGTTCTCGAACTGGCCTTCACTCTTGCTGAAGATCCGGCGAAACACTGGGTGGGTTCCGGCTTCGGCAGCTTTTTCCTCGATCCGTTTGATCCTGGTCTCGATGACCTCCCGTCGATCAACGGCCAGAAGGTACTGACCGGGGGTGGAGGCCATCAGACTGCACGCAAACTCAGTCTTTCCAGCGGAGCACAATGCTCCGGTGTATTCAATTTTCTTCGTCAAAACGCACTTCTCACACAATAAGCAAACAACCAAAATTCGACGATCTTGCGAGGAAGGCCAGAATAGAAGGGGACGGCCCATTCTGGTTGTCATGTGCAAGAAGCGTCTAGGCAATCGGTAGCTACTCCGACTACGTCCCCTCTATTCTTATTTATTCAGAGAATACCGGAGCCATGGCTTGAATGTCGAAATTAAACTTGTCTGCACCCGCATCTTGCGAATATCCGCCCTGCGGGCGGCTGATTTCAAATGATAGATTGATCGAGGACGGGGATCTTGAACCCGGAGCAATGAACCGCAGGGGCGGCGTGAAGGAGCGCCAGCGACGTTCAAAGCCGTCTCTGCAAGGCGAGCGCTCGGCGCTCGGCTTCCTCATCGAGGAACGACACCTCGGGATGGCGAGGAGCAGGACAACCCGTCGTCGAAGAACTCGGGGTCTCATGTGCTCCAAGGACATAGGCCAAACTCATTGGCTACGCGCTGATCGCGCGCAGCCAAAGACCTGTAGCGCCATGTGACGCCCCGCTCCAGCAAGCTGTCGCTCTGGCATCTCATGGCTATTCCCATCCCGGTTCGATTGGGTTCCTCGACCAAGAAATTGTGTCCGCCAAACCCATTCTCTTTAAGGGATTTATTGGGGACATGTTTTTCACGACGCGGGAACGGACAGGCTTTTGGGCCAGTGTTGTTCCCCACCCCGACCCGTGAGCCGAGGAATAGCTCGAAAATTAGTTTTGACTCGGCCCAGCCTTGAGGAATGCGCCGCCAAGAGAAGTTCGCCAACTCATCCGGGTGACTACGCCTCCAACTCTTCGGAACGAACAAAAAATCATTTTACCGGGCACGGCTCCAGCCAGTCTGACCCGCCCGAGGGCCGATCCGGCATCTAAAATTATTTTATTCTGAGCCTCATTGCCGCCGTTGGACCCTCTTCGCGATACTCCACGAACTCACTGGCTTGGTCGGCAGCCCTCCTGGTGGGTATGGGGCGGCAGATTTCCAGGCAGCCAGATAAAATGATTTTATCTCAACGAGGGACGAAGCATGTCCGTGTCGGAACATGAAAAAGAGGTTGGTTCAATGATGGGAAAACGTTGACCGAGTTGATGGTTGAGAATGGCAGGGCACGGAACAATGTTGAACGGCAAAGAGGGGTTGGAGCGTCTTTTCTGAGGTCAGTCGCTAAACTGCGACTGACCTGAAATAAATCTCCAGGTCAGTTGTCATATTCAGGGACTATCAAGTCCAGTGCAGCTTGAACAACGTGGCTGCTTTTTCGCTGGGGAAGCCGAGAACCGTAATGCCAGCGTCATAGAGCGGCGCTTCTTCGAAAGTTTCGTAGCTTATGTTCTCCTCATCCAGCCAATTATACGCAGCAACATCAGTTTGGTATGCTTGTTCGTTCTCGTCATTCTGGGACTCCCAGTCCTTCACAACGACATGAAAAGGATGGCGTGCGAGAAAAGTATTGAGATCCGTTCGGGTCTCATCGATGGATTGAGCATAACCTTCCCAGTTATGGAAACTGGCGAAGGCGCTCTCTTGATCCAGGAGTTCATAAACGTCTTTAACGGGAGCAGTCGTATACATTAAACATCCTTCTAAATTGAGTAACAGCCGTCGTTTGATTGACGGATAAGCATATTGGTGCAGTTTTCCGGGAACTGCAATAAAATTACGTGATACTAACGTGCCGTAGCAAGAAGCAGATGCTGTTATGGAAGCATTGAGCGTTGGCAGGGTGAACTCGCATTTCAAAATCATTTTCTGCCAAGAGCCCTGCTGACGATGAACACCCTCGATGATGCTCCATCGCCCCGTTCGCCGGATCTCCGAACCGTCTAAAATGATTCTATAAGGACGGGGACATCGAGCGTCGGGCGAAAACGTCGGCCCGAGGCTCCGGGAGCAATGGGGAGGAGCGTTGGGGGCGCTTCTTACCCGCGCGGGTAACTCGGATTGTCCTCTCCGATCCTCCTCGTCGGACGAGATCAACATACCGCGACGTTGATCTCATCGTCCTCGAACAGTTCGTCAGGGGTCCTGGCGGGGAACGGTCACGGGGTAAGGTGGTGGTCGGTAAAATGATTTTATCGAGGGGTGGACCCAGGATCACCCGGCGTCCGAAAAACTAATTTTATCCCAAGCCCTCGCCGCCTGATACCCTCTCAGCGATACTTCACCAATGCATCGTACCGGTGCATTACTCGTCCTGACAGACAATGGTCCGAAACACCATGGAAATGAATCCACGGTCGTCATCCGAAAAACGCTGCTGCCTTGTAGAACAGTGCGGCAATGATGGCTGAGGCTGGGATCGTCACGACCCAGGCCACCACAATGCCTCTCGCAACACCCCATCGGACAGCCGAAGTCCTGCGAGCGGCTCCCACCCCTATGATCGATCCTGTGATTGTATGGGTTGTCGAGACAGGGATGCCAAGCCATGTGGCCCCAAATAAGGTGATTGCTCCCCCAGTCTCAGCGCAGAAGCCCTGCATGGGTGTAAGGCGCGTGATCTTCGAGCCCATCGTATGGACGATCCGCCAGCCGCCAAGCAGCGTGCCCAACCCCATGGCCGCTTGGCAACTAATAACCACCCAAAACGGCACATAGAACTCGCTGCCGAGGTGTCCCTGCGAGAACAGCAGCACCGCAATGATCCCCATCGTTTTCTGGGCATCATTGCCGCCATGACCGAGCGAGTAGAGGGATGCCGACACTAACTGAAGCTTCCGGAAGATGCGGTCGGCTTCGAATGGTGACGACCGATGAGAGGCCCAGGTGGTGATGAAGACCAGGATGAGCGCCAGCCCGAACCCAATCAGGGGCGACAAGACAATCGCCAGCAAAGTCGGCCCAAGCCCAGCCCACACCACGGCCCCAAATCCGGCTTTGGCCACTCCTGCGCCAACGAGTCCACCAATCAAGGCATGAGAACTGCTGGAGGGAATGCCAGCGGCCCAGGTTATTACGTTCCAGAGGATCGCGCCCATGAGAGCGCCGAAGATCACGGCAGCATCAATGACGGTGGCCGTGACAATGCCACTGCCCAGTGTCCGCGCCACATGAAGGCCGAAGAAGAGGAAGGCGATGAAGTTGAAAAAGGCTGCCCACGCGACGGCCACCTGTGGCCTGAGCACACGGGTGGAGACGATAGTCGCTATGGAATTGGCCGCATCATGGAGACCATTGATGAAGTCAAATAGCAACGCCAGTGCGATCAGCCCGATAAGGAGCGGCAGGGAAATGGAGACAACGTCCATAGCCTCGGCTCCTCAGACATGCTCGATCATGATGCCATGCACTTCGTGGGCCACATCCTCCAGGCGGTCCATCACGCGTTCGAGATGATCGAGGATTTCAAACGCAACCCAGAAATTCAGAGCCTGGGCAGAGCCCATGGTCTCGAAGAGACGGCTTCGGGCGGCGTCATACCGGTCGTCGGTCTCCCCTTCGACCTTGGAGATTTCCTCTGCAAGATTGCTGATTTGAGCCGCATTGTTACCAACGGAGCGCAGCAAGGGGATCGCCTGCTGCACGATCCGCGACCCTTGCAGGATGCCGTCCGCCATCTCACGCATTTCCGGCTCAAAGGTGCTGACCTTGAACAGCGTGATCGTCTTGACGGTCTTACGCATCTGGTCGATGGCATCGTCCATGGAGGTAATCAGATCCTTGATATCACCACGGTCGAAAGGGGTGATGAAGGATCGCCGCACCGCCAGGAAAACCTCGCGGGTGACCGCATCTGCGTCATCCTCGCGCTCCATAACCGTGGTAATGTGGCGCTGGAAGTCAGGACCACCCTCCAGTGCGGCGCGCAGAGCCTCCGCACCCGCAACCACCAGCTTGGAGTGCTGCTCCAACAGGTCGAAGAATCGGTCTTCCTTCGGCATCATCGCCCGAAACCACTTGAGCATCCTCCATCTCCTGTTTCAGAGACCGGTCGGGCATAGCTGAGGTCCGGTCGGTCAAGGACGATCTATCGGTGGCGGGACGTTGCCACCTGGAAGGAACCGAGTAACGAGCCACAACACGGATACGATCAGCATCGCGAAGATCAGCCCCGCGAGCGCGATCTTGTACATCCCAGCCCCTGCCGCCATGCCAATCGAGCTTGTCATCCAGAGACTTGCCGCCGTGGTTACCCCGTAGACACTGCCCCGCGCGACAAAGATCACGCCAGCGCACAGGAACCCTATCGCCTGTGCCAGTCCTTGGATGGCGCGGATTGGGTCCGGATCGCCATGACCTCTGGCAGTAAGCTGCTCATAGAGTTCCAAGGCGATCAACATCGTCATGGCGGAACTCAGGGCGACTAGCATGTGGGTTCTGACGCCAGCCGAGATACCTCTCAACTCCCGATCCAGCCCGAGCAGTAGCCCGAAACCTGAGGCGATCCCGAAGCGCCACAGTAGCTCCTCGAACGGGATGATGGACTGGCCAAAATGCTGCTCCACGCCTCTTCTCCACCGAAAGGGTTCACCTCTGATAAACTGGATTTCCGCTAAGAAACTTGGCTGTTGACAGGTATGTTCCCGTTAAGGGGAGCATCCGAGCTTAGCTGGCTCTTTACAGTTCGTTGGTCCGTTGGCGCTGATCGGCTTCATCGCCGCTATGCTTTGGCTAGACATATGGCCTATCGATGACGTGGCTGGTCTTCCGGCCCTGGCAGAATGTGGAGTTCGTCCAGAACCTCGCCATCATCGGAGGGTTGCTGATGTATTTTGCCTGTGGACCAGGGGTATGGAGCCGTACTCGCCTGCGGTGACTCTTGGAAGTCTCCGAGAAGGTTTGTGAGCCCTGGTCACCGCAACTCGCGACACTTTAGAATCGATTTTACAGAAACGAGGGACATGAAAGGCTGACCGGGAACGTGGAGTGCAGGGGTGAATGGCCAGTCCGGGACTTTCCCCACCCTGTCGATTATGCGATTGAGCCCCCATGCAAACGGCGTCATCTGGCCTTCTGACCCTTCTCTCTATCGGCCTTGTCCAACTGCTTGCAGTGATGTCGCCGGGGCCGAGCTTCCTCATCACGGCACGCACCGCCGTCGCTCAGTCACGCGCAGATGGGGTCAAGGTGGCGCTGGGTTTGGGGGCCGGAACGGTTTTGTGGGCGGTCGCGGCACTCCTTGGGCTCAACGTTCTGTTCCGAGCCCTGCCACCGCTTTTCATCATCATGAAGATTGTCGGCGCGCTCTTTCTCCTCTGGATCGCCTTCCAGATCTTCCGTCATGCAGCAGACCCTATCGCTCTTGACGGCTCGAAGGGAGAAGCCGTCCGTAATCCATTCATGAAGGGGTTTCTGACCCAGATCTCTAACCCCAAAGTTGCGGTGTTCTTCGGCTCCATCTTCATTGCCATGTTGCCTGCCGATGTGCCGCTCTGGATGACGGCGGCACTCGTTGGCATCGTCTCTCTGAACGAGATCTGGTGGTATTCTGTGGTAGCCCTGTTCTTTGGCTCGGGTCGGGTGCGCAAGTTCTACATCGCTGCGAAGAAGTGGATTGATCGAGCAACCGGCCTGTTCCTGGGAGCACTGGGTTTGCGGCTTCTCTGGGCAGCACGTGAAGTTGTTTAATCAAGGGCTGCTGCTGCCGAGCAATCCGTGACACCGAAGCTCTGATCGATCTGACTTCGGCTCGAAGGTCTATCGTTCTCCTCGACGCCATTGCGAAGGAGGGACAAACGTGCCCGCCCACATCCCTACACCGCTCCTCTTCGCCGAGAGTTCGTCTGCGACGTACTCCAGGCAGTACTGGCGATAGGCGATGGCCCATCCCTGACGGACCATCCATTGGTTGATGTCGGCACCCCTGGCGCGACACACGGCAACGATCCGGCCATAGCGATCTATGTCACGCTGCTCACAGGAGACCGTTGCCCGACCAATCCAGTCGGCCAGGGCGAACGACGCCCTCTGGCCACAGTGATACTCGCGGCTTCTGGCATCTTCACACCGCTGTCCGCTCTCGGGTGCATCAATCCCGTGCAGCCGAATGCGAGTTCCAGCGATCTCGATGGTGTCGCCGTCAATGACGGTTGCTTGACCGGCGATTGGCTGCGCGAAAGCCGAGAGTGGAATGAGCGAGAGCCATAAGGCCAAGACGCAACGCAATTGCTATCACCAAAACTGTTTGGACCGGAGCAGACAGATAGCAGTGTGGGAGCCTGAGTCCACGGCGGATGATCTCCCGAGGTTGCAGATTATAGTTGATGTAACAAAGTTCTACGTTACCCTGACGCACCTTCCACTGCTCCGGAGACACCTTTGATCCCACCACGCCAGGGCTCCTTCAGGATTCGTCCAGCGCCGCTCGTGGGCTGGACACTCGATCATCTTGTAGTAGTCGGTATTTGATCTGACACTTGGCGTCCGAGAGTTGGTCGGGCCTCTCTGTCCGATGCTGTGTTCAAGCTGCGATCATCTTCTCCTTCGCCAGCGGCACGGCATCCACGAAGGTCTGCATCGGCGTCTTGCCAAAGCACCACCGGCCCTGGTGTGGCCGTTCCTCATTATAACTCCTCACCCAGGCGTCGAGATCGCTCTGCAATTCGGCAATTGAGCCGTAGATCTTCTTGCGGAACGTCACGCGATAGAACTCGTCCAGCACCGTCTTGTGGAAGCGCTCCACGATGCCGTTCGTCTGCGGGCTTTTGGTCTTGGTCCGAGAATGGTCCACATCCTCGACCGCCAGATAGAGCTCGTACTCATGGTGTTCGGGATTGCCGCAGTACTCAGTGCCGCGGTCGGTGAGCACGCGACACAGCTTCACCTCATGGGCATCGAAGAACGGCAGGACACGATCGTTGAGCAGGTCGGCGGCGGTGAGCGGGGTCTTGCGGTCGTACAACTTGGCGAACGCCACCTTGGTGTAGGTGTCGATGAAGGTCTGCTGATAGATGCGCCCGACCCCTTTCATGGTGCCAACGTAGAAGGTGTCTTGGGCTCCGCAATAGCCAGGACACTCGCTCTCGAACTCGCCATGCGCGTCCTTCTCAGCTTTGGCCTTCTCCAGCGCAGCCAACTGGCCTTCGGTCAGGATCAGGCCTTCCTGCGCGACCTTGGCTTCCAGGGCTTTGAGCCGCTTCTTCATCGTCTCGAGATCATGCCGCTGCCAGACGCCACGGACGCCGGCGGGTGAGATCGAATGGCCGCGCTTGCGCACCTCATTGGCAAGGCGGATCTGGCCGAAGGCGGGCTGCTCCAGGGACAGCTCAACGATGACGGCCTCCACCTCTGGTGGCGTGCGGTTGGCCAGCAGTGGCTTACGGCGCGTCAGCTCCTGCAGGGCCAGTTCGCCGCCGGTCTCGTAGCGCTCCTTGAAGCGGTAGAAGCTGTCGCGGGAATAGCCCATCATCTTGCAGGCCTGGCTGACGTTGCCGAGTTGCTTGGCCAGCTCCAGCAGGCCGACCTTGGCGCGGATGATCTTCTGCTCGTTGGTCATGACGGTGCTCCGGGTGAACGCCGAGGCCGGGCGCTACGCACCCCGACCACTCCGCGCCCGGCCTCGGCTCTTGCCTCAGCCTAACGACACCGTCTGTCAGATTAAGTCCAAGCTACTTCAGCTGGGTGACGGGGTCAATGTCGCAGCACGCCTCCAGGCCCTCGCTACACCCGGCAGCACCTGCATCTCGGAGGCCACCTACACTTTGGTCCGCAAGGCGTTGCCTCTCCAAATCGAGGATCTGGGCCCGCTAAAGGTCAAGAACATCGACGAGCCTATCCAAGGATACCAGATCACTGCCAAGGTCGCGCAGCCCCCCTCACCCAGGGTCAGTCATGAGGCTAAGAGGCCTCTGCTTCCTGACATGCCATCGATTGCCGTTCTTCACTTTACCAACCGGGGCGGTGATCCAGAGCAGGAGTACTTCGCGGAAGGCGTCGTCGAAGACATCATCACGGCTCTCTCGCACGTCCCGCGTCTGCTCGTGATCGCCCGCAACTCCACCTTCTCCTACAAGGGCCATCTCCCGGCCATCCGGGAGGTAGAAGTTAGCAAAGGTGACCGCTTGAGGTGCGCCCTCGCACCGCGCCAATGAACCAAGATGTTTCGGGAAGGATATTTCCTCCCTGGACTCGCACTGGCCCCTTCAAGTCCAAAAGCCTGGTGGGGCCTCTTTGTGCTCGGCTGTGTCCTGATCCGGCGCGGCTATCCCTCCGCCCCATTGGCATCTCGGAACGGGATTGTCAGGATGGTGCGCCCCTCCTCGTCAGCGACTTCGACTGCGAAGGCCCCCTGCTGCTCGTCGGACAGCTCATCCCAATATGGAACGATCTCGGAGAAGACCCGCACCAGCCTCAATGCCGCTTTACGCGCAGCCTCGACGTCAGGCAGATCAAAGCTCCTGGGGTACTTGATGCGACGCTGCTTGTTATCAACAAAGAGGGTGTACTGAGGCATGGCTGGGATCAATAGTAGCAAAAGTCACGTCGGAGGAAAGCTTTCCTTGAGGGCTACTCCAGCAGCCCTCCTAGCACAGAGCCCGGTAAGCGTAGTGCGATGGCAGACTCCAGAAACTGCCTCACGACTGAGCGCGCCGCGACACTTCATTCTCTCGCGGCCAATCGCTTCCTGGCATCGTCATTGAGCTGTCCGGCTGAACGCAACGAGCCCAATGACCGTTGTTCTGCATCCAAGTCAGGATCTTGGAGCACTAGGCCATGCATCGCAGGTCGGAGCAGAACGGGACCGCACCGGTCCCTTCCGCTCAGGTCATTCTGGATACGCTCGCAGCCCCGGTTGCCGTTCTCGATCAGGTTGGAACAATCGTCGCGACCAACCGCGCCTGGGACGAGTTCGGGCAGGCCAATCAATCTCGGGAGACTTCGCACATCGGGGTGAACTATCTTGACGTCTGCGGGCGCGCGACCGGGGGCGATGCGCCCTGCGCCAGGGCGGCCGCGGCGGGCATCCGATCGGTGCTCGCGGGAGAACGCGCCTTTTCCCTGGAGTACCCGTGCCACTCGCCTGATCGGCCTAGATGGTTTCAGCTTCGCGCCACCCGCCTAGAGGATAACGGTGCTGTCTATGCGGTCGTCGCTCATCACGACATCTCCGAACGTATTCAGATCGAGCAGGAGCGACAGGGATATCTCGCCAGAGCCCACTGGCACCGGGAGCAATTGCGGGCGCTGGCGGCGGCCTCGGCAAAAATAGCTGCTGCGGGCCCGCCCGAGACCACCTTTCAGGAGATCGCGGATCAGGCGCGTCTGATCATCGGTACCCAGTGGGCCGCTGCCCAGACGATGTCCTATGGTCTCTGGCCTCATGCCTCCGTGGCCCTGTCCCTCTCCGGAAATAGCGACGAGGCTTCGCTGTTGGGGATTGCGGCAGCCGCAGCCGATGTCTTCACGCGCGTCGTTCAGTCGGGACACACCATGCGGCTCACCGCAGCCGAACTGTCTCGGGAGCGGGAGGAGGAGCATCGGCCGGAGTCTTCCCCCCTGCCTCTCAGGGAGATCCTGGCAGTCCCGATAGCCGGGCCTGAGGGGGGCATCATGGGAGCGATCGTCGTCTGTGATAAGGAGGATGGGGACTTCACGCCGGACGACGAGGCACTTCTGGTTCAACTGGCTCAGATCGCCGCCGTCTCGGTCGACAACGCCGCCCGGACCAAGGCCTTGAAAGAGACGAAGGAGCGGCTCCTGGCCACTCAGGAGCACGCCCATATCGGCATTGGGGAGACGGACGCGGCGGGACGCCTCCTGATGGTCAGCAGCGGCTTCGCTGCTCTGACCGGCTATTCCCGTAGCGAACTCCTGACCCTCAACATCTTCGATCTCGCGGACCTGGAGACCTGCGGCACCGAGCGAGCCCTGTACGAAAGGCAGGTGGCCGGCGAACTGAAGACCTACTCCCTGGAGCAGCGCTACGTTCGAAAGGATGGCTCGGCCGCATGGTTCTCCGTCTCGGCGGCTGGGGTGTTCAACGAGGAAGGACTCTTTCAGTATAGCGTGCGGGTGATCCAGAACATCGACCAGCGCAAGCGTTATGAGCAACGTCAGGCGTTGCTGGTGCGCGAACTGCATCACCGCGTGCGCAACACCCTCGCGACTGTTCAGGGGCTTGTGGGAGCGACAGCGCTCTCCGCCGGTAGCCTGCGCGAGTTCACCCGTTCGTTCTCAGCCCGCATTGCCGCGCTGGCGCGAACCCATGCGCGCCTGACGGAGGACTACTGGCAGACGATGCCGCTGAGGGACCTGGTGCTCAACGAGCTTGAGCCCTTCGCCGAGCGCCGGCATCAGCGCTTCACGCTCGACGGGCCCGACTTACATCTCGCGGCAGATCTGGCTGTGCCATTGAGCATGGCCCTGCATGAGCTGACCGCGAACGCGGCGCGGTACGGGGCCCTCTCGGTCCGCAAGGGTTGCGTGACTGTCAGATGGGATCTTGTAACAGTAGAGGGGCGGCGCAAGCTGCACTTGACATGGGTGGAGCGGAACGGGCCACCAGTCGAGGAGCCGAACCATCATGGCTTCGGGTGGACGCTCCTTCAGCGCATCTTCCCGGCCCAGTGCGAAGCACATGTTCGGCTAGATTTCAGCCGGGCAGGGCTTTCGTGCGAAGTGGACGCGCCCCTCATCACCCATCGCCATGTGCCAAAGTATGACACCCCTTGATCACTTGGGGCGGTGTGCCTGAGCTGGAGGATGCGCAGGGGAGCTGGTTGCTGTACAGGAAGATGAACCTTGGCTAGGGAAAGAGAGGACGCAGGTCGCGTCTCGCTTATGCCCGTCGACCCCGTTTAGCTCTTCCAGCTGATCAGGTCTTATTTTGATCATCGGATCGCGCAAACCCGATCTGGTCGCTTGACAGCCCCTCGGCGAAGCGCACCCTTGATCTCGGCCATTTGAGATCACTCCCTGGAGATGGCCGACTTGAGAGCCTTGGCGTCAAGCCTATTCCAACAGGGGCCCTCTTTTCTTGCACCGAATGAACGTCCTCAGCCGCCAGAGAGTGAGCACCCTAGAGAGCAATGAAGCAAATGCGTCTGCTCACGGCAGATGGGTCAGGGTGCAATTGCTAGTTCCGGCCAAACCTGAAGTACTCCTGCCCCCGTTACCAACTCCGCTGAACACCTCTCTGAACATATGATAGGAAGCCAGCGCCAACGGCCCAGTCTGTCGCTGACGCAGGTCGGTCACGGACACAGTCTGCCGCTGACGGAGCCGGTCAGAGACAGAGTCTGTCACCGACACACCGCAGCACTCAAGCAAAGGGGCACGCGCCTTGCAATCTGAAGACGAGTACGACCGGCTGCTGGGCGGGCTGAGCGACGCGCTCGCGCACCCCGAGCCGACCAGCGCCCCTGCGCTGCGTCGGGCTCCTCTCCAGCTCTCCCCCCTCTCCCTGCCGGACCGGCTCGACGTGGCGGCGATCCGCCGCCGAACCGGTCTGATC
>JAFAAP010000264.1 GCA_023426505.1 Pseudomonadota bacterium
CCGCCCAGCCCCAGGCCCGACGCGTCAACGAGCAGCCGTCCGTGGCGGCCACCATGGCGGCCGTCGCCGCCGCGGTCGAGCAGCGGGTCTCGGCTCCTGCCCCGGCGCCCGCCCCGGCTCCGGTGGTCGCCCGCCAGGTCGAGGCCCGGACCGTCCAGGCTCCTGTTGCGGCTCCCGCACCGGTGGCGCCCGCTCCGGCACCGGCCCCCGTGCGCCAGGCTCCTCCGGCCGCCGAGCGGCCGGCCCCGGCTCCCGCCCGTGACCCCGGGATGCGTGGCGGCTGGCTATCGGACCTCCTGAACCGCGCCTCGCGCGATGACGAGCCCGCCCGCGGCCCGGCCAAGCCCGACCGCTCGCGGCTCAACAGCCTGGAATCGCTCGACTCGATCTCGGTCGACATCGCCCGGATGATCGACCACGAGGCGGCCGTCGAGCTGTGGGACCGCTACAAGCGCGGCGAGAGCAACGTGTTCACGCGCCGGCTCTACACGATCCAAGGCCAGCAGACCTTCGACGAGATCCGCCGCAAGTATCGGTCGGACGAGGAGTTCAAGCAGACCGTCGACCGCTATGTCGACGAATTCGAGCGCCTGCTCGCCGAGGTGTCCCGCGACGACCGCGACTCGATGCTGACGAAGACCTACCTGACCTCGGAGACCGGCAAGGTCTACACGATGCTGGCCCATGCCAGCGGCCGGTTCGATTAAGGAACTTTGGAAACGTTGACTGACGACGGGGCCGGCATAGCGCCGGCCCTTTCCTTTTCCGCCTCACCCGCGTCTGCTGAGCGGTCGGAGCTGAGTTAAGGATTGTCCTCTAACGCGCAAAACGAAAACGCGGCCCGAAGGCCGCGTGTGTCATGACCAACCAATTCCTGACGCTTTGATTACGCCGGCGGCGTCCCGGCCGTATCGCGGCGCTCCTCCCCGCCCGGGAGGGTGCTGGCCGTGGCCGCAGGATCCTCCCGGCGCGGGAGGCGGCTCCCGCTGACCCAGCGGACAATGTCGAGCATGGCGACCGACAGGGCCTCGTCGAGGCCGCGGGCGGCGTTCGCCGCATCAACGGAGGCGACCGGGGCGCGGGCGCGGAAGATCCGCCCGTTGACGATGCGGCCGTTGGAGTCGTTGACGATCTTGACCGAGATCTCCACCACGGCCTCGTTGCTCGGCGTGGCGATCTCGAAGCTGCGGAGCTCCGAGATCAGCTGGACGTCCGCCACCGCGCCGCTGCTGGGGCGCGACACGCCGCGGATCTGGGAGGCATTCTCGAAGGTGTTGATGAGCCGGGTCTGGATCAGCCGCGGCAGGTTGTCGGCCCATTGGCCGCCGCCGAGGAACGAGATCGCGCCGCTCGCATCCTTCACAATGATCTGCTGGGTCGAGAGGGTTTGAAGAGCGGCCGGCTCCGCCACCAGCACCTGCACGCCGGACGAGCCGCTGATCCGTGATGTCGGAGCCGACAGGTCATAGGTCGTCGGCGCGGGGCCTGACGAGCAGGCGCCCGTCAGGGCGGCGAGAACCAGCGCGGGCGCAAGGCGCCGCAACGGGCCGACCCAGTCTGTGGGGGAGGATGGCACGGATGATCCAGACATGCTGACAGGGAAACTAACGGCGGCCGTTATATTCGGGGAGAGAGGAGCGTCCCCCAAAGATAAACTGCTGTGGATTACGCTCGATGCTGCGGACTGCGCGGCTGATCTCGCCGAGGGTCCTGCGGCCTTCGACCGCGAGGGCCTCGTATTCCCGCAGGCCGGAATCGGTGAACCGCCCGACGCCGGCCAAGACGCCCTCGGTGCGCTGGTTCAGGTTGTCGGCGAGCTGGCGGACGGAGATCGCCGCCTCGCGGATCTGGTCGAAGGCGCCCTTCCCGGCCTCGCCCGAGGCCGAGCCCAGGAAGCCCTCGGCTCCCTTCAGCACCGCGTCGATGCGATCGGCCGACTTGTTCAGCTTCTCGGTGATCGAGCGCGCCTCCTGGATCGCCTTGTCCACGTCAGGGCTGCGGCGGGCCAAGGTCTGGGCGAAGGTGTCGATGCTGTCGACGGTGCGGCCGACCTTCCGGGAATCGATCGCCTTGGCGAGGTTGTTGATCTCGTTGAGGGCGCTGTCGAGCTTGGGGGCGGAGTCGTTCAGACGGCCGACGAGGCTTGCGGCGTCGCGCAGAGCGTTGTCGATGGCCTGCCGGTTCTGGGCCAGGGCCTTCGTGAACTCGTCCGTGTTCTGGACGATGCTGGCGACGCGCTGACTATCGATGGAGCGCACCACCTGGTCGATGTTGTCGACCGTGCGGCCGACCTTCGCGGGGTCGATGGTCCGGGTGATCGCCGAGAGGTCGTTGAGGGCCGCGTCGAGCTTGGGCGCGGCCTCATTGAGGCGGGCCGCCAGGCTCTGGGCGTCCCGGAAGGTGTTGCTGATGGCCTCCCGGTTGTCGCCGAGCGCCTGGGTGAAGCTCTCCACGTTCTCGACGATCCGCGTGACCCGCTGCGGCTCGACCGAGCGGACCACCTGGTCGAGGTTGGTCGCCAGCGTCTCGAGCTTCTCGGCGAGCGGCCCGACCTTCTCGGCCGCCTGGCCGACCTGGGCCAGGAAGCGGTCGATGCCCTCGGCGTTTTCGCCCAGCGCCTGGGAGAAGCGCTCCACGTTCTGCACGGTGCGGTTGATGCCGCCCTCGTTGTCCGAGATCACGCGTCCGACCCGTTCCAGCACGTCGTCGGCCCGGCGGGCGATGTTGCGGGCGGTCTCGATCAGATCCTGGAAGTCGGAGCGGTCGGCGAAGATCGTCGGCAGCGGCTGGCCGGGTCCGGCCGCCAGCGGCGGGGCGCTGGGCTCGCCGCCCGAGAGCGCGATGGTCGCGACGCCGGTCAGGCCCTGGTACTCGAGGCGCGCGCGGGTGTCGGTGCGGATCGGGGTGCTGTTCTCGACCTGCACGATGGCCATGACCCGGCGCGGGTCCTCCGGCAGCAGGCTGATGTCGGTGACCTCACCGACCCGCAGGCCGTTGAAGGACACGGTGGAGCCCTTCGACAGGCCGGACACGGAACCCGAGAAGACGATGCGGACAGTCTGCCGCGCCTGGCCGCGATCGCCCCCGGAGAACCAGTAGACGAAGCCGAACGCCGCCGCGATCACCGCGAGGGTGAACAACCCGATCAAGGCGTAGTTTGCACGCGTTTCCATCGCAACCCTTACGCGCCGCTGGCCATGGCCGCACGAGCCCGTTTCCCGTGAAAATAGGAGCGGATCCAGGGATTGTCCGATTCGAGCAGCGTCTCGATCGGCCCTTCCGCCAAAATCTTGCCTTCACCCAGAGCCGCGATCCGGTCGCAGACCGTGTAAAGGCTGTCGAGGTCATGGGTTACCATGAATACGGTGAGGCCTAAAGTCCTCTGCAATGTCGCAATCAGCTCGTCGAACTCGCCCGCGCCGATGGGATCGAGACCCGAGGTCGGCTCATCCAGGAAGACGATGTCGGGATCGAGCGCGAGCGCACGGGCCAGCGCCGCGCGCTTGATCATGCCGCCCGAAAGTTCCGACGGCAGCTTGTCGGCCGCATCGGGCTTCAGGCCGACCATCTCGATCTTGAGCATCGCCAATTCGTCGAGAAGCCGCTCCGACAGGTGCAGGTATTCCCGCATCGGAACCTGCACGTTCTGCTTCACGGTGAGGGCAGAGAACAGCGCGCCCTGCTGGAACAGCACGCCCCAGCGCCGCTCCAGGAGGCGCCGCTCCGAGGGCGAGAGCTCGTCCAGGTTCTGGCCCAGCACCTCGATGGTGCCGGCCCGCTTGGGAACGAGGCCCAGGATCGTCCGGGTCAGGACCGACTTACCCTGGCCCGAAGCGCCGACGAAGCCGAGGATCTCGCCGCGATAGACGTCGAGGTCGAGGCCCCTGAGGATCGTCTTCTCGCCGAAGCCGACCTCGACGCCGCGGACCCGGATGACGACCTCCCGGTTCCGGTCGATGGGGGGATGAACGCGGTCGAGCATCGTGTCAGTACCTGATGGCCGCAAAGAACATGGCGAAGAGGCCGTCGAGCACGATCACCATGAAGATCGACTTCACCACGGAGGAGGTCACGTGGCGGCCGAGGGATTCGGCCGATCCCTGCACCGCAAGGCCTTCGAGGGTCGCGATGATCCCGATCACCAGGGCCATGAAGGGCGCCTTGATCATGCCGACCATGAAGGTGTTGAGGCTCACGGCGGCGCGCAGGCGCGAAAGGAACACGTCCGGGCTCACGTCGCCGTAGAGCCAGGCGGTCACGCCGCCGCCCGACAGGGCCGCGATGGACGAGATGAAGGTGAGGAGCGGCAGGCCGATCACCAGCGCCAGGATGCGCGGCACGATCAGGACCTCGATCGGATCGAGGCCCATGACCCGCAGGGCGTCGATCTCCTCGCGCATCTTCATGGAGCCGATCTCGGCCGTAAAGGCGGAGCCCGACCGGCCCGCCACCATGATGGAGGTGAGCAGGAGCGCCAGCTCGCGCAGGATCAGGATGCCGATCAGGTCGACCACGAACGGCGTGGCGCCGAACCGCACGAGCTGGAAGATGCCCTGCTGGGCCACGATGCAG
Source organism: Pseudomonadota bacterium (assembly GCA_023426505.1). Lineage (GTDB taxonomy): Bacteria > Pseudomonadota > Alphaproteobacteria > Rhizobiales > Beijerinckiaceae > Microvirga. Next base: position 4,573 of record JAFAAP010000264.1, read on the forward strand.
CCGACCAGGAACGAGATCAGAACGATGATCGGCACGCCCCGGTAGGCGATCTGCTCGAGCTGGTTGATGACGGCCGTGCCGCGGAAGCGCCGGGGATTGACCACGACCCGGATCAGCGCCGAGACGAGTTCCCCCAGGAACGCGATGCCGTCCACGAGATCCCGGCCGGCGCCCGCCACGCTCTGGCCCACGTCGACCAGGAAGTCGACCGCCTTGGAGCGGCGGGGCTTCGCCTGCTCCTGGAAGCCCCGATAGGCCACCTCGTCGAGGAGGATCTGCTGTTCCTGGCTTGCATTGGCGAAGTCGGCCCCGAGATCGCGGGAGCCGAGTTCGTGCCGGGTGCGGTCGAGGACCCAGGCGCCCAGGGTGTCGAGCCGCCGCACCTGGGCGAGGTCCAGGATCATGTGCGACTGGTCGACCTCGGCGGCGATTTCGGCCGCGAGGGTCTCGACCATCTCGGCGTGCTCCGAGGTCCAGTGGCCGGCAAGCCTTGCCGTGACCCTGTCCCCGCTACGCTCGATTTTCACTTGCGGCTCTTGAGCCAAGGTGCTCTGCGCCACGATGATCCTTCCGGCACTGATTCCGCTTGGTGATAGCGTGTTGCTGCGCCACAAGTCGAGCCGAAGTTGTGGAGAAGCATAAGAGAATGCGTAAGCTCGAGGTCACGATCGATCGCTTTCCCATTGCAGGGAAATTCACGATTGCGCGGGGTTCGCGCACCGAGGCCGTGGTGGTCACGGCCACCATCGCCGAGGACGGGGCCGTGGGGCGCGGAGAATGCGTGCCTTATCCCCGCTACGGCGAAACGGTCGAGGGCGTGGCGGCCGCCATCGAGGCCCTGAGGCCGCGGATCGAGGCGGGCCTGACCCGGGAGGCGCTTCAGACCGCCATGCCGGCCGGCGCCGCCCGCAATGCGCTCGACTGCGCCCTCTGGGACCTCGACGCCAAGCGCTCGGGCATCCGGGCCCACGTGACCGCGGGCGTGAACCGCTGGCCGCCGGTGACGACGGCCTACACGATCAGCCTCGACACCCCGGAAGCCATGGCCGAAGCCGCCGCGAAAGCCTCGCAGCGGCCGATCCTCAAGGTGAAGTTCGGCGGCCCCGGCGGAGACCTCGAACGCATCGCGGCCGTGCGCAGGGCCGCCCCGGAGGCGACGCTCATCGCCGACGCTAACGAGGGCTGGACGGAGGAAAACATCGCGTCCCACCTCGCGGCCTGTGCGGATGCGGGCTACGCCCTGGTGGAGCAGCCCCTGCCCGCCAAAGAGGACGAGTACCTGCGCGGCATCGCCCGCCCGGTGCCGATCCTGGCGGACGAGAGCGTCCACGACCGGGCCGGGCTCGACCGGTTGGTCGGCCTCTACGACGTCATCAACATCAAGCTCGACAAGACCGGCGGCCTGACCGAGGCGCTGGCCCTCGCCGATGCGGCCGAGGCTCTGGGCTTCTCCCTCATGATCGGCTGCATGGTGGGCACCTCGCTCGCCATGGCGCCGGCCCTGATCCTGGCGCCCCGCGCCCGCTTCGTGGACCTCGACGGCCCTCTCCTCCTGGCGAAGGACCGGGAGCCGGGCCTCACCTACGAGGGCAGCATCGTCTATCCGCCTCAGCCCGCCTTGTGGGGCTGAGGCAGGAACCGCACGGCGATCAGGGTGAGGACGAAGCCGATGGCGCCCAAGGGGGCCATCGCGGCGAAGACCACAGGCCCCGCCTCCCGGTAGATCACGCCGCTCGCGACCGTCGACAGCGCCATGACCAGAGCCGCGAGCGAGCCGTAGACGCCTTGCGCCCTCCCTCTGGCACCGGACGGCGCGAAGGCCGCGAGCGCCGCCATGGTGCCGAGATGCGTCGCCCCGAAGGACAGGCTGTGCATCGCCTGCAGGACGAAGGTGAGGCCGAGACCCGGATGCAGCGACATGACCGTGAACCGGACGGCCGCGGCCGCCGATCCGACCAGGATCAGCCCGATGCCCGAATGCCGGCCGACTGCCTGGCCGAGCATGAAGAAGACCAGGATCTCGGCGACGACCCCCGCGGCCCAGAGATAGCCGATGGTGGAATCCGAAAAGCCCTGGCTGCTCCAGTGGATGCTCGCGAAGGCGTTCAAGGCTCCGTGCGTCCCTTGCGTGAGGGCTGCCGCGATGAGGATGAGCCACAGGACTTTCGGCAAGGAGGTTGAGGCAGGCTTCTGCCTATCCTGGTCGGGTATCTGCCCGTCCGGCGTCTCATGGGGCACGGCCGCCAGGGTGGCCGAGATCCCGAGGATCGGAATGAGCGTGAGCGCGACGATGACCGCCCCCGCCCCGAAGCCGCCGACCAGGTATCCGGCCGCGATGTTGGCCAGGAAGAAGGCCACGGATCCGCCGCCCCGGATCCAGCCGTAGTTCAGGCCGCGCTGCCGTTGGACCGCGTTGGTCACCACGAGATCGTTGGCGGGGATGACAGCCGCTTGTGCGACGGCGACCAGGGCCACGATGGCCATGACGGCGATGCCGTCATCGACCATGAGAAGCAGGGGAAAGCCCAGGATCTGGCCGAGATGGCTGAAGAGGAGGAGACGCCGGGCGCCGAACGACCTGTCGGCGAGGATCAGGAGCGGGGCCGAGACGAGGATCCGAACGATGATCGGGATGGCGACCACGATCCCGATGACCGTCGGCGGCAGCGCCTTGCTTTGCAGCCACAGGGGAAAGAACGGGAGATACACCCCGTTGCTGACGAAGCTCGCCCCCTGGAGGGCCCCCAGGCGGAGGGCGAGACTGCGCACGGGCCGGGTCACCGGACGGACACCGAATCAAGGATCATGGAACGGAACACGGTGAAAATACCGTTAAGGAAGGGTTTGAAGGGGTTGAGCTGTCCAGGGCTTTCGACACAATGGGAATCGCGAACCCCGCGGAAAGGGATGTGTCTACCATGACGGATCAGGAGACGCGCGTCACGTTCAGCGATGCTGACTTCGACGCCATCGAGGCGGCCGTCATGGAGACGGACCGCGGACGCTGGTTCCTGCGCGAATATGCCAGGCGCAACCGGAATGCCGATACGGAAGCAGTCCTCGCGGAACTGCGCCGGTTCGAGGAAGCTGCGCGAGACGACGAGACCGCGCGCCGCCTCGAGCGGATCCAGGCGAGCCTCCGGGCGATGGCGGCGACGATCGCCCGCACGAAGGGCGAAGTCGGGCTCCTGCCCCGCAACCGCGGCCAGGACGACCTCGGCGACTTCCTCGCCAACGGCGCTCCCGAATCCGAGGAGGAGTTCGAGGCCTGGGCCGAACACCGGATCCGCCGGATCATCCAGACCCTGCGCTATGTCGAGGGGCGCGTGCAGGAGATGGTCGCGGTCTGCGCGCCGGAACAGCAGGCTCCGGCCGATGAGAGGTCCTCCTTTCCGGAGGCGCGCCCAGTGACCGAGGAAGCGGCGGTCCATCCCGGCCCCCACCCGTCCTTCCTGATGTGAGGAGGGGCGCGGCTCCGGTCACGCCCCGGCGTGCGCCTCCTCGATGTTGCGGAAGAACTGCCGCGCGCTCTCGCGCCAGGTGAAGGTCTCGCCATAGGCCCGGCAGCGGCTCTGCGGGATGTCGAGCGCGGCCAGCGCCGCCTCCCGCAGGTCCTCGCACAGGCTTCCACAACCTGAGGAGCCGATCACATCCGCCGGTCCGGTGACCGGATAGGCCGCAATCGGCAGGCCGGAAGCCAGAGCCTCCAGCAGCACGATCCCGAAGGTGTCGGTAAGGCTCGGGAACACGAAGACGTCCGCCGACGCATAGACCCGTGCGAGGTCCTCACCCGTCAGAGCCCCAAGGAACCGGACCCGCGGGAATCTCCGCTGCAGGTCGTGGCGCGCCGGCCCGTCGCCGACGACCACCTTGGTGCCCGGCAGGTCGAGCGCCAGAAACGCCTCCAGGTTCTTCTCGACGGCGATCCGGCCGACCGACAGGAAGATCGGTGCGCGGCTGTCGAGAACGCGTTCATGGCGCGGCCGGAAGAGCTGCGTGTCCACGCCCCGCGTCCAGCGCCGGATGCGCTGGAAGCCGCGCCCCTCCAGCTCCCGCTCCAGGGACGCCGTGCTCACCATCATGGCCCGCGCCTCGCCATGGAACCAGCGCAGGGCCCGGTACGACCAGGCCTGCGGGATCGGCGCGCGTGCCGCCAGGTATTCGGGAAAGCGGGTGTGATAGCTCGTGGTGAAAGCCATGTTCCGCCTGCGGCAGGCCGCGCGGACGGCGAAGCCGATCGGACCCTCCGTGGCGATGTGGACATGGGTCGGTTTCACCCGATCGAGGATCCGCACCACCGGACCGGGCCGAGCCAGCGCCAGGCGGATCTCGGGGTAGCCGGGCATCGGCACGGACGGAAACCGGTCCGGCGACAGGATCGTCACCTCCGCCCCGAAGTGGGATGCTTCGGCGGCCATGTATTCGAGGGAGCGCACGACGCCGTTGATCTGCGGGCGCCAGGCATCGGTCGCGATGAGGAGCCGCATCATGCCACTCGCCTCGCCTCTGCCGGGCGCTCGACCTCGACGACCGGCTCGCGCGAGGCCGCCGTTTCCTCGCCCCAGCGGATCAGCTGGAGCGTTCCGTCATAGTGCTCCACGACGGCCGTGCAGGACTCCACCCAATCGCCCGTATTGACATAGGCGACGCCGAAATCCCCATGCATGGCCGCGTGATGGATGTGGCCGCAAATGACGCCGTCCGCCTCCTGGCGCCGCGCCTCGGAGGCGAGGAACTCCTCGAAGCGGCTGATGAAATTGACGGCGTTCTTGACCTTCAGCTTGGCCCAGGCCGACAGGGACCAGTAGGTGAGGCCGAGACGCCGCCGCAGGATGTTGAGGTGCGTGTTGACGAACAGGGCGGCCGTATAGGCCCCGTCGCCCAGCAGGGCGATCCAGCGGGCATGCCGGACCACGATGTCGAACTGGTCACCGTGGATGACGAGATAGCGCTTTCCGTCTGCCGTCACATGAAGCGCATGGTCGGCGAGTTCGATGCCGCCCAGGTTGACGCCCACGTAATCGCGCAGGAACTCATCGTGGTTCCCGGGGATGTAGACGAGGCGCGCGCCCTTCCTGACCTTGCGCAGAAGCTTCTGCACCACGTCGTTATGGGCCTGGGGCCAGTACCAGCCCGATTTCAGGCGCCAACCATCGACGATGTCGCCCACCAGATAGATGGTGTCGGCGTCGTAGGCCTTGAGGAAGTCCAGCAGGGGACCGGCCTGGCAGCCCTTGGTGCCGAGATGCAGGTCCGACAGGAACAGGGTCCTGACGCGGAAGGGCTCGAATGCTTCGGCCATGCGGGTCCTCGCTCGTCTTGTCGGACGAACCAGACCGGATTCGTGTCTCGCGCCTGTGACGTTAGCCTTGCGGAATTGTGACAGCCCGGCCCGCACGCATGTGTCTGACGCAGGGGTTTTGCGCCCGAAAGGTCTTCACGGACGGGCCGCATCGTGTTTGGTTGCACCTCCAACCGAAGCGACTCACGCCTTGAAACCTCTCCTGGGGATCTCCCTCAAAGTCATCTCCGCCCTCGTCTTCACGCTCATGTCGGCTACGTTGAAGACGCTGACGACCCGCTATCCCGTCGGGGAGGTCGTCTTCTTCCGCTCGGCCTTTGCCCTCCTGCCGCTCCTGGCCTGGCTTGCCTGGCAAGGGGACCTGATCAATTCCGTGCGCACGCGCAACCTGGTCGGGCACATCAAGCGCGGACTCATCGGGACCGCCGGCATGTATCTGGGCTTTGCTGCCCTTTCCTATCTGCCGCTCCACGATTCCATCGCCATCGGCTATGCGTCGCCACTCATCGTCGTGATCCTGGCGTCGGTTCTCCTCAAGGAGAAGGTCCGGGCCTATCGTTGGAGCGCGGTCGGAATCGGCTTCGTCGGCGTGCTGATCATGCTGTCGCCTTACCTCAAGATCGAGACCTTCACGGGAGGCCTCGACGGCGGTCCGTCGCTCGGGGCGATCTTCGCCCTCCTGGGCGCCTTCTGCTCCGCCGGCGCCATGATCCAGGTGCGCCGCCTGACCGCCACCGAGAAGACCGGCGCCATCGTGTTCTATTTCTTCATCCTGGCCTCGGTCCTGTCGCTCTTCACCATCTTCCTCGGCTGGCGGGTGCCGGACGCCACCGACATGATGCTGTTCATCGTCGGCGGGATCCTAGGAGGCATCGGACAGATCCTGCTGACCCAGAGCTACCGCTTCGCCGACACGTCGATCATCGCGCCGTTCGAGTACACGACGATGATCTGGGCGCTGCTGTTCGGCTGGTTCATGTTCGGCGATCTCCCCACCTCCACGATGCTGACGGGAGCGACCATCGTGGCCGGCACGGGCCTGTTCATCGTCTGGCGCGAGCACCAGCTCGGGCTGATGCGCGCCCAGGAGCTCAAGGCGGCCTCGCCCAAACCGGTCGGCTGACGGCCGAACCATCTCAGAACCCGGTGCCGCGCGGGAAAAAGCCCGCCGCGACACCCCTCCGGCTTGACCCATCATGGCTGTTGTCCCAAAACCGTTTTGAGGAACGAACGTTCGATCTTTCAGGACAGGCGGGCACATGGGCGTTGAGGGAAAAGAGCGGCAAAGGGATCTCGAGACGGGCGCCCAGGTCCTGTCCGGCCACATGGGCAAGACGATCCAGCGGCTGCGCAAGGCGTACAACCTATCCCTGTCCGAACTTGCCGAGCAGTCCGGCGTCGCGAAGTCGATCATCAGCCAGATCGAGCGGAACGAGACCAACCCGACGCTCGCTACGATCTGGCGCCTCAGCCAGGCGCTGGACGTCTCGATCGAGCGGGTTCTCGCGACGAGCGACGAGGAGCCGTTCATCGAGAAGTCGTCGCGGGCCGACACCCCGATCCTCGTCTCAGAGGACGGCAAGATGCGCCTCGCCATCGTCGGCTGGCTCAAGACCATCGAGTGGCTGCAATGGTACGACGTGCAGTCGGAGCCCGGCGGCGTGCTCGACTCCGACAGCCACCAGCGCGGCTCGATCGAATGCCTCTCGGTTCTCGAGGGCGATTTCGAGGTCGAGGTCGGCGGCGTGACCCAGCGGGCGAAGACGGGCGAAACCCTGCGCTATCGCTGCGACCGACCGCATTCTGTGCGGTGCGTCGGCGACGCGCCGGGGCGCGCCACCATGGTGTGCATCCTCAAAGCCGCCGTGATGGACTGACAGGTTTTCCCCAGCTAGCCCCCAGTTTGTTCAGGCTTCTTGAAGCCTTCCCGCGGAGGGAGGGACAGGAGGTACTCGGCCATCGCCTCGCGGTCCGCATCGGATAGGTGGGACGTGTTGCCCACCACCGAGCCCATCGGGCCGCCGACCGTGTCGAAGTTCGGAGTTTCCCCCGTTTTCAACAGGGTGCTGAGATCGCCCACGGTCCATCCGCCAATGCCCGTCTTGTCCGGAGTGATGTTCGGCACGACGCCCCTGCCCTCAGGGTCCGGGCCGCCGGCGAAGCGGCGGTCCTCGATGATCGCGCCGGCGAAGTTCCGCTCGCTGTGGCACTCGGCGCAGTGGCCGGGACCGTTTACCAGATAGGCGCCGCGGTTCCAGCTCGCCGGCTTGCTCGAATCCGGCGCGAAGGTGCGTCCGTCGAGAAAGGCGAGCTTCCATAGGCCGATGCCGCGCCGGATGTTGAACGGGAACGGCAGCTCGTGATCCGGCGCCCGACCTTCGACGGGCGCGAGCGTCTTCATGAAGGCGAAGAGATCGCCGAGATCCGCCGGGCTCATGCGCTGATAGGACGTGTAGGGAAAGGCCGGATAGTAATGGCGTCCGTCGGGCGAGAGGCCCTCACGCATGGCGCGCACGAAGTCGGCGGTGCTCCAGGATCCGATGCCGTCCCGCTCGTGGGGCGAGATGTTGGGGACGTGGAACGTCCCGAAGGGAGACTTCAGGGCGTAGCCGCCCCCTAAGCGCAGCTTGTCGTCCTGGTTCGGCGTGGCGTGGCACGAGGTGCAGCCGCCGGCATAGAACAGGAGCCGTCCGTTATCGATGTTCGGCTGGCGATCGAGCCCGACCGGGGTGATCGGCGTCACCTGCCCGTTTCCGCGGATCAGGGCATAGGCGGACGGCGAGGTCAGGAACCAGAAGCCCGCAGCCCCGAGAACCGCCAGAACGAGAAGCCCGAGGATCGCCTTGCGCATGCCTGCCCTCCAAACGAAACGGGCGGCCGGAAAGGCCGCCCGCCAGGAATCTGCAATAAATCAGGAGCTCTTCTTGCGGAAGTCGTTGTGGCAGCCGCCGCAGTTCTGGAGAACCTTCGGCATCTCGGCCTTGAAGGTCGCCTCGTCCTTGATGCTGGCCAAGGCGGTCTGCGCATCCTGGCTCAGCTTCGTCATGATGGAGTCGAACTTGGCCTTGTTCTCCCAGATGCTCGGCAGGGCCTCGGTCTTCGGTGCATCCTTCGAGCTCTCGGGGAAGAGCGAGGCCGCCTTCTTCGGGTTTTCTGCGAAAACCTTCAGCCCGCTCTGGACCTTGGCGAGATCGAAGGCCTCCTGACCGCGCAGCATGCCGCCGATCGGGCGGGTCTGGGCGGCCATTTCCTTCATGAGATTCTGGCGTTGTTCGACAACGTTGCTTTGCGCGATGGCCGCGCTCACACCCAGCGCAAGCAAGCTGGCGACGACGATAGTGCGCTTCATGCAGTTCCCCTCAAATGAGCACGGGCTACGGCTTCGTTGCGAACCGTTTCCGGCGGGGAGACAATACTGCATATCCGGTGAAGCTTGAGCACTCTACTTTAGAACACATCTATGTGATCGGGCCCGTGGAGCCGGAGCCGGTCACTCGACCGGCTCTCCGGACATCACCCAGTCCCTAAATCCGCCCTTGTAGTGCTCCCGCAGATCCCGACCCGCCGCCTGGGCGAACTCGATGGCTCGCAGCGACCGGACGCCTGCAGCGCAGGAGAAGACGATCCGCTTGCCCGTCGGCAGGCTCGCCGGATCGAAGGTGGACAACGGATGGGAGACCGCACCGGGGATATGGCCGGCCGCGTATTCGTGCGGCTCCCGGACGTCGACCAGGTGGATCGATCCGTCCGCCAGTCCCCGCTTCACGTCCTCGCGGTCGAGATCGACATGCCCTGCCGGTGCATTCATGGAAAGCTCCTTCGTGCCTTGAGCGCCTCATTTAGGACCCGGCACGAAGGAGAGCAATCAGTGCATCCTACGAGAGCGGGGGAATCCGCAGCACCCAACCGGGCTGGATCATGTCGGGATCCTTCACTGGCGGCGAGTTCGCCGTCACGATCTCTGTGTACTTGGCGCCTTTTCCCTTGCCATAGTGCTTCTCGGCGATCTCCCAGAGAGTGTCGCCCTTCTGGACCGTATACATGGTCGACTGTTGGGCGGGCTGCTGGATCTGCAGCTCGCTCGTGTCGACTTCGGCCACGCCGTAGGTGTTGCCGAGGGACAGGATGATCTTCTCGGCCTCCTCCTGGCTCATCGCCTGGCCGCCCAGCTTCACCTTGTCGCCCTGAACGTCGATGCTCAGCTTGCTCGCGTCGAAGCCGTGCCCCTGGACCTCCTGCTGCAGCTTGTCGGGAGTTGCAGCCTGAGCGCCGCCGCCGAAGATCTTGGCTCCCGCTTCCTTGATGAACTTGAACAGACCCATGTCACGCCTCCTCTTTCTTCGAGGCCGGCATCAGACCGCCGGCCAAGCTTGAAACGAAGACGCTCGATCCGACCAACCAGTTCCGTCACGCCAGCGAGGAGAAGACATCCGCCAGGGAGGGCAGCCGATCCTTGAGGCGCAGGAGCGCGATCAGCTCGATCTGGACGATCGCCGTGTCGAACTCCTGGTCAGTCTCGTGCTCGACCCGCTCCTCGAAGGCTGCGAGGATCTCTTCCTTCGTGCGGCCCTTGACGGCCATGATGAAGGGAAAGCCGAACTTGCGCCGATAGGTCTCGTTGAGGGCGAGGAAGCGGTCGCGTTCCGCCTCCGTGAGGCTGTCGAGGCCCGCCGATTTCTGCTCGCCGCGGGAATCGTCCGTGAGATCGGCCAGCTTCAGCCGACCGGCCAGATCAGGATGGGCCTGGATGAGGGCCAGCTTCTGTTCTCGGCTCGCCTCTGAGAGGACGTGCACCATGGCGGCATGGAGTCCCTCGGCAGTGTCCTGAGCTGGCGTCAGGCCGCCGTCGAAGGTGCGGGCTGCGATCCACGGCGAGTGCTCGAAGATGTCGCCGAACATCTCGACGAACATTGCCCGGCTCATGGTGCTGGGCTTCAGACCAGCCGGGCGGTGGCGCCTGATCCAGTGGCGGGCGATGTCGACGCGCCGCGCCACCCAGACCCGGTCGTGCGAGGCGATGTAGTCGAGGAACCGGGCGAGCGCCGCCGCGCGGCCCGGCCGGCCGGCGAGCCGGCAGTGGAGGCCCACCGACATCATCTTCGGCGCGCTCACGCCTTCCGCGTAGAGCGTATCGAACGTATCCTTGAGATAGGCGTAGAACTGGTCGCCCGCGTTGAAGCCCTGGGGCGTCGCGAAGCGCATGTCGTTGGCATCGAGCGTATAGGGCACGATCAACTGGGTGTGCTTGCCGTGCGTCTCCCAATACGGCAGTTCGTCCGCATAGGAATCCGCGCTGTAGAGAAAGCCGCCCTCCTCCGCCACGAGCCGGTTGGTGTGCTCCGAGGTGCGGCCCGTATACCAGCCGAGGGGCCTCTCGCCCGTCACCTCCGTGTGGATGCGGATCGCCTCCTTGAGGTGAGCCCGCTCCTCGTCGGACGGGAAGTCGCGGTAGTCGATCCATTTGAGGCCGTGGCTCGCAATCTCCCACTCCGCCTCCTGCATAGCGGCGACGGCTTCCGGGTTGCGCATGAGGGCCGTGGCGACGCCGTAGACGGTCACGGGCATGCCGCGCTCCGTGAACATGCGCCACAGGCGCCAGAAGCCGGCGCGGGAGCCGTACTCGTAGATTGATTCCATGCTCATGTGCCGCTGCCCTGGCCAAGGCTGGGCGCCGACGATCTCCGACAGGAACGCCTCCGAAGCACGGTCGCCGTGCAGGATGTTGTTCTCGCCGCCCTCCTCGTAGTTGATCACGAACTGCACGCAGATGCGCGCGTCGTTCGGCCAGTGCGGATGGGGCGGATTGCGGCCGTAGCCGATGAGATCGCGGGGATAAGAGGCCTCGGCCATGGTCGGTCAGCTTCCTCGGTAGGTGGAATAGCTCCAGGGCGAGACCAGGAGCGGCACATGGTAGTGCCCGAGCGGCTCGGCGATGGAGAAGCGGATGGGAACGACGTCGAGGAACGGCGGATCGGCGGTTGCCGTCCCGACGGACCGGAAGTAGTCCCCGACATGGAAGACGAGTTCGTAGGTTCCGGTCTGGAATGCCTCGCCTGTCATCAGCGGCGCATCCGTGCGGCCGTCGCCGTTCGTGGCGGTGCGCACGACCGAGCGGCGGGCCTCGCCGTCGAGGGCGAAGAGTTCGATCGCCACGCCCTTGGCGGGCTTGCCGTTGACGGTATCCAGCACGTGGGTGGACAGGCGTCCCATGGGAACCTCGGATGTGAGCCCGCGAACGGAGCAGGTCGGAAGGGATGGAAGCTTTTCGATGCCGTGTCCGGCCGTCAAGACGCCATGGCGGACCGCCTGGACAAAGTGAAGGAATTCCGGCTCCGGTTCCTGTTGAAAAAGCCTCCGGGCGGGCCTTTCGCAATCCGGAACGCCGCCCTAGGCTACGCGCTCCTTATCATTTCAAGTGGCCGCATGATCGACCCGCAGATTTCCGAATGGATCAGCCAGCTCCTCCGCTGGATCCATGTCATCACCGCCATCGCCTGGATCGGCTCGTCCTTCTACTTCATTCATCTCGATCTCAGCCTGAAGAAGCGCGAGGGGCTCCCCGAGGGCGTCGGCGGCGAGGCCTGGCAGGTTCACGGCGGCGGCTTCTACAACATGCGCAAGTATTTCGTGGCCCCGCCCGAAATGCCCAAGGAGCTGACTTGGTTCAAATGGGAGAGCTATTCCACCTGGATCTCCGGCTTCTTCCTGATCGTCTGGGTCTACTATCTCCACGCGGATCTCTACACGATCGACCCGGCCGTACGGACGCTCGACCCCTGGCAGGCGGCCGCCATCGGCATCGGGGGCATCCTGCTGAGCTGGCTGGTCTATGAGGGCCTGTGCCGCTCGCCCCTGGGCAGGAACGGCGTCGTCCTCGGCGTCGTGCTGTTCTTCTACATCCTGCTCGCGGCCTTCGTGTTCACCCAGGTCTTCAACGGGCGCGCCGCCTTCCTGCACACGGGCGCGATGATCGCCACCTGGATGTCGGCGAGCGTGTTCTTCATCATCATCCCCAACCAAAAGAAGGTCGTGACCGACCTCCTGGCGGGGCGCTCGCCCGATCCGCGCCTCGGCAAGGAAGCGAAGCTCCGGTCCACCCACAACAACTACCTGACCCTGCCGGTCATCTTCCTGATGCTGTCGAACCATTATCCGCTGGCGTGGTCGTCCCGCTATGCGGTGGCGATCATCGGGCTGATCGTGATCGCCGGCGCGGTCGTGCGGCACTTCTTCAACTCCCGCCATGCCCACAAGGGATCGCCCTGGTGGAGCTGGGGCGTCGCGGCCGCCTGCATCGCCCTCGCCGTTTGGCTGTCGATCATCGGCAAGCCCGGTAACGCCAATCTGGCCGACCTGACGACCCAGCCCACTCCCGAGACGGTGACCGCCGCCTTCGACGAGGCGGTGCTGACGATCCAGTCCCGTTGCTCCATGTGCCATGCGGCGGAGCCGGTCTGGGACGGCATCGCCGTCGCCCCGAAGGGCGTCAGGCTCGACACGCCCGAGGAGGTCGCCCGCCACGCGGAGCTGATCCGGGTCCAGAGCGTGCTGACCCACGCGATGCCGCCCAACAACATCACGGAAATGACGCTCGACGAGCGGAAGACCGTCGCGTCCTGGCTTGCCCAGAAGGACGCGACGCTCCGCTAGGCGCGCCTTGGCGCTGCTCTATAACCTTGCTCAATCAACCCCGCACCAATCAGGGAGGGAACGGCCTTGTCCGCACTCGCACTCGAAACCGCCCAGACCATTGCCGCCGCCACTCTCAAGGCCGGGCGGGACAAGGGCTTCAAACCCCTTTCCGTGGCGGTCTACGACGAGAGAGGCGCCCTGAAGGTCCTCCTGTCCGACGACGGCACCAGCCTCCGGCGCGCCGAGATCGCCATGGGCAAGGCCAACGGCGCCCTGGCCATGGGGCTGGGCTCGCGGGCACTCCACAAAATGGCTGTGGACCGTCCTTACTTCATCGCCGGCGTGACCCATGCGGTCGGCGGCCTGCTGGTCCCGGTGCCGGGCGGCGTCCTGATCAAGGATTCGCAGGGAAATATTCTCGGCGCGGTCGGCGTTTCGGGCGACACGTCGGACAATGACGAGATTGCCGCGGCGGCAGGAATTGAGGCAGTCAAACTGGCGTTCGACACCGGCGCTTGACGCTAGGGAAGCCCGAAACCTTTGGTTTTCAAAGGTTTCGAATATCCTCTAGACATAAACAGTTGTTTGAACAACAAATGAGCCAAGGTCTCGCCCGGCGGTTGAGGCCGAAACGATCCGAAACCTAGGAATAATAGTAAGGGAACGCGTCAATGTCCTGGTTGAAACGCACGGCACTTGCGGCCGTCGCAACGGCAGCCCTGATGGGCGCCGCTTCGGCTGAAGTCGTCTATAATCGCGCCAATTCTGGCGAACCTGAGACGCTCGATACCCACAAGACCTCGACCGTGCAGGAAGCCCATATCCTGCGTGACATGCTCGAAGGCCTTGTCACCTACAGCGCCAAGGGCGAGGCCGTTCCCGGCCAGGCCGCCAAGTGGGAGGTCAGCGACGACGGCAAGACCTACCGCTTCACCCTCCGCGACGGACTGAAGTGGTCGAACGGCGACCCGGTCACGGCGGAAGACTTCGTCTATTCCTACCGCCGCATCATGACCCCGGAGACGGGCGCGAAATACGCGAACATCCTGTATCCGATCAAGAACGCCGAGAAGATCAACAAGGGCCAGGCCAAGCCGGAGGAGCTGGGCGTCAAGGCCGTGGACCCGAAGACGGTCGAGATCACCCTCGAGGCGCCGACCCCGTACTTCATCGAGCTCCTCACCCACCAAACCAGCCTGCCGGTGCACCGCGCCTCGGTCGAGAAGTTCGGCAAGGACTTCGTGAAGCCCGGCAACATGGTAACGAACGGCGCTTACAAGCTCGCCGAGTTCGTGCCGAATTCGCACATCAAGCTCGTCAAGAACGAGAACTACTACGACGCGAAGAACGTCCAGATCGACACGGTCAACTACTACCCGACCCCGGACTTCGCCGCGATGGTCCGCCGCTACGAGGCCGGTGAGCTCGACACCACCGACGACGTTCCGGCCGACCAGATGAAGTCGCTCAAGGAGCGCTTCAAGGATCAGGTGAAGCTCGGCCCGTATCTCGGCACCTGGTACATGGTCGTGAACTCGTCCAAGGCTCCCTTCAGCGACGTGCGCGTGCGTCAGGCCCTCTCCATGATGGTCGACCGCGAGTTCATCGCCGAGCAGATCTGGGGCCAGACCATGCAGCCCGGCTACTCCTTCATGCCGCCCGGTGTCGGCAACTACGGCGAGCCGGCCTACATGGAGTACAAGGACCAGTCCCCGATCGACCGCGAGGAGAAGGCCAAGGCGCTCCTCAAGGACGCCGGTTTCGGTCCCGGCAAGCCGCTGAAGGTCGAGATCCGCTACAACACCACGGACAACAACCGCAACACGGTGATCGCGATCGCCGAGCAGTGGAAGCAGGTCGGCATCGAGACGTCCTTCATCAACACGGACGGCAAGACCCACTTCGCCCACCTGCGTGACGGCGGCGACTTCGACGTGGCCCGCTACGGCTGGATCGCCGACTACTCGGACCCGAACAACTTCCTGTTCCTCCTGAAGAGCGACAACAAGGGCTTCAACTACGGCAAGTACAACAACCCGCAGTTCGACAAGCTCCTCGACCAGGCCGCCACCGAGCTGGACCTCAAGAAGCGCGCCGACCTCATGAAGCAGGCCGAGGCGATCCTGATGAAGGACATGCCCTGGATCCCGATCATGTACTACGGCAAGAGCAACCTGATCTCGCCGAAGATCAAGGGTTTCGTGCAGAACACCCGCGGCGTCTACCCGACCCGCTACCTCTCGAAGACCCAGTAAATTCTTCGCCGACAGGGGGCGGCCTGTGCTGCAGGCCGCCCTATTTTTATATCCAGACGCGACTTTCGGGAGGAGCGACCATGCTCTCCTTCATCTTTCGCCGCTTTCTTTCGGCGATCCCGACGCTGTTCCTCATCGTCACGATCTCATTCTTCCTGATCCGGCTTGCCCCCGGCGGCCCCTTCGACCTGGAGCGTCCGCTCGAAGCTAAGGTGATGGAGAACCTCAACCGGATCTACCAGCTCGATAAGCCCCTGATCGAGCAGTACTGGCTCTATCTCGGCGCCGTCATGCGGGGGGATTTCGGCCCCTCGTTCATCCTGCGCGACTTCACCGTGGCCGAGCTCTTCGCCCGCGGCCTGCCGATTTCCATGACGCTCGGCGCGCTCGCCCTCTCCTTCGCGATCCTGGTCGGCGGCACCCTCGGGGCCATTGCGGCCTTCCGCCAGAACAGTGCGGTCGACTACGTCGTGACCGGCATGGGCGCGCTCGGCCTCACCATCCCGAATTTCGTCGTGGCGCCGATCTTCCAAATCGTGTTCGGCCTCGCCCTCGCCTGGCTGCCCGTCGCGGGCTGGAACAATGGCTCGCCGCGCAACCTGATCCTCCCCGTGCTCGTGCTGGCGCTGCCCCAGGTAGCGGTCGTCGCGCGCATGACCCGGGCGGCCATGATCGAGAACCTGCGCTCAAACCACATCCGCACCCTGCGCTCCCTCGGGCTGCCAACGCGGGTCATCGTCACCCATGCGCTGCGCGGCGCCGCGCTTCCGGTGATCTCCTATCTCGGGCCGGCCGCAGCCGCGCTGCTCACCGGCTCCGTCGTGGTCGAGACCATCTTCGGCCTGCCGGGAATCGGCCGCTACTTCGTCGAGGGCGCCCTTAACCGCGACTACACGCTCGTCATGGGCACGGTCGTGGTGGTTGCCGTCTTCGTCCTCCTCTTCAACCTCGTGGTCGATATCCTCTACGCGCTTATCGATCCGCGCATCCGCTACGATTGAGGCGTGCCATGGCTGAAGGCGCCGTACTTCCCGTCGAAACCATGAA
Source organism: Pseudomonadota bacterium (assembly GCA_023426505.1). Lineage (GTDB taxonomy): Bacteria > Pseudomonadota > Alphaproteobacteria > Rhizobiales > Beijerinckiaceae > Microvirga. Next base: position 20,809 of record JAFAAP010000264.1, read on the forward strand.
GGACACGGTCACAGGGCGCTCGCTCTGGGCCGAGGCTCGCGGTCGTCTCGTCCGCAACCGGGCCGCCGTCACCAGCATCGTCGTCCTGGCGGCGATCGCGATCGCTTGCATCTTCGGGCCGTTCTTCACGGGCCATCCCTTCGACAGGGTCTATCCCGACTACGTGAAGGTGCCGGCCTCTCTCGAGGCCTATCCCAAGGCCGACCAGATCGAGCCGAACATCGAGCGCATCGGCGCCCGGGTCCGCGCCAAGCCGGAAGGCATCGCCATCAACGGCGACACGGTCCGCATGACCCTGGTCAGCTCGAGCAGCCGCCCCATCGACGAGCGCCTTCTGGCTTATTTCGAACGCTCGGACCTCTTCGGCACGGCCCAAGTCGCGGAACGCCAGGAGGAGGGCCGCCGTCTGGTGGTCGACGTTCCGGTCAAGCGCCAGTACTTCCTGTTCGGGACCGATACCAACGGACGCGATCTCCTGACCCGCACCATGAAGGCTGGACAGATCTCGCTGGCGATCGGCCTGCTCGCCACCTTCGTGGCCATTCTCATCGGGGTGATCTACGGCGCGACGTCGGGCTATCTCGGCGGGCAGGTGGATCTCGTGATGATGCGCGTGGTCGACATCCTGTACTCGCTGCCCTTCATCTTCTTCGTGATCATGCTGGTCGTGTTCTTCGGCCGCAACTTCATCCTGATGTTCATCGCGGTCGGCGCGGTCGAATGGCTCGACATGGCCCGCATCGTCCGCGGCCAGACCCTGTCGATCAAGCGCCAGGAATACGTGCAGGCTGCGGAGGCTCTGGGCGTCGAGACCAAGGGCATCATCCGCCGCCACGTTATCCCGAACACGCTGGGCCCCGTCGTCGTCTACATGACGCTCCTGGTCCCGAAGGTGATCCTGCTGGAGAGCTTCCTGTCGTTCCTGGGGCTCGGCGTCCAGGAGCCGAACACCAGCCTCGGCGTGCTCATCTCGGAGGGCGCCAAGAACATCCAGGGCGCCACCTGGATGCTGATCTATCCGTCCATCACGCTCGTCGCGATCCTGTTCTGCCTCAACTTCATCGGCGACGGACTGCGCGACGCGCTCGACCCGAAGGACCGCTGACATGGCCGAACCTGTTCTCACGGTCCGAAACCTCCACGTCCGCTTCCGCACCGGCGACGGCGTCCTCCATGCCCTCAAGGGCATCGATCTCGACGTGAACCCGGGCGAGACGGTCGCCATCGTGGGCGAGTCCGGCTCGGGCAAGAGCCAGACCATGATGTCCGTCATGGGGCTTCTCGCCTCCAACGGCTGGGCGGAAGGCTCGGTCAAATATCGCGGCGACGAGCTCGTCGGCCTCTCGCCCGACAAGCTCAACGACTACCGCGGCTCGAAGCTCACGATGATCTTCCAGGAGCCGATGACCTCGCTCGATCCGCTCTACCGGATCGGCGACCAGCTCGCCCTGCCGCTCATGGCCCATGGCGGCATGAGCAAGTCGAAGGCGCGGGCGCGCGCTATCGAACTGCTGGAGCTCGTGCGCATTCCCGATCCCGCCGGGCGCATCGATGCCTATCCGCACGAGATGTCGGGCGGCCAGCGCCAGCGCGTGATGATCGCCATGGCGCTCGCCAACAACCCCGACGTGCTGATCGCAGACGAGCCGACGACGGCGCTCGACGTGACGGTTCAGGCGCAGATCCTCGAGCTCCTTCGGGACCTGCAGAAGCGCCTGGGCATGTCGATCGTGTTCATCACCCACGACCTGGGCATCGTGCGTCGCATTGCCGACCGCACCTACGTGATGAAGCGCGGCGAGGTGGTGGAAAGCGGCCGGACGGGGGAGATCTTCTCGGCCCCGAAGCATCCCTACACCCAGATGCTGATCGATGCCGAGCCGACTGGGCGCAAGGAACCGGTCTCGATGAACTCGCCCCTTGTGCTCGACGCCAAGAACGTCGAGGTGCAGTTCACCCTCAAGTCCGACTTCCTCGGCCGCCCGACCCATGTGCTGCGGGCCGTCGACGGCGTCAGCCTCTCCGTCCGGGCCGGCGAGACGGTAGGCGTGGTGGGGGAATCCGGCTCCGGCAAGTCGACTCTCGGCCGCGCGATCTTGAGGCTCCTGCCGGCGTCCGGCACGGTCCGTTTCGAGGACCGTAGCCTGATGCCGCTCGACCGCGGCGGCATGCGCCCCCTGCGGCGGCATCTCCAGCTCGTGTTCCAAGACCCGTTCGGATCGCTCTCGCCCCGCATGACCGCCGGCGAGATCGTCACCGAGGGCCTGCTCGTCCACGAGCCCAGCATCTCGCGCAAGGAGCGCGACCGCCGCGCCTCCCAGGCCTTCGAAGAGGTGCGACTCGATCCGGCTTGGCGCAACCGCTTCCCGCACGAGTTCTCGGGCGGCCAGCGCCAGCGCATCGCTATCGCGCGGGCGATGATCCTGCACCCCAAGCTCGTCGTCCTCGACGAGCCGACCTCGGCCCTCGACCGATCGGTCCAGAAGGAGATCGTCGAGCTCCTGCGCGACCTCCAGCGGGCCCATAGCCTCGCCTACATCTTCATCAGCCACGATCTCGCGGTCGTGCGCGCCCTCTCGGACGAGATCATGGTCATGAAGAGCGGCAAGGTGGTGGAGCGCGGCACCGCCGAGGAGATCTTCGAGCGGCCGAAGGAGGACTACACGCGCGACCTGATCGCCGCGGCATTCCTGCACGAGCGCACGCCGAGGGCCCCCGCGGGCGAACCGCTCGCGTCCTGAGGGCTGGAACCGAAAGCCGGGCGCGGATTTGACTCCGCGCCATGGCAAAGCTCGCTCCCTATCGCGCCAAGCGCGACTTCACCAAGACCTCCGAGCCGGCGGGCAGGGCCGCTCGCAGAGCCGGGTTCTCGTTCGTCGTCCAGAAGCACGACGCCTCCCGGCTCCATTACGACTTCCGCCTCGAACTGGACGGCGTGCTGAAGAGTTGGGCGGTCGCCAAGGGGCCCAGCCTCGTCAAGGGCGAGAAGCGCCTCGCCGTCCACGTCGAGGATCACCCGGTCGATTATGGAGATTTCGAAGGCACGATTCCGGAGGGCCAATATGGCGGCGGCACGGTGCTGCTCTGGGACCGGGGGACCTGGGAACCGGAAGGCGACCCGCACGAAGCTTATGAGAACGGCCGCCTGACCTTCCGCCTCGATGGAGAGAAGCTCCATGGCACCTGGCATCTCGTGCGCATGGCGAAGCGCCCGCGGGAGCGTCAGGAATCATGGCTCCTGATCAAGGCCGAAGACGCCTTTGCCCGCGGCGCGGATGATCCGGACATCCTGGACGAGGCGCCCCTCTCGGTGAAGACCGGACGCACCATCGAGGAGGTTTCAGGCAAGCAGGCGAAAGCCCCGGCGAAGAAGCGAGCCGCTGCGAAAAAATCCGCCGCCAAGGCCGATTCGCCGAAAGGGGCGGCCAAGCGGGCATCGACTTCAGAAAAGAGCAAGGATGACCACCGGGTCGATGTTGCCGGCGTGTCCCTCTCCCATCCCGACCGGGTGCTGTGGGAGGAGCAGGGCCTGACGAAGCAGGAACTGGCGGAGTTCTATGTCGGGATCGCCGACTGGATCCTGCCGCATCTCGTCGACCGCCCCCTCACCCTCATCCGCTGCCCGTCCGGCTCAGCCAAAAAATGCTTCGTCCAGCGGCATTCCTGGGCCGGTCTGAGCGACTTTATCCACCGCCAGATGGTTCCCGACAGCAAGGACGGCGAACAAGAGGTGCTCACCGTCCGCGACATCCAGGGCGTGATGGCGCTCGTTCAGTCAGGCGTTCTCGAAATGCATGTCTGGGGAGCGACCCTCAAAAACCTGGAGCGGCCCGACCGGCTGATCTTCGACCTCGATCCGGGCGAGGGCGTGGACTGGCCCCAGGTGATCAAGGCCGCAACCGCCGTGCGCGAGCGCCTGAAAGGCATGGGCCTCGTGAGCTTCGTGAAGACGACCGGCGGCAAGGGCTTGCATGTGGTCGTGCCGCTGACCCCGCGCGCAGCCTGGAAGGATGCGCTGGCTTTCACGCGCGGCTTCGCCGAGGCCATGGCGGTCGACGAGCCCGGCCGCTACACGACCACCTCCGTGAAGCAGGAACGCGAAGGCCGCATCTTCATCGACTACCTGCGCAACAACCGTGAGGCCTCGGCGGTCGCCCCTTATTCGACGCGGTCGCGACCCGGCGCTCCTGTCGCGACACCCGTTTCGTGGGACGAGCTGACGCCGGACCTGAGGCCGAACGGGTTCACCGTCCAAAACCTTCCCGAGAGGCTTCGCAGGCTCAAGAAGGATCCGTGGGCCGATCTGCCGTTGATCGACCAAACGCTTCCGGAGGCCAAGAGCACCCGGCGCAAAGCCAAGCGCTGACCCGCCTCAGACGTAAGGCGCCTGGATGCCTTCGACCCGGAAGGCTTCCTGCACGGCCGGCCGAGCCAGGACGCGATCGGCAAAGGCCTTCAGGTTCGGGATATCGCGCGGCGGACGCGGCATGCCCCGTCCCCAGCGGATCAGCATGAGGAGGAAGAGATCGGCCGCCGAGAACCGGTCGCCGAGCAGCCACTGCCGGTCGCCGAGTTGGTCCGAGATCACGTCGAACATGCGCTCCAGCCGCTGCCGGGCCGCTTCCTTCACGCTCGGCGCCGCCGCCTCATCGCTGACGTGCTCGTGCGGGTAGAACCAGGCGCGGTATTCCGCCTGCGGCGTGTTGGTGAGATGCGCCATCCACTTGTAGAACTCTGCCCGTTCCGGCGTTCCGACGGCTGGAGCGAGGCCCGCATCCGGAAACTTGTCGGCGAGGTGCAGGGCGATGGCTGCGGTCTCGAACAGGACGAGGTCGCCGTCGACGAGGACCGGAATGCGGCCGTTCGGGTTGAGCCTCAGATAATCTGCGCTCTTCTGCGCGTTCTGGCTCCGGTCCACGAGGCGCATCTCGAAAGGCGCTCCGATCTCCCGCAGCATCATGTGCGGCAGCAGGCTGGCGTTGCCGGGAAAATAGTAGAGCGCGAGCATTGTTTTGGCCCTCGAATCCGTCGCTGGTGCTCCTTTGGTAAGGTTCACGCCGGAGGCCGTAAAGATGCTTGCGGTCTCCATCCAGATCTTCCTTTCGCAGATGCATGCACTATCGTTCTGAGCGAGCCTGGGAGGATGTACATGGCTGATCGAGGCAAGGAACTGATAGAAAAGCTCCGTGTAAAGCCGGGCAAGGCGTTCGATCTGAAGGATCGCGATCCGCGCGACAAATGCGGCTTCGACGACGATGAAGCGACGAAGATCGAAACGGAAATGGTCGCTCATGAGATCGATGCGCTCCAGGACCGCCTTTATGCGGAAGGACAGCGTGCGCTCCTGGTCATTCTTCAAGGCACGGACACGTCCGGCAAGGACGGCACCATCCGCGGCGTCTTCAACGCCACGGGTCCGCTGGGCGTATCGGTCACGGCCTTTCGGCAACCCTCCGAAACCGAGATGGCGCATGATTTTCTCTGGCGCGTTCATGCGGTCGTCCCGAGACGCGGAACGATCGGCATCTTCAACCGGTCGCACTATGAGGACGTGCTGATCGCGAAGGTCCGTGGCTTTGCCCCGAAGGAGACGATCGAGCAGCGCTACGCCCAGATCAATGATTTCGAGCGCATGCTGACCGAGAACGGCACCGTCATCCTCAAATTCATGCTCCACATCTCCAAGAAGGAGCAGGCCGAGCGGCTCCAGGAGCGCCTGGACGACCCGAAGAAGCACTGGAAATTCAACGCCGGCGATCTCGACGACCGCAAGCTCTGGGACGAATACCAGGACGCCTACGAAACCATGCTGAATCGCTGCTCGACTCCATGGGCGCCGTGGCATGTGATTCCGGCCGACCGCAAATGGGTGCGCAATGCCGCCATCGCGTCGATCGTGAGGGCGACCTTGGAGGAGATGAACCCGACCTACCCGAAGGTCTCATGGGACCCGAAGGACTTTAAGGTCGTCTAGCCTCGATCGACAGGACATACGGGATCCAATGAAGTCGGCTGACATCTTGAGCCGGTATGACGAGGAAGTGCGCTGCTGGACCGGCAGTCCGGCGCCGGGTTTTCGCACTGACCGCGTCGGGCCGGTGATACGCCTGATTGGGCCTGACCCTGAGGCGCATGGCAATGCGGTCTTATGGATCGATCCGGCAGCCGATGCCGATTCAGCGATTGCCGAACAGATCGCCTATTTCGGAGCCCTCGGACACGCTTTTGAATGGAAGCACCATAGCCACGATGAACCGGCCGATCTCCCGGAGAGGCTGCTGGCAGCGGGTTTCCGCCCCGAAGAGCCCGAAACCTTCGTGGCCCTGGATACCGCACGCGCATTCGAGGCGCCGCCACTCCCGGACTCGATCAGGATCGAGCGTCTCGTCGAACCGTCCCGGCTGGGCGCGATCGCCACCGTAAACCAGGCGGTTTACCGCGATGCCGCTCATGCGTCATGGCTCGCAGACACGATTGCACGGGAGAAGCAGGCCGATCCCGACAGCATCGACATCTATGCAGCCTATGACGGTGACCAGCCGGTCAGCGTCGGCTGGATGCGCCACAAACGCGGCGACAGCTTCGGCAGCCTCTGGGGCGGCTCGACGCTGCCGGAATGGCGGCGCCGGGGCGTCTATTCGACCCTCGTCGCCATCCGGGCGGCGAATGCGCGTGAGCGCGGATGCCGCTGGCTGACGGTGGATTGCAGCCCGATGAGCCTTCCCATCCTCGAACGGCGCGGGTTCCAGGCCCTCTCGATCATCACGCCCTTCATCTGGTCGCCAGCCGTGGTACAGCCATAACCTTGACCGTAGGGCTTGCCGAGGGGAACTTTGAGCGCAAGAATACCGATATGAAAAGCATCCTCGTTCCCATCGAAGACCACGGCGTGGTCGACCCGATCCTCGAGACAGCCCTTCTCCTGGGCCGGGCCTTCGACGCATATATCGAAGGCCTTGCGATCACGCCCGACTATCCGGTCGTGCTCCCGGTCGATATCGCGATCGGGGTCCCCTCGCCCATCACCCCCGAAAACCGTATGGAGATGTCGCGGGCCTGCCGGGAGCGCTTCGAGGCCTTCATGGTCACGAAGCAGGTGCAGCGCGCGGCCGCCGGTCTCGCCACTCTCAGCTATGGCTGGCGCCAGGATGGCCTGATGGAGGACGCATTCCTCGGCGCCTATGGCCGAGTCTTCGACATCACCGTGGTGGGCCGACCCGACGGCGGCAACGGCCAGACCCGCCTGTCGACCGTCGAGGCCTCACTGTTCGAAACCGGTCGGCCCGTCCTCATCGCACCCCCGACCTTCCCGCAGACATTGGGCGAAACGGTCGTCATCGCCTGGAACCGGAGCACCGAGACCGCCAGGGCCGTGCTCGGCTCCATTCCGCTTCTCGAAAGGGCCCGCCGGGTCGTCGTGCTCGAGCTGGAGGACTGGGGCGTCCCCGGTCCCTCCGGCGTCGAATTGGTCCGCTCGCTGGGCCGGCGCGGCATCCAAGCGGAGACGATCACTGTGCCGGATCCGAACAGCCGTCCGGGGGATGTCATTCTGTCCGAGGCCGGCGCCCTCGGCTGCGACCTCCTGGTGAAGGGGGCCTATACGCAGAGCCGCCTGCGCCAGATGTTCTTCGGCGGCGCCACGAGCCACATCCTGAGCAACACCGCCATCCCCGTGCTGATGGCGCACTGAGCGGGCAGTCTCACGATGATCAGGGACGTCGCGGTGATCCAGGACGAGCGCTTCCGGCGCCTCGTCATCCCGACGGCACGTCTCGAGAAACTGGCCGAGGGATGTCGCTGGGCCGAGGGCCCTGCCTACTTTCCGGCCGGGCGCTACTTGGTTTGGAGCGACGTGCCTAACGATCGCATGCTGCGCTACGACGAGACGTCGGATGCGGTCAGCGTCTTCCGGGCGCCGTCGCATTATTCCAACGGCAACACCGTCGACCAGCGCGGGCGCCTTGTCACCTGCGAGCACGGCGCGCGGCGGGTGACGCGAACGGAGCATGACGGCACGATTACGGTGCTGGCGAGCCACTACCAGGGGAAGCGCCTCAACAGCCCCAACGACGTGGTGGTCAAGTCAGACGGCTCGATTTGGTTCACGGACCCGGCTTACGGCATCGACTCCGACTATGAGGGCCACAAGGCGGAGAGCGAGATCGGGGCCTGCCACGTCTACCGCATCGACCCGCACAGCGGAGACGTCACGATCGTCGCCAGCGACTTCGTCCGGCCGAACGGTCTCGCCTTTTCGCCTGACGAGACAAAGCTCTATGTCGCGGATACGGGCGCGACCCACGTTCCGGACGGTCCACGGCACATCCGGGTCTTCGATGTTGGCCGTGACGGCCGCCTGAGCGGCGGCGAGGTTTTCGCCACCTGCACCAGCGGTCTTTTCGACGGCTTCAGGCTCGACGAGGCGGGCCGCATCTGGACCAGCGCGGGAGACGGCGTCCACTGCTACGACCCTGACGGGACCCTGATCGGCAAGATCCTCGTGCCCGAAGCGGTGGCGAACGTCGTCTTCGGAGGCGTGAAGCGCAATCGCCTCTTCATCTGTGCGACGACTTCCCTCTACGCCATCATGCTGCCGGTGAACGGCGCCAAGACCTTCTAGACGCTCCTTCCAAGCAGCCGCTTGTCAATTACATACGGATCACCCATGGATGCATCGCGCCGGCGGCGCTTGATCCGGGTTGCCCATGTCCCTGCCAGATACCTCCAAGATTCGTTCGGGCGTGCCCTTCGGCATCGCCCTGATGCTGCTCGGCGTTTTCCTGTTCTCCATGAACGACGTGATGGGCAAGTGGCTCGTCGCGACCTATTCCGTCGGCCAGGTCCTGCTCCTGCGCAGCATCGCCGCCTTGGCGGTCCTGCTGCCCCTTATGCGGCGCCAGAAGGTTTCCTTCGCCATTCCGCCCCAGCCCGGCCTGCACGCGGTGCGGATCACGCTTTCGACCCTCGAGGTCGCCTGCTTCTACTGGGCCGTCACCTATCTGCCTTTGGCCGATGTGATGACCTACTACCTCGCAGCGCCGATCTACGTGGCGGCCTTTGCGGTGTTCTGGCTCGGCGAGCGGCTCGACTGGCCGCGGATCACCGCGATCGCCGTCGGCTTCGTCGGCGTGCTGATCGCCCTGCGTCCTTCGCCGGCCACGATTTCACTACCGGCGCTGATCGCCCTCGCAGGCAGCGTTTTTTACGCCCTGCTCATGATCACGACCCGCAAGCTGCGCGAGACCCACGACGCCACGCTCGTCCTCGGCCAGATCCTCGGCGCCCTGATCTTCGGCCTGGCGGCCGCCCCCTTCGCCTGGGTGAGTCCCGGACCGCTCGACCTTGCCGGCCTCTTCCTTCTCGGCATCGTGTCGATGGCAGGCCATGCCTGCGTCAACCGCTCGCTCAAGGTCGCCCCCGCGTCGATCGTGGCGCCCTACCAATATACGCTCATCGTCTGGGCCATCGTGCTCGGGTACATCTTCTTCGGAGACGTCGTCCAGTTCTGGACCCTGGTCGGCGCGGGCGTGATCTGCGCCGCCGGGCTCGGCCTTCTGATCCTCGAACGCGAAGCGGCCAAACGCGAGCGGGACGTCGCGCCCCCCATCCTTCCGGAGGCTTAAAGGCACTCCACAGATGGTCCGAGAGTCGTCCTTGACAGGGGCGCGGCCGGAAGCGTGAATGACGCTATAAAAGACATTGGGGAGTTCGATGCGCCTGAAGCTCAATATTGCTGCCGCAACGGCAGCGCTTTTGCTGTCCTCCAGCGCCTTCGCGCAGGATATCAAGATCGCCTTGATCGCCGGAAAGACCGGTCCGCTCGAGGCTTATGCCAAGCAGACCGAGGCCGGCTTCATGATGGGGCTGGAATACCTCACCAAGGGCAGCATGACGCTGAACGGTCGCAAGATCTCCGTCATCGTCAAGGACGACCAGCTCAAGGCGGACCTTGCCAAGACGCTGCTCGAACAGGCCTACAATGACGACGGCGTCGACATCGCCGTCGGCACGACCTCCTCGGCCGCCGCGCTCGCCATGCTTCCCGTCGCCGAAGAGAATGGCAAGGTCCTGATCGTGGAGCCCGCCGTGGCCGATGCGATCACCGGCGAGAAGTGGAACCGCTTCATCTTCCGCACCGCCCGCAACTCGACCCAGGACGCCTACGGGGCCGCTGCTGCGATTCCGGCAAGCGGCGACGTCTCGATCGCGACGCTGGCGCAGGATTATGCCTTCGGCCGCGACGGCGTGGCGGCGCTCAAGAGCGCACTTTCGCAGATCCGTCCCAACGCCAAGGTCGTATTCGAGGAATATACGCCCCAGAACGCCACGGACTTCACCGCCTCCGCCCAGCGCATCTTCGATGCGCTGAAGGACAAACCGGGCAAGAAGATCATCAACATCATCTGGGCCGGCCAACATCCCCTGCCGAAGATCGCGGATCTGAAGCCTGAACGCTTCGGGATCGAGATTGCGCCGGGGGGCAACATCCTCCCTGCCATGCAGATCTACAAGAACTATCCGGGCATGGAAGGCGCGGTGTATTACTACTATGCCTTCCCGAAGAACCCGATGAACGACTGGCTCGTCGCCGAGCACCAGAAGCGCTACAACTCGCCGCCGGACTTCTTCACCGCAGGCGGCTTCGCGGCTGCCTCCGCGGCCGTGACAGCCATCCAGAAAGCAGGCGGCACGGATTCCGAGAAGCTCATCACGACCATGGAAGGCATGACGTTCGAAACGCCGAAGGGACCGATGACCTTCCGCAAGGAGGACCACCAGGCGCTCCAGGTCATGTACCACTTCAAGGTCAAGGCCGATGGCAAGGACGCGAACGACCTGCTGGATCTCGTCGACACGATCCCGGCCGACAAGATGCCGATCCCGATCCGCAACAAGCGCTGATCACAGGTGGCTTCAACAATGACAGCGCCCGCGCTCGAAACGCGCGGGCTCACGATTCGTTTCGGCGGCCATGTGGCCGTCAACGACGTCTCGTGCCGGTTCACGCCCGGCACGCTGACCGCGATTGTCGGCCCGAACGGCGCCGGCAAGACGACCTATTTCAACCTCGTTTCAGGCCAACTCCGCGCTACGGCGGGACAGGTGCTGGTCGAGGGCGAGGACGTAACCATGCTCCCCGCCTCGGCGCGGACCAAGCGAGGCCTCGGCCGCGCCTTTCAGCTCACCAATCTTTTTCCTCAGCTGACCGCACTCGAGAATGTCCGCCTCGCGGTCCAGAGCCGCGCCGATGCCGGCTGGTCCCTCCTCAAGGTGTGGAACAGCCGCCGCGACCTGATCGAGAAGGCGGAGGCCGTACTGGAACGTGTGCGCCTGTCGGACAAGCGGCATGTGGCGCCGAAGGCTCTTTCGCACGGGGACCAGCGCAAGCTCGAGGTGGCGCTCCTCATCGCCATGGAGCCGAAGGTGTTCATGTTCGACGAACCGACCGCGGGCATGAGCGTCGACGAGGTTCCGACCGTGCTCGAACTGATTCACGACATCAAGCAACGCGGCGACGCCACCGTGCTCCTCGTCGAGCATAAGATGGATGTGGTGCGTTCGCTCGCCGACCGCATCGTCGTGCTGCACAACGGCAACCTCGTGGCCGATGGCGAGCCGGCGGAGGTGATCGCCTCGCCGGTGGTGCAGGAGGCCTATCTCGGACTGGAGGCTGCCCGTGCCTGAGCCCTTGCTCCAGCTGGAGGCAGTCCAGACCCATATCGGTCCCTATCATATCCTTCATGGCGTCAGCTTCAGTGTTCAGGCCGGCAGCCTGACGATGCTGCTTGGCCGCAACGGTGCCGGCAAGACCACGACCCTTCGCACGATCATGGGGCTGTGGCAGGCCTCCGCAGGTCGCATCCGCTTCGATGGGCGCGATATCACTGCGAGCGCCACGCCCGACATCGCCTGCGCGGGCATCGCCTACGTGCCGGAATCCATGGGAATCTTCACGGATCTCACAGTGCGTGAGAACATCGTTCTCGCAGCCCGCAGCGGTCCCGTCGACAGTGCCCGGCTCGACTGGATGCTGGGGCTTTTCCCCGCGCTGAGGCGGTTCTGGAACCTGCCGGCCGGGAATCTCTCCGGGGGGCAGAAGCAGATGCTCGCCATCGCCCGGGCCATCGCGGAGCCGCGTCGCCTCCTTCTCGTCGACGAGCCGACCAAAGGCCTTGCGCCCGTAATGGTGCGCAGCATGATCGAGGCCTTCAAGGCCTTGAAGGCGGCGGGAGAGACGATCCTTCTCGTGGAGCAGAACTTCTATGCCGCCTCTGCGCTCGGCGACGACGTGCTGGTGATGGACGACGGCCGCATCGTGCATTCGGGCCGCATGAGCGACCTCGTGGCGGACCAATCCCTTCAGCAGCGCCTGCTCGGCCTCTCCCTGGATGCCCACCAATGAGCGACATGACCGCCGATGCCACGCCCGCTGCCGAGCTTCCGCGCACGAAGACGGATTGGGTTCCCCTCGCCCTCGTCCCGGCATTGGCGCTCCTTGCGCTGCCGTTCGTCGGCGAGCCCTCGACCTGGGTGACGCTCACCGTCGCAGGCCTCGCCATGGGGATGATGATCTTCCTCATGGCATCGGGCCTGACCCTCGTTTTCGGCCTCATGGACATCATCAATTTCGGGCACGGCGTGTTCATCTCGCTCGGAGCCTACGCGACGCTCCTGGTGCTGGGCCCCCTCGCCGGCTGGGCCCAGGCTGAGTCCGTGGGACTGAACCTTGCGCTTCTTCTCCTGTGCATCCTCGTCGCCATGGCCGTGACCGGTGTCGTCGGCGCCGTGTTCGAACGCGTGATCGTGCGCCCGGTCTATGGCAGCCACCTCAAGCAGATCTTGGTCACCATGGGCGGGCTGATCGTCGCCGAACAGGCGATCCATGCCATTTGGGGCGCCTCCCCGATCCCGATCCCGCTGCCTGAGACGCTACGTGGCGCCTTCGTGCTGGGCGACATCGTCATGGAGCGCTATCGCGTCGTTGCCGTGGCCGTAGGACTTGCGGTCTTCATCGCGATGCAGCTGCTGCTGAACCGCACCCGGATCGGCCTTCTCATCCGGGCCGGGGTCGAGAACCCTGAAATGGTCGAGGCTCTCGGCTACCGGATCAAGCGTCTCTTCGTCAGCGTCTTCGTGGCAGGCTCCGCACTCGCGGGCCTCGGCGGCGTGATGTGGGCCTTCTACCGCCAGACCCTGACGGCCGGCATGGGCATGGAGGTGATGGTGCTGGTTTTCATCGTCATTATCATCGGCGGCCTCGGCTCCGTCGGCGGCTGCTTCGTCGGCTCCATCCTGGTTGCGCTGGTCGCCAACTATGTCGGCTTCCTAGCGCCGAAGCTGGCACTGATCTCCAACATCCTCGTCATGGCCTTGGTGCTGATCTGGCGCCCGCAGGGCCTCTTCCCGGTAGCACGCCGATGACCGCAGCACCCGCCCCGACAAGCCTTCCCTTCGACGAGACGAAGGTCCACAGCGGTATTCCGCAGAGCCTTCTCTCCTCCGATCCGCCGCGGTCGAGGGACCTGTCCTTCATCCTTGTGGCGATGCTGTTCCTGCTTGCGGCAACGCCCTTCCTGTTCTCTGGCAGCCAGCCTCTCAGCACGGCGGCCAAGATCTGCGTCTTCATCGTGCTGGTCGCGAGCTACGATCTGCTGCTAGGCTATTCAGGCATCGTATCCTTCGCGCACACCATGTTCTTCGGCATCGGCGGATACGGCGTCGCCATCGCCCTTGAGCGGCTCGGGGCGACGTGGACGTCCGTCGGGATCGGCCTCGCAGCCGCCATGGCGCTCTCAGCCGCCCTTGCGGGCGCCATAGGCCTCTTGTCCCTGCGCGTTCGTGCGATCTTCTTCTCCATGATCACCCTGGCGGTCGCCTCGGCGATGGCGGTGCTCGCATCGCAGCTTTCGGAAATCACCGGCGGCGAGGACGGCCTCTCGTTCCAGCTGCCTCAGGCGCTGCGCCCAGCCTTTCGTCTCCTGTCCGAGCCGGTCTTCGGCACGGCCGTGAACGGCCGCCTTCTCGCCTATTACCTCGTGTTCTTCGTCTCGCTGGGCGTGTTCCTGCTTCTGCTGCGCGTCGTGAACTCCCCCTTCGGGCGGGTACTGCAGGCCATCCGCGAGAACGAGTTCCGCGCGGAAGCGCTGGGCTACCGCGTCGTCGCCTACCGTACGGTGGCCTCCGTCGTCTCGGCTCTGGCCGCCACCGTGGCCGGCGCCCTCTTGGCGCTCTGGTTGCGGTACAACGGCCCGGACACCACCCTCTCCTTCTCGATCATGATCGACATCCTGCTGATGGTGGTGATCGGCGGGATGGGAACCATGTACGGCGCCGTTATCGGCGCGACGCTGTTCGTCCTGGCCCAGAGCTACCTTCAGGTTCTCATGGCGGCGGGTAGCTCCGCCCTTGCCGGCGTTCCGATCCTGCCGAACCTGATCCATCCCGATCGTTGGCTGCTTTGGCTCGGAGCGCTCTTCATCATCAGCGTCTATGCTTTTCCGGGCGGGATCGTTGGTCGGCTGAGGCAGCGCGGCAATTAAGGGTTGCTACCCGCAACTTAGCCGGTTGCCGATCGTTTCCCTCCGGGAGCGGAGGGATGCATGATGAGCAGTGCCTTTGTTCGTGAGCCTGAAGGTGGAGAGGCCTTCGAGGACCTGCCGGATCGACCGGTAAGCCCTCATCATCTCGTCACGCCGTCCGGCCTCGCCCGGATGGATGAGGAGATTGCGGCCTTGAAGCGGCGCCTCGCCGAGGCGCAGGCGAGCAACGACAAGGCCGAAGTCGCGCGCGTCTCACGCGATCTCCGTTACTGGAATCATCGCCGGCTGACGGCCGAAATGGTGCCGCCCCCAAGCGACAAGTCCCATGTCCGCTTCGGCTCCAGCGTGAGTTTCGAGCGCACGGACGGGCGGATCCAGACCTACAGGATCGTGGGCGAGGATGAGGCGGATCCCGCGAACGGAAGCATCTCCTACGTATCGCCCCTGGCGCAGGCGCTCATGGGAAAAGAGATCGGAGACGTGGTGATCGTTCCTCAAGGCGAAGCCGAGATCGTCGGAATCCGATAACTCTCATGCCAAGCAGGATATTCGTCAGACGTCCTCCGCCTCCTTCAGGGGAACGACGTTGTCGAAAGCGCCCATCGCCGCGCTGGCACTCCGCACCTCGGCCAACACCTTGTCGCGCAGCATCAGGTCGATTTCCTGCTGAATGACGAGGAATTCCTCCCATTTCGAGGTCAGGATGAGCGCCTGGATCTCGGCCTTTGGCTTCTCCTCCTGCCCCTCGCGCAGTCGCACTTGAACCGAGCCGACTTCGATCTTCGGATGCTCCGCCACCAGGGACGCAAGCGCCTCGATCTCCCGGCGGATGCCGGCGCTGTCGTTCGCCTGAACGCTGATGGTGCGGTCGTAGGGCATCCGGTCCCGGTTGGTCAGATTGATAATGTTCATGTTTACGAAGGTCGCGTTCGGGATCGTGATCAGGGACCGGTCGAGACCTCGAATCCGGGTTGAGCGGATGCCGATCTCCTGAACCCGGCCCTCGAGGTTGCCGAACCGGCACAAATCTCCGACCCGAACCGGGCGATCCGCGTAGAGGATCAGCCCCCCGATGAAGTTCTCCAGGGTCGGTTTAGCCGCCAGAGCGACGGCCAGGCCGCCCACGCCGAGACCGGCGAGCAAACCTGCGAGAGGAATGCCCAGATAGGACGCGCCATAGATGAGGAGCCCGAGCGCCGCGGCGATGCCGCCGATCCGGATCGAAGCGCGGGCCAGATGGGCATCGATGCTCTCCGACTTCGTGAAAGTCAGGTGGTTTGCAAGCGAATTCGAGAACTTCAGGATGCCCCACATGGCTGCCAGATAGGCCGTAGCCTCGGAGAGTTCGTCGATGATGTCGTTCACACGCCCCGTGAGGTTGATCTGGTAGTCCGCCATGTAGGAGACGAAGAGGGCCGCAACGGCAACGGCTGCGGGCACCAGGATGCTGGCCGGCAGGGAAATGGATGCATCGGCCGCGCTCTGCCTCGACCTTGCCAGACGCTGGATGCCGAGGACGGCGAGCACCGCGACGACGAGAACCAGCACGAGGGCGATCCACTGCCATAAGGCCTGTCCCTGAATGTCTCGGCGCAAGCTGGGCGGCAAGGCTTCGACGAGACGATACCATTTCGGCGGCAGAAGGTAGCCAGGCGATTGGCTGTAGAAGTCGTAGAGGTCTTCGCCGGACCCGCTCACGTTCGGCTCTTCGCGGATCGCATGGTAGAAGTCGTCGAGTTGCCCGACCGTTTCGCGGGAGAAAAGGTACTCACCGGATCGCGGACCATCCGAAACTCGCGCGATCCTGATCTCGGTCCCGGGCACGTTCCAGTTCGGTATAGCCTGCTTGGAGATCTCCGCGTCGCCCGGGATGCTGACCGGATCCGGAAGGGGCAGTCGGTCCAGGATCTCCTTCAGCAGCAACGGTGCCTCAAGGCGCCGGTGTTCCAGTTCGACCGGCGGCACATCCCGCAGATCGAGCGCCCGGGCAGCCTGAGCCAGAAGGCTCTCCGCTTCCTTAACCTTGTCCTTCACGCTTTGGCTCTGGAAGAATCCGGGCTCGGCATTGTTTTCGCGGTAGGCCTCCAAAAGCAGCGAAGAGGCACGAGCGACGTTCGAGCGGAAGCCTTCGAGGGTTGCCCGGGGACTGGATGTCTCGGCGGCCGCCAGGAACCTGAGGGAACCGAGAGCCGGCGGAGTTGCCAGGAACTGGAATACGACGAAGAAGGCTGCCAGGAGTACGCAGACGATCGGAACGACGGCTTCCTGCATGGGGCGTCTCGAAGGAGTCGTCATGGATGTCTCTGGTATTCTCTGGAGAGATTTTGCATTTGTCCGGCGGCATCCTAGCGGAACATGTTCCGCCTAGAAACATTGGCGTGAGGATTTGACGAAAGCCGCTGAGCTTCAAGCGCTACCGCTCATCGGCGCGAGCAAACGGTCCCGCAAGAACAGGCAGGATTTTACATACGAAGTTACATAGTAACGTCTATCCTGCTTCCGTCGCTATGTTCACCATAGAGTATTTTTGTTATGTTCATTTCCACGTGAGGCGCAATTCAATTATGGAGATGCAGATATCGATCCCGTATTCTTTGCCTCGAAGCCGCACCGAACTAACTCGTTGAAGTTCAATACCAAGCATCCCTGGAGGATAGGTCTTCATGAATGAGGCGGAGGTAGAAGTCGTCGCGGAAGAACTTGCGAAGCTGGGTGGAACAGCTTGGTATCCCGGGCGTGAACCGGGCCCTCTCCTACGGGTCGTGCACGAGCGCTATCGAGACAGGGCAAGAGCCGCGATAGCGGCCCTCGACCGGTTTCGGGCAAGCGCGGCTAAATCCAATCCTCCCGAGGGCCTGTCCGACGGGTTGATGGCGTCAGGGACAAAGACCGATGTTTCGGCATCGGAGGCAAATATCGAGATCGGCACGACGGTGATCTACCGGCCGGACGGCGATCGCAGGGCCTACTCATGCAAGGTGCAGAAGATCACTGACGGCTTTGCGTATCTCGTCCCGGAGAACAGAACTGGCATCGGCTGGGTGCCTCTGAAGGATCTTTCCGGGCATTCGGCAGCAAGCAATCCCGAGCAGGACCAGTAGAGGGTCCCTGATCCAGGTTTCGGCGGCCTAGTCTTCTCGGGCGAACGTTTTAGGCAGAGCCCCTGCTGTCGGGCTGCGGCAGGGCAGGTTCAGGATTGGCCGCATAAAGAGCCCGCTTAGCCTCGTACATCAGCAGATCGGCGCGTTTCACGACAGCTTCGAGGCGCTCCCCGGGGAGACTCGTCGCCGCCCCCATGGAGAAGCTGAGGGTCAAACCCGAATAGAACTGGTTGTTGATCTCGACGAGCTTCTCGATCCTCTCCATCATGGCCGCTCCCTCGCGCTCATCCGTCGCCGGCAGGAGCAGCGCAAACTCGTCACCGCCGATCCGTGCCGCGTAGCTCGGCTTCTCGACCGCCTCGTTCAGCACCTCCCCGGCACGGCGCAGCAATGCGTCACCTGACGCGTGGCCCAGTTGATCGTTGACAGCCTTCAGGCCATTGAGGTCAACGACGACAACCGTCACCGGGAAGGGTCCCTTGCGTTCAAGACGGTTCAACTCGTCCGCATAAAAGGTGCGATTGTACAGCTTCGTCAGCACATCGTGCTTGCCGAGATACTCCAGGTAGGCCTCGGCCTTCTTGCGAGCGGTGATGTCGGTCAGAGCAACCTGCACCAGGGACCAATCGTGCTCATGACCGGGCAGGACCGAAAACTGCAAATGCAGGTGGAGTTCGTCGCCGTTGAGAGAGTAGTTGACGATCTCCCGCTGCTGAAATGTCTTGCCATGCCACAGGTCGATGAGCTGCTCCCGGAACTGCTCGCCCATGTCATCACGGAAGACCTCGTTCAGGCGCCTGAGCAGGGTCGGCTTGTCGGGAGAGCAGAACAGTTCGAGCGTGTGCTGGTTGACGTCGATCACCCGAATCTCCGCCATGCACCGCTCGACGAATTCAGGGTGGACATCGGTAAAGACGCGGAAGTCGGTGATGCCTCTCTCTCACATCCGTGAGCAACTGCTTCACCTGGCTGAAGTCTTCAACCCAGAGGGAGACAGGCGAATGCTCGAACAATCCGCGCGCATATTCCTCGCTGCGCGCGAGTTGCCGCCGCGCCGTCTCGCGCTCGGTCACGTCCTCGATGGCGACGAGGACACGTCCCCACGTCTCCTCGTAGCCGGGAAGGATGCTCCCCTTCAGCTGAATGTCGAGGCGCTTGCCGGACAGGGTGTAATTCACCGTATGGCTGGAGAACTCCGCCCTACCCTCCCAGAGCTGGACGAGTTCGTCCACATGGGTCTTGAGCATGTCATTCCGAAAGATGCGGTTGAGGTTCCCGACCAGATGCGGCAAATCGTCGGCCTCGAACAGGGAGAGGGTCTTTCGATTGACCTGCAGCACGCGGATACGGCTGGAGCAGTCCCGAACCCGCCCGACATCCTCGGCAAGGAATGCTCGAAGATCCGTCACACCCGCCAGCCGCCACTGCTCCATCAGGTGCCGCACGCCGCTGTAATCCTCGAGCCACAACGATACGGGCGCGAGGGCGAAGGTCTCCGCATGATCATCCCGCTGATCGGCAAGGGAATGATCGGATTGGTCAGGTGAAACGTGAAGCATGGAGACGTCCCGCTCGGATTCGAGGCGAATCGGCGGGACACTTCAGCCTGCAAGCCAAACCTTACGCAAGGTCGTAACTGCTTAAACTTTGGGCTGTCTGCGACCAAAAGCAGTTTCAGGCAGGCAGGAGTCTCATACAGGTGATGAGGATGTGGCATCAGGCCTTAGCAATCCTCATCGGCAAAAGGCACCCCTTCCACGAAGGAGGGGTGCCTTTCAAGGCGAAATGGGCTGAGCGGAGAGCTTCAGCCGTTTCACGAGCCGTGGCGGCTTAGCGCTTGGACTGGATCACCCCGAAGTCGAAGGCCTGAGCCGTGTTGGCCGTGAAGGCCGCAAACGACACCGCGATGGCCACAGCGAATGCGACCTGCAACATTGCTTTCTTAAGCATGTTCATTCCCCTTGGTTACGCCGCTATTGGACGGCAAGGAAATGTAACTAAGTAACGAATTAGATGTAAACGAAGCGAGGGTTGCGCTTGCCGCCCCGCGGCAACCTTAAGGTCTCACCACCAGCAATGTCTCGAATCTACTGTCCGACTTTGCTGAGGACGTCTGCTCTGAGGAAGCGCTCGATGACGAGCATGAACAGGATCGAGGGCACGAGCAGGATCAGCGCCGTGATCGAGGCAATCTGGTAGTTGCCCCCCATGCTCGCGTTGTAGAGCAGCAGCGGCAGGGTCGTGACCTGCGGGACGCCGACGAAGAACGTTCCAGTGAACTCATCGAGCGATTCCAGGAACACGAAGATCGCGCTCGCCATGATGCCGGGCGCCGCCAGCGGCAGGGTGATGGTGAAGAACGTGCGCACCGGGGACGCCCCGAGGTTGCGTGCAGCCAACTCCAGATCCTTGTCGACCGCCGCAAACGCCGCCGCCGCGATCCAGACCGAGTAGACGAGACCGTGTGCTGCATGAACCAGCACCACGCCGGTGATCGTGCCGGTCAGCCCGAGGCTGTAGAACACCCGCGCCACGTTGATGTAGATCGCGACCGACGGGAAGGCCTGCGGCAGCAGGAACAGGATCATCAGCGCCGTGCGCCAGGGCAGCCGAAGCCGTGCCAGGGCATAACCGGCCGGCACCGAGACGGCGAGCGCCACCAGGACCGTCAGACCCGCGATGCCGACGCTCGTCATGAGCGACGACATGGCATCCCCGGTCGGCCGGAACACCACCTCCCAATAGCGCGATCCGTAGGAGACCGGGAGCTTGAACGGCGCATACCAGCGCTCGGCGAAGGACCAGAGCACCAGGTTCGCGAGCGGGCCGAAGAGCAGGAATGCGAAGATCCCAAGCCCCAGGATCTTGGCAAGCGTCGAACCGAGACTCCAGGCACGAACACTCGCGGCCGAGGGAGCGGGATCGCGCTCGAACCGCGTGGCCCGCACAGCAGGGCTCGGGCTCTCCATCACGGTGGCAGAGGACGTGATCGGCATCTTCATGCTCATGCCTGCGCCTCCCGCTTCACGTTGTGCCTGAGATAGATCCAAGCGACCGTTCCGGCGATCAGGTAGGAGATCACGCCGAGCGCATTCGCCGTCGCATAATCTCCGTAGGAGTTGATGCGGAAAGCCATGTCGACGGTCAGCATGGTGGGCTGCGAGCCTGCCACCATCATGGGCACCGACAGGACCGACAGCATGGTCACGAACGAGAGCACCAGGCCGACGAGCAGCGTCTGCGCGACCTGCGGCAGCACCAGCTCGATCAGGACCCGCAGGCGCGAGGCGCCGAGATTGCGCCCCGCCTCGATGGTGGCGCGGTCGATCGACGCCATGGCGCCGGCCAGCATGAGCGTGACGAAGGGCACCTGCTTCCACACGAAGGTGATGATGATGCCGCGCCAGTCCAGGAAGCTGGTGGCCTGGATCGGCTCCATCACGCCCAGCGCAACGAGCGAGTTGTTCATCAGACCGTTCTTGGCCAGGAAGGTCCGCATGCACTGGGCGGCGACGATGAACGGGATGAAGAGAGGCCACCGGTAGAGCTGCCGGAGGGCGCCGACGAGCCAGGGCGTCTCGCCCAGCGTCAGGATGCCCGCGATCGCAACGGAGAACAGTGCGATCAGGATCGTCGAGACGATGACGATGAACAGGGTGAAGAGAATATCGGTGGAATAGAGGTCGTAGGCCTTCTGGAAATGCATCAGGGACAGGCTGCCACCCGGCTCGGTGAACGCCGCCGCAAGAGAATACCCAAGCGGATAGAGAAACAGCGCTGCGATCATGGTGAGCGCGGGCGCGATGAGCAGGAGGCCGAAGAACGATGGTCTCGCCATGGGAGGAAAGCCTGAACGCTGACGGTCAAGAATGACGGGCCGCCGCCAGAGGTCGGCCCGCCAGGATCAAACGGCGCTATGTCGCTCAGTTGGCGACGTTCTTCTCGTAGCTCTCGAGAATGTCGTTGAAGTACGGTCCGATCGGGAACGGCTTGCCGTTGTTCGCGAGCGCATCGGGCGTGATGTCGGCGAACAGGGCATTCCAAGCCGCCTGATCGAGCTTGCCCTCGAGGTTCTTGGCGTCGATGCCCGGATACCAGTTGAAGCGCTTGACGATGCCCTCCGCCTGCACGTCGGGACTGGTGGCGAGCGCGATGAACTCGGCCGCGAGCTTCTCCTGCGCGGTCTTGGCAGGGATGGCATAGTACATCGGCTGGCCCGGCATGCCCGGCGCGGCGAGCTTCAGGCGCATGGTCGGCGGCAGCTTGCCCTCGGCCTTCCAGGTATAGAACATGTCGACCCAAACCGGTCCCATGGCGATCTCGCCGCGGTTGAGCATGTCGAGCGTTCCGGCATTGCCTGGAGTGATGACCACGTTCTTGTTGAACTCCTTCAGGTCGGCGAGAGCCTTGTCCCAGGTCGCCTTGACGGCCGGGTCGTAGGGCCCCTTCTCGAGCTTGGCGGCGTCGCCACCGAAGGCCGCGACCCAACCGGTCACGAAGGCGACGCCCGACATGCCGCCCTTGATGCCGTTATAGCCGAACTGCTTCGGGTTCTGCTTCACCCATTCGCGCAGCTCCGCATAGGAGTTCGGCGGGTTCTTGACGAGGTCGGGGTTGTAGGCGAGCGCCGTCTGGGAGTGGAACATGGGCATGACATAGCCCGAGACGTCGGTCCCGAGGGCGTTCGTGGCGGTGTCGCGCGTCACCAGCTGACCGGTGGGAATGGCATCGCGGTACTTCTTGAGCAGTTCATCCTTCACCATTGTGCCGGCGGCCTTCTGGTGGATCACGACCACGTCGAAGTCGGATGCGGCGCCGGCCTTTTTCTGAGCGTCGAGCTTCTCGAAGATCTTCTGCGAACCGCCGTCGCCGGGGCCGGTCCCGACCGCCACGACCTTCACGCCCGGATGCTTCTTCTCGAACATCGGCCCGAGATAGTCCTTGATGTAGTCAACCATGTTCTGGTCGCCGGCGGTCGCCACGTTGAGCGTCTGGGCGCTGACGCCGCTCGTCATCATCAGTGCTGCGAAGCCCGCAGCCAGCAGGTGTCTATGCATGGGATCCTCCCTGGGTGGTCTGTGTGGGGAACAGGTGCAGTGACGCAAGCGGCAGGCGCAGGCCCACCGGACGGTCGAGCTCGTGGTAGGCATTGTCCGTCACGGTAAAATGACGGTCGTCGATCGCCACCACGTACCTGTAGTGTCCGCCGGGATACGTTCTTTGCGTAATGGTCCCGGGCAGCACGATGGAGCCCTCGATCCGGGCGTTCGGATCATCGAGCGAAGCGACATCATCGCGGAAGTAAGCCGTCACTCCGCCAACCGGCGCAGTGCCGACCCAGGTCGTGGCAGCTCCTCCGGGGGCGCGAACCTCGACGCCTGCGCCGGATGGGCGCACGTCCAGAGCAATCGTGTTCTCCGCCCCCATGAAGCTCGCCACGAAAGGGGAGTTCGGACGGTCGAAGACCTCCTCGGGCGAGCCCACCTGCGCGATGCGGCCGGCCTCCATCACCACGATCCGGTCGGCCATGGTCATGGCCTCCTCCCGATCGTGGGTGACCTGGATGGCCGTGAAGCCGAGTTGCTTCTGGAGCGCCTTGATCTCGGAGCGCACCTGGATGCGCACTTTGGCGTCGAGGTTGGAGAGCGGCTCGTCGAGCAGGAGGATCTCCGGCTCGATCGCGAGCGCGCGGCCCAAGGCCACGCGCTGGCGCTGCCCGCCCGACAGGTTGGTGACCTTGCGCTCCTCGAGACCGGAGAGGTTGAGCATCTTGAGCACGCCGGCGACCCGGGTTCGGATCTCGTCCCTGGGAACGCCGCGCAGGCGCAGGCCATAGCCGACGTTGCCGAGCACGGTCATGTGCGGCCAGAGGGCATAGGACTGGAACATCATGGCGATCCCGCGTTTCTCAGGCGGGGTGTTGACCACATCTCGGCCGAACAGGCGGATGGCGCCGCCGGAAGCCTTCTGGAAGCCCGCGATGGTGCGCAGCAAGGTGGTCTTGCCGCAGCCTGAGGAGCCCAGGATGGCGATGAACTCGCCGGGCGCCACCGACAGGTTCACCCCATGCAGCACGCGCTGGCTGCCATAGCTGACCTGAAGGTCACACACATCAATCGCAACGGAATGGGAACCGGTCACAGTTCACGCCTCCTCCCTGATGAGCTTTTCGCCTCTCTTATGTAGCCAGCAAATCACACTCTTAGGACGCTGGAAAGAGAGCAGGACAGGGTTCCTAACGGCATCCTGTGACAGGCCGGCGACGCCCTTAGGAGTCTCACGGGAGCGCGGCGTAGCGGAATCGAACGACCATTGAGCGGTGCACCTTTAAGCAAGGCCGAGCCCGAGCGGACGACGCCAGACGTTCCCTAACAGAAAGGGCCGGTGACTCCATCACCGGCCCTTGTGGAGAACATATCGCGCTTCGGTTGCTCAGGATACTGCAGACGCTACTCCTGCGAGAACAATCGCCACTCCCGCAAAACGGATCACCCTTGGAGAGTGGAAGGCCGTCATTCCGACCGTTATCCCAATCACATGCAGGAGAATGGTCGCACCGGCGAAACCGAAGCTGTAGGAGACGGCACTGACTCGGAGCGGCATCTCGACGCCGTGCGCGTAGCCATGGAAAATTGCGAAGAGACCTGCAAGGGCCATGGCGAGACCCGTGGGGACCGAGCGCCCGCAGGCGACGACGGCTCCCAGCACGACCACGGAGGCGAGAATGCCCGTCTCCACCTCCGGCATGGGCCACCCGGACAATCCCAAGCCACCGCCCATCAGCATCATGCCGACGAAGCTCGCGGGCACGGCCCATAGAGCCCTTCCCCCGATGAGAACGGCCAAGAGCCCGACACTCACCATTGCAAGCACATGATCCTGTCCTTGGAGCGGGTGGAGCAGACCCGCAAGGAATCCTGATGTCGTGCCGGCTCCGGTATGAGCCCATGCGGGAGAGGCCGCTGCGAGAAAGCCCGCGATGGGAAGGAAATGCTTCGATGCCATAGAACTCCCCCTTTATGCGGCCGCGGACAACCCGCCGGCCTCTTCGATGAACCGGGCAATGGCCTCCACGCCGATGCCACCCCGAATGTTGCTGAAGACGTAAGGACGCCGCCCGCGCATGCGCTTTGTATCCTCCTCCATGACCGACAGATCGGCGCCCACATAGGGCGCAAGATCGATCTTGTTCACGACGAGAAGGTCCGATCGGGTGATACCCGGTCCGCCCTTGCGCGGGATCTTTTCGCCCCCGGCGACGTCGATGACGTAGATCGTCAGATCGGCGAGCTCGGGCGAGAAGGTCGCCGCCAGATTGTCACCTCCCGACTCGACGAGAATGATGTCGAGCGCAGGGAAGCGTTTACGCATGGTGGCAATCGCCGCGAGATTGATCGATGCATCCTCCCGGATCGCCGTGTGCGGGCAGCCGCCCGTCTCGACCCCCATGATCCGCTCCTCCGGCAGCGCGTCGGCTACCGTGAGAAGTCGTGCATCCTCCTTCGTGTAGATGTCATTGGTAATGGCGCAGATGTCGTAGCGCTCGCGGAAAACCTTGCAGAGCGCCTCCATCAGGGCGGTCTTGCCTGAGCCGACCGGCCCGCCGATGCCGACCCGAAGGGGTCCCGTGCGAGAAATCATGACCGAAAAAGCCTCGTATATTGGTTTTCATGATGGAAAGAGCCGAGATCCGCGCGAAACGTGGCGGCACCGATATCGTCGAGCGAGAGGCTGAGGGCTTCCTCCGCGAGCGAGCTTACGACCGGCACCATGGCTGCACAGACGCGCGTGCCCGCAGTCTGGCCGATGGGAGCCGATCGGATGGCTGCAGAGACGAGGGTCTGCACCAAGGTCAGGAGATAGGCGCTCACAGCG
Organism: Pseudomonadota bacterium; assembly: GCA_023426505.1. Lineage (GTDB taxonomy): Bacteria > Pseudomonadota > Alphaproteobacteria > Rhizobiales > Beijerinckiaceae > Microvirga. The sequence continues at coordinate 46,325 of JAFAAP010000264.1, forward strand.
GCGGGCAGCGGAACGTCATGGGCAGCGGCAGCCATTCCGATGGCTGCGGGAAACGCGACCTCTCCTTCGACAGGAATCAGTCGCGAAGACGGCCACGCCGCCAAGGTCGCATCGAAAAAGCTGCGCCCTTGCTGGCTCGTCTCCAGATGGAGTTCGGCGGAAGGCGCGAGCGCCAAGGCAAGATCGTTCACGTCGATGAACGCGCCGACGTCGCCGTCCTCGACAGCGCGATAGGAGTGACACAACAGAATCGCGTCATTGCGACCGGCGCCGAGACGCATGAAGTCCGAAATCCATTCGAAGAGGGATCTCTCATCGACTATCTCGCCTGTTTCGACCGCCCATTCGAGCGTGTGGGAATAGGCGTACGAACCGACGGGATATGACGGTGACAGCCAAGCAAACAGCGGCAGAACCGCCTGCATGTCTCGCGTTACTTCGGCCGCTTCAGCCATGACTATGCCCGGAATGATGCGAGTGTCCGCCATGGTCATGGTGGTGATAGGCACCGCGGACCGGACGGAACGGGCGCTTCACGATCTCTGCTCGCGCACCCAGCCCCTTCAGCATGTCGAGAAGGACGTGATCGTAGGCGATGTAGATCGCGTCCCGCGTGATTTCGGCCGGTACGTGCCTGTTGCCGATGTGCCATGCAATCGTGAGAAGATCGAGAGGATCGTCCATGGTCACGGCGATAAGGCGCTCCGGAGCCGCTCGCACCTCGACTAGCCAGCCGGTCTCAAGCCGGATCGCGTCCCCATCGTCCAGAACATCAGCTCTGTCGAGATCGAGCAGGAAGACCGTGCCGCCGTCTGCATTGAGAACGATGCGGCGCCGGTGGCGGTCACCATGATCGAGGGTGATGACGTCGACGACCCGATCGGATTCGACCTTGTCGCGGCGGACGATGGAAGTGGCGCGGATCATGTCAGAACAGGAAATAGCGTTGGGCCATGGGCAAGACCTTCGCCGGCTCACAGACAAGGAGTTCGCCGTCGGCGCGAACGTCGTAGGTTTCGGGATCGACTTCGATGTGCGGTGTCGCATCATTCAGCACCATGTCCTTCTTGCCGATACCGCCTCGAACATTCTCCACTGCGACAAGCGGCTTCTGCACGCCAAGCTTCGCCGCAAGCCCGCTTTCGACCGCTGCTTTCGATACGAACGTCAGCGACGTTGAAGCGAGTGCGCGGCCGAAGGAGCCGAACATCGGACGATAATGCACCGGCTGCGGCGTTGGGATGGAGGCATTCGGATCCCCCATCGGTGCAGCCGCGATGGCGCCGCCCTTGATCACGAGATCAGGCTTCACGCCGAAGAATGCCGGCGTCCAGAGCACGAGATCGGCAAGCTTGCCGGGCTCCACTGACCCGACGTGTTTCGAGACGCCATGAGCGATGGCCGGGTTGATGGTGTATTTCGCCAGGTACCGCCGGACGCGGAGATTGTCGTTCTCGCCGACCTCGCCAGGAAGAGGTCCGCGCTGCACCTTCATCTTGTGTGCCGTCTGCCATGTGCGGATGATGACCTCCCCCACCCGGCCCATGGCCTGGCTGTCCGAGGACATCATGGAGAGCGCACCGATGTCGTGAAGGATATCCTCCGCCGCGATGGTTTCCTTGCGGATGCGGCTTTCAGCGAAGGCGAGATCCTCGGGGATCGAGGGATCGAGGTGGTGGCACACCATGAGCATGTCGAGGTGCTCGTCGATGGTGTTCACCGTGTAGGGCCGGGTCGGATTGGTGGAAGACGGGAGAACATTCGGCAGACCCGCCACTTTGATGATGTCCGGTGCATGGCCGCCCCCTGCCCCCTCCGTATGGAAGGCGTGAATTGTCCGCCCCTTAAACGCCGCGACCGTATCCTCCACGAAGCCGGACTCATTCAACGTGTCCGTGTGGATCATCACCTGCACATCGTAGGCGTCGGCCACCGACAGGCAGCAATCGATGGCTGCCGGCGTCGTGCCCCAGTCCTCGTGCAGCTTCAGCGCGCAGGCGCCAGCCTGGATCATTTCCTCGAGTGCGCCGGGCCTGGACGCATTCCCCTTGCCCGTGAAAGCCAGGTTCATGGGGAAGGCGTCAGCCGCTTCGATCATGCGGGCGATATGCCAGGGGCCCGGCGTGCAGGTGGTCGCGAAGGTTCCCGTCGCTGGCCCGGTGCCTCCGCCAAGCATGGTGGTCACGCCCGACATCAGCGCCTCGTCGATCTGCTGCGGGCAGATGAAGTGAATGTGGGAGTCGAAGCCTCCCGCCGTGATGATCTTGCCCTCGCCCGCGACGATCTCGGTCCCGGGCCCGATGACGATGTCAACGCCGGGCTGTACGTCAGGATTGCCTGCCTTGCCGATCCGGGCGATGCGCCCTCCCCTGATGCCGATGTCGGCCTTCACGATGCCCGTATGATCGACGATTACCGCATTGGTGATGACCGTGTCCATGGCGCCGTCCGCGCGGGTTGCCTGGCTCTGCCCCATTCCGTCGCGGATGACCTTGCCGCCGCCGAATTTCACCTCTTCGCCATAGGTCGTGAAATCCCGTTCGACCTCGATCACGAGCGCCGTATCCGCCAGGCGGATGCGGTCGCTCCGGGTCGGGCCGAACATGTCCGCATAAGCGGACCTCGGAAGAGACGCAGGCTGACGTTGGTTCGTCATCAGAGGGCCCCCATCACGTCCTGACGGAAGCCGTACACTTCGCGCTTGCCGGAGAGCGGCACCAGCGCGACCTCGCGCGTGGCGCCCGGCTCGAAGCGTACGGCGGTTCCGGGTGCAAGATCGAGGCGCATTCCACGCGCCTTCTCGCGCTCGAATGACAGGGCCGGATTGGTCTCGAAAAAATGGTAGTGGCTGCCAACCTGGATCGGCCGATCGCCCGTATTGGCGACCGTAAGAACGACCCGTTCGGCGCCCTCGTTGAACACGATCTCACCCGGCCCCGTCATCACCTCGCCGGGGACCTGCTTCGAGACTGAGCCACGGATCGGGTGATGCACAGTTACGAGCTTGGTGCCATCCGGGAATGTCGCCTCTACCTGGATGTCATGGATCATTTCGGCCACCCCTTCCATGACCTGATCGGCAGTCAGCACATGCCCACCGGACTCCATGAGCTCCGCGACCGAGCGCCCATCGCGCGCGCCTTCCACCACCGTATCGGTGATGAGCGCGATCGCCTCCGGGTGGTTCAGCTTCACGCCGCGCTCCAGGCGGCGACGCGCTACCATGGCCGCCATGGCGACGAGAAGCTTGTCTTTTTCACGAGGTGTGAGCTGCATGACAGTACCTTAGCTGAGCCAGACGCGGGGCAGCGCTTCGCCCCGGAATGCAACGAGAAAGGGGCAGACGGCTGCACGAAGGGCCTCGATGCTGGCGGCGCAGAAGCGCACCGCCAAGAGGCCGTTCCAGGCGCTTGCGGCCGCATCGCAGGATCGATTAGAGGCGAGATGCTGCCGCACGCTCTCCAGTCGGGCTTGGGAATCCGGCGCGACATGGAGCAGTGTCGCGAGGACGTGCGCCCCGTGTGCAACGCTGGGCTTCCGCAGCAGCGCGGCGATCGGGCCGTCAAGGCGAAGCGTATCGGCATAGATAAGACGCCGCCCTCGCCGGATGCGCCAGCGATCCTCGAAATATCCGGTCTCGACCTGCTCCGCGCTAGCGGCGCGTCCGAACACGACCGCCTCGAAGAGGGTGACCCTTGCGTCCTCCTCCATCTCCACGTCGAGGCGCCGCTTCAAGCGGGCATGATCGAAAAGAAGCGTCTCCTGCGGCAGCCAGTCCATACGGGCAGACGCGCCAACCCGAAGGCTGACGACCAGGGCCGCGACAGGCCCGTCGGAGCGGTATACTTTTTCGGCGGCTGGCGTCGCCACGGTCACAGATGTACCAATCCCAGCATCGATTTCGACCTGAAACGAGTCACCGCACGCAATGCCGCCGGCCGCGTTGACGAGGACAGCGTCGAGTCCGGTTCCGGTAACCTTCGGGAGCCTGATACGCATCGAGCCGCTTTCGGAGATCCGCGCCGGCCGAGTATGTCCGTCGAAGGCAGCCGCAGAGAAGGCCACGCGCCCGACGGCGCGTTGTCGCAGAGGGCCGGAAAGCGGCGGGAGGCCGTCAAATGGCGAGGCGTTGACGTACATCGTCCCCCTCAAGAGCGGAGCGGTCGCCTTGTTGGGTGATTTCACCGCGTTCCATGACGACGAAGCGGTCAGCCAAATCGCGGGCGAAATCGAAATACTGCTCCACGAGCAGGATGGCCATGTCCTTCCGTTCACGCAAGTAGGCAATCGCCCGGCCGATATCCTTGATGATCGACGGCTGGATGCCCTCCGTCGGCTCGTCTAGGACCAGAAGGCGTGGCTTCGTCACAAGAGCACGTCCGATAGCAAGCTGCTGCTGCTGCCCTCCCGAGAGGTCCCCTCCGCGACGTCCGAGCATCGCCTTCAACACGGGGAAAAGCTCGAAGATCTCGTCGGGAATGCGTCGCTCCTTGGATTTAAGAGGCGCAAAGCCGGTTTCGAGGTTCTCGCGGACGGTCAAGAGCGGAAAGATCTCGCGGCCCTGCGGCACGTATGCGATCCCCAACTCTGCGCGCTCGAACGGCTTCAGCCGGGAGATGTCGCGGCCATCGAACCGGATCGTGCCGTCTGAGATCGGCCTCTGACCGCTGATTGCTCGCAGGAGCGAGGTCTTGCCGACGCCGTTGCGGCCCAGCACGCAGGTCACCTCGCCAATGGCCGCCGAGACGCTCACACCCTTGAGAGCTTGCGCCGCGCCATAGTGAAGTGACAGCTTTTCAACAGAGAGCATCGTCATCGGCCCAGGTAAACCTCGATCACGCGTTCATTGGCGCTCACGGCGTCGAGAGGCCCTTCCGCCAGAACCGAACCCTCGTGCAGGCAGGTGACCTTCACGCCGAGGTCGCGCACGAAGGTCATGTCGTGCTCCACGACCACGACGGATCTGGTCTTGGCGATGTCGCGCAGGAGATCCGCCGTATCGGCGGTTTCCTGGTCCGTCATTCCGGCCGCGGGTTCGTCCACGAGAAGCAGCTTCGGCTCCTGCGCGAGCAGCATGCCGATCTCAAGCCACTGCTTCTGCCCGTGTGACAGTTCTCCGGCTCTACGATGCCGATGTGCGGTCAGGCGTACGCGTTCAAGCAGCGCATCGATCCGCTCCCGCTCCCGGAAGGTGTGGCGGGACAGGAGGGCCGAGAATGGCCCGCGCTCCGCTTTGAGAGCCAGGAGCAGATTGTCCTCGACGCTGTGCATCTCGAAAACGGTAGGCGTCTGGAACTTGCGGCCGATACCGAGCTCGGCGATTTCCGCCTCGTCGAGAGACGTCAGATCGTGCACACCCTCGAACAGGGCCGCCCCCTGATTCGGGCGGGTCTTGCCGGTGATCACATCCATCATGGTGGTCTTTCCCGCACCGTTCGGACCGATGATGGCCCGCATCTCGGCATGGTCGATGGCGAGGGACAGAGCGTTCAGCGCTTTGAACCCGTCGAACGATACCGTGACGTTGTCGAGATAGAGAAGCGTTGGCGTAATAGGTTCCGTCATGGCTTACTCTGCTGCATAGGGAACGGCATCACGTTGCGGACCTGAGCGGACGCGTGTTCCTCGCTCCCAAAGATCCTTGACGGCACCGAGGATGCCGTGTGGCATCAGAAGGGTCACGAAGACGAAGAGTCCGCCGAGAACGAAGAGCCAGAACTCCGGAAGCGCTCCCGTGAACCATGTCTTGCCGGCATTCACGACGAGCGCGCCCAGAATGGCTCCGGCGAGCGTCCCACGTCCTCCGACGGCCACCCAGATGACGACCTCGATGGAATTTGCCGGCGCAAACTCACCGGGATTGATGATGCCGACCTGCGGCACGTAGAGGGCGCCGGCGATGCCCGCCATGATGGCGGAGACGGTGAAGGCGAAGAGCTTCACGTACTCGACGCGGTAGCCGAGAAAGCGGGTAC
>JAFAAP010000278.1 GCA_023426505.1 Pseudomonadota bacterium
CACGTCCCTGTCTGCGCAGGCCTGCGTCAGACGGTCCACGCGACCGCTGCGGCCCGTGAAGCAGAAACTCTCGCGGCGTGAGCCCGGGAAGCCCCGCCGTTCACAGCGGGGAGCCATCACAGCTGACAATGCGCTGGATCGTAGGCCAATCCAATCGGGGCATGCCTTTGCTCAGGTTAAACAGGGCTGAGCCATGAATGCGCTTACACGCCATTGGCGGCCTCAAAGGCTTCTGTCGCAAGGTGAAACTCGCTCCCTCGCGCACATCGAAGAACCGAGACATCAATTCCGCCTGAAAACCAAATAATTCGGTTTTCGTGGCCAAACACGATGTTGAGATGCCAACCTAACATAGATTTATGGACAAAATAAATCTGTATTATAAATTGAAGTTATTATCAGCAATTGAACCGTAGGCGCTGATACCTGAGAGAGACGTGCGCTCCCGCCTGCAACAGGAGGAGCACCGCCATGCACGCCCCTGGCCATTCCCGCTTCACTTCCGACGATCATCCGCTCGTCCGCAAGCTGGAGAGCATCATCGGCCTGTCGGAGGGCGAGAAGCAGGCGCTCATGAGCCTGCCGCTCCAGATCATGATGCTCAAGGGCGATCAGGACATCGTGCGGGAGGGTGACCGCCCCTCCCGCTGCTGCCTGTTTCTGGACGGCATCGGCTGCACCTACAGGGTCACGACGGACGGCAGGCGCCAGATCGTGGCCTTCAACATTCCCGGCAGCATTCCCGACCTGCAAAGCCTGCATCTCGAAACCCTGGACACGAGCGTGGCCACGCTCGAGCCGTGCCGGGTCGGGTTCATCCAGCACGACGTCCTGCACGATCTCTGCGACCACTCTCCCCGGATCGCGGCGGCGTTCTGGCGCAAGGCCCTCATCGATGCGGCCGTCTACCGGGAATGGGTGATCAACATCGGACAGCGCGACGCCTACAAGCGGATGGCCCATCTTCTGTGCGAGATGATGGCGCGGCTGAATGCGATCGGCCTGGCCTCGGACCGGTCCTGCGACCTGCCGATCACCCAGGCCGAGTTCGGAGATGCCCTTGGCATCTCGACCGTCCACGTCAACCGGGTTCTGCAACAGATGCGGGCTGAAGACCTCGTCCGCACGAAGGGAACTGTTCTGACCATCCTCGATTGGGAGGCGCTGAAGCAGATCGGCGGCTTCGATCCGATCTATCTCCACCTCAGGCCGCAGCAGTTATGCTTCCAGCGGGGAGCTCCCCAAGACACCTATGTCCCTCCACAGCTTTGACCTCCGCCCAATGCCAATCTGCATGCTGGACGGAGGATAGACGACACGCGTGGGAAGTCAGCCAGCCGAGGCAGCCAAATGCCGGAACATATGTTGGCGGGCTTCGTCGTCCATCTCAGTTTTGAAGCTGTGCTTCTCCTTCAGCGCGGCAGTGGCCTGAGCGGCCGAGCGAGCGCTGATCTCATCGAAGAGACGCTTGAGGTTCGGGAAGTCCCCCCAGCCGCTCTCGCCGAGGATGAACGGCACCATGCGCGTCCACCCCCACAGGGCCATGTCAACGATGGTGTAAGTCTCTCCCACCATATACCGCTGCCCGAATAGATGGGCATCGATGACACCGTAATGCCGCTTCGCTTCGTACAGATAACGATTGACGGCGTAATCTTTGGGCTCAGGGGCAAAGTGCTTGAAATGCACGGCTTGGCCTGAGAATGGGCCGACGCCCGTTGCAATGAACATTAGCCAAGAGAGAAGCTCACCCCGCGCAACCGGTGTGCTATCGGGCAGAAACTGTCCGGTTCTCTCCGCAAGATAGAGCAGGATCGCGTTCGAGTCGAAGACCCTTGCGCCGGTGTCCTGATCGATGATCACAGGCACCTTGCCATTCGGATTGATAGCCAGAAATTCCGGCTGGTGCTGCTCGCCTCTACGGGTATCCACGGGCTTGAGCTCATACGGGAGGTTCATCTCCTCCAGGCATAGCGCCACCTTCATCGGGTTGGGGGCAAGGTTGTAGTAGAATGTAATCAAAGGAGAGCTCCAGCAGCAGGGGCGATATCGCATAGGTTCTGAAGAGTCGCGCTGCGGTATGCCGTGCAATCGCTGCGCGACTCTTCAGGGAGGATTTTAGAGAGGCGAGAGGACGTGGATCACGCGGGTCTCGATCATGTCAGCCGTTCGCTCAGTATAGGCCTGCATGTGCGGGGCGGCTGCGTGCGCTTCGAGCGCTTCAGGGCTCGCCCATTTCTCAATCACGACAAAGGTGTCTGGCCCAAGCTCGGTTTGGGAGGGTCCGAATGCCGGAAAATCAACAACGGGAGCGTACTCGATACACCCCTCTTCGGCATGCACGGCCGGCATGTTCGCCCGGAACTCCCGGAGTACGGTTTCGCGCATACCGGGCTTTGCAGTGATATAGGCCAGAACGTGCAGCATGAATGATCTCCTGGTGGGCGATTGTTAGACACAGCTCTGAGACCCCGCAAGCTCTTCACCCCGGATGCAGGACCTGCGCCTCTCGCACGAATTTCGGCGCTCACGACACATCAACCTATTCTAGGAGCCAGGCGCCTCAGCCCCATCACGAGAGACTGATGGGAGATGGACCAATGCCGCCAACGGGAGCCCAGTAGGACCGCCGGGACTGAGGCCCCCAGTGCCCATTGGGCATGTGGGCCTAAGAAGCTCGTGGCGGGTCTCACCCTCGATAAGGCCGGCTCCTCGGATAGCTACCCTCCTGTAAACTGCCAAGATTGTGAGAATGTCGGAGCCGCTCGGAGGGCCTGACCCTTGTTACGATTGACCGCGTGTCATTGCATTGACGTGTCGGTCCTCCGGGCGGCACCTGGCGGTCTGCTGTTGCGTGACTTGATAGGAGCTTGAGGGCACCCGTCCCATCACAGTCCTGTCCGCCTGCAGGATCCCGCCAGGGTCTCACCCGCGGAGGACCAGGAATGCATGATACCGATCCCGCCGAGATCATCATCGGCATCGACACCCACAAAGAAGCCCATGCTGCTGTCGCCATCAATGGACTGGGGGGCCGTCTTGGCGCGATGATCCTGCCGGCCAACCGTAGAGGCTATCAGGAGCTGGAGGCCTGGGCCCATTCATGGGGCCGCGTCCGAGCCTTTGGCATCGAGGGGACCGGGTCCTATGGGGCTGGCTTATCGCGCTTCCTACAGGAGAGAGGCCTTCACGTCATCGAGGTCAACCGCCCCAATCGCCAGATCCGCCATCAGCACGGCAAGACTGATCCGCTCGATGCCGAGAACGCGGCTCGTGCCGTTCTCAGTGGCCAAGCCCGTGCGGCTCCCAAGTCGGGCACCAGTTCAGTCGAGATGATCCGCCACCTCAAGGTGGCACGCGACACGGCCGTGAAGAGCCGGACCCAGGCAATGGTCACGCTCAAGACGATCATCGTCAACGCTCCCACGGCCTTGCGCGAGAGCCTTGAGGGGTTAACCAGCACCATGGCGCTCATCCGGCATTTGGCAGCCCTACGGCCCGGAGGGATCACAAACCCGACAGCCTCCGCTAAAGCAGCCTTGCGTGCCCTGGCCCGACGCTGGCTGGTACTCGATGCTGAGATCAAGAGCCACGATGCCGCTCTCGATGCTCTGACCACCGCCTGCGCCCCGGCTCTGAAGGAGGCTCATGGGATGGCGACCGGCACGGCGGCCGAGATGTTGATCCTGGTGGGCGACAATCCTGAGCGCATTCGCTCCGAAGCAGCCTTCGCGAAACTGTGCGGCGCCTGTCCTATTCCTGCCTCGAGCGGCAAGACCTCGCGGCACCGGCTCAACCGCGGCGGCAACCGTCAAGCCAACGCCGCTCTGTATCGTGTGGTCATCAGCCGAATGCGCAGCCATTCTCCCACCCGCGACTACGTCCGAAAGCGAACGGCAGAAGGTAAGGGCAAGATGGAGATCATTCGCTGTCTCAAGCGCTTTGTTGCACGGGAGATCTTCGGCTATCTCTGCCGCGCCAGCAGACCTCCCACGACCGTCTCTTCAACCTCTTGACCTCTATAGGAGCATCAATGCTCCGATGGAGTCGTTCTTCCATTCCTTGAAGGTAGAGCTGGTCCATCAGCGGAGTTGGGTGACCCGCGAAGAGGCGCGGCGCGACCTGTTCGGCTACATCAAGGGCTACTACAATCGGCAGCGCATTCGCTCAGCCCTCGGATACCTCACGCCCGAACAGGCCGAGCGGACAGCGAGCTAACCCGGTGTCCACATAATCGGGGGAAGATCACAACGGCATCCTCTGGCGCTTCCGCACCGGCTCGCCCTGGCGCGACATCCCAGAGCGGTATGGCCCCTCAACCACCTGCTATAATCGCTTCGTGCGCTGGCGTGAGGCCGGCGTGTGGGACCGCATCCTAGATGCAGTGTCGGCCGCTTAAGACGGTGATCTCATCATGATCGACAGTTCCTGTGTTCGTATCCACCAGCATGGCGCGAGCGGTAAAAAGGGGGCGGAGATGGTGGCGTGGGACGTTCCCGCGGTGGCCTGATCACCAAGATCCACGCGCTGGTCGATGCTGAAGGCCGCCCGATCCGCATGGCTCTGACATCCGGTCAAGCCTATGACGGCACCGCCGCCGAGGAGCTTCTGGCGAGCTTGAAGCCAGGCGCGACCCTGCTGGCGGACAAGGCTTACGACAGCAATGCCATTCGCGAGCAGGTGCAGGAGCAAGATGGCTGGGCCAACATCCCACCCAAGAGCAACCGCAAGGGCTCGTTTGTCTTCAGCACCTTTTTGTATCGCTACAGAAATCTGGTGGAGCGCTTCTTCAACGAGATCAAACAATTCCGCGGCATTGCCACGCGGTACGACAAGGACCCGGAGAACTTCCTGGCCGCCATCAAGCTTGTATCAGCTCGCATCTGGTTCCGAGCTTATGCGGCTGCCGCCTAGCTGTTTGGTGGCGGAACGTTGTTGGGATCAGGTGCGTTGCGCGATTGAGGAGTATGCTTGGCGCTTTGACGGCCTGCGACGCCGATCTCCTCACCGCAGGAGGACGGGATGCACTCCCTTCATCCACAAGCCCGCACCACCCCCGCCGTTCGCCAGGAGATCGCCCG
>JAFAAP010000309.1 GCA_023426505.1 Pseudomonadota bacterium
GGATGGTCAGAACCGTCCCCTTCGTGCGGACGAGGTCTTCGGCCCGCATCTGCTGCAGAACCCGGTTGACGTGAACGGTCGAGATGCCGAGGGCGTCACCGAACTCGGCCTGGGTGATCGGCAGATCGCAGGACCGGTCCGAGGCCAGGCCGATCGCATTCAGCCGCACCATCATCTCGCACAGAAGATGGGCCATCCGCTTGTAGGCGTCGCGCTGTCCGATGTTGATCACCCATTCCCGGTAGATGGCCGCATCGATGAGGGCCTTGCGCCAGAAGGCTGCCGCGATCCGCGGATGGCTGTCGCAGAGATCCTGGATGACCTCGTGCTGGATGAACCCGACCGTGCACGGCTCGAGCGTGGCCACGGTCGTGTCCAGGGTTTCGAGATGCAGGCTTTGCAGGTCGGGAATGCTGCCGGGAATGTTGAAGGCCACGATCTGGCGCCTGCCGTCCGCCGTGACCTTGTAGGTGCAGCCGATGCCTTCCAGAAACAGGCAGCAGCGGGAGGGGCGGTCACCCTCCCGCACGATGTCCTGATCGCCCTTGAGCGTCATGATCTGGAGCGGCAGGCTCATGAGCGCCTGCTTCTCGCCCTCCGACAGGCCGATGATGCTCTCCAGCTTGCGGACGAGCGGATGATCTTCGGGCGTGATGGGGGAATGGCAGGGGGGGTGCATGGCGGCGCCCATGTTGCAGGCGGGAGCGCACGTCTCTCTCAGCCATCAGCGCCTAGGTTCGGTTGCCAATGATAGGACCATCATTCCACGAACATTAATCCAGGTCGCTAACCTATGTTGGGCCTTGCCGTACGTTCTTTGCGCATAGGGAGCATGATAAGCCCCTGCTGTGGGATCCAAGTTGAGCGTCAGTGAAGCGGATCCACTCTAAAACTTGTGAGCAGAGACGTGCCTTCCAAGAAAGAATTCAATATGTCTTTGCGAGTTTGAGGGAAAACTACCTTGTTTGTGCGATGATTTTCTAAGCAATAACATATGTTAATCAGCGCTCATCGGCAGCCATAACAATAATTGCCCGCGGAACATTCATAGAGCCTAAGAATTAAGCAGTCCTAGGGGTTCTTCTGACCTCTCCCGATTACTCATAAAAGCAAGATGACGGGAGGCTGCGGCCAGAACCGGCCGCCTGCCTTCGGCTTAGCCAGGAGCGCAATTAGATGGGTGATGATCTTCAGGCACAGGTCTGTTCTGGGGAAGTTGTCAGCCGCCTTTTCGATCAGTCGCGCGGAGGCGCCGCCAGTGCTGCGCCGGACGACGCGGCTGCCCGCTCCATACGGGTCGTGGAACGGGGCGTCTATCGGGGACCTCACCTCTACAGCCTGACCCCGATGATCCGGATCATGCTCGATCTCGGTGCACTGGAGGAATGGCCGTCCAATCGCCTTCCGGGCTTCACCGAGCGTCTTCTGGAGGTTTTGCCCGGGCTTCATCAGCACGGCTGCTGCTTCCATGAGCCCGGAGGCTTCGTGCGTCGCCTGGAAGAAGGAACCTGGCTCGGCCATGTGACCGAGCACGTCGCCATCGAGCTCCAGTCCCTTGTCGGCTCCCGCGTGACGCGCGGCAAGACCCGCTCGGTGCGCGGCCAGACCGGCGTCTACAACGTCATGTATTCGTATCAGGACGAAGAGGTCGGTCGGCTGGCCGGCCGCCTGGCGCTTCAGCTCCTGGCCTCGCTGCTGCCGCCCGACCTCCAGAGCATTTCCGGACTCGACCGGATCTACGAGGACGAGAGCGAACCCGCGTTGCAGGCGGCTTTCGACCTGGCATCGGCCCTCGAAGCGCTGAGGTGCGTTCACCGCCGCAAGGCGCTCGGGCCGACGACCCAGTCGCTCGTGAAGGAGGCGGAACGGCGCGGCATCCCGGTCATGCGCCTGGACGACCAGAGCCTCGTGCAGCTCGGCACCGGGCGGCACCAGAAGCGCATTCGCGCCAGCATCACCAGCCTGACTCCTTCGATCGCCACCGACGCTGCCAGCGACAAGGACCTGACGAAGTCGCTCCTGTCCGATGCCGGGCTGCCGGTTCCGAGGGGCGATGTGGTCCGCAGCCCCGAGGCCGCGATGCGCGCGGCCGAGCGGATCGGCTATCCGGTCGTGGTCAAGCCGCTCGACGGCAACCATGGCCGAGGGGTCAGCATCGACCTTTCCGATCCGGTGGAGGTCACTCGGGCGTTCGAGGAGGCGGCTCGCCACAGCCGGCGCGTAATCGTCGAGAGCTGCTTCAAGGGCCGGGACCACCGGATCCTCGTGGTGAACGGCGAGGTGGTCGCCGTCGCCGAGCGGGTGCCGGCCCATGTGGTGGGCGACGGCCGGCGCAGCGTCGTCGATCTCGTGGAGGACGTGAACCGGGACCCCCGTCGGGGCGAGGGCCATGAGAACGTGATGACGCGCATCACCGTCGATGACCACGTCCGCGGCGTGCTGGCGAAGTCGGGACTGAGCCTGGAGAGCGTGCCGGAGGCCGGCCGGGTCGTTTACCTGTGCGATACGGCCAACCTATCGACGGGAGGCACGGCGGTCGACCGAACCGACGACATCCACCCGGACAATGCCATGATCGCCCGCCGGGCGGCGCGGGCCATCGGCCTCGACGTCGCCGGGATCGACTTCATCGCGCCGGATATCACTCGGTCCGTGCACGAGACCGGCGGCGGGATCATCGAGGTCAATGCCGCGCCGGGGTTCCGCATGCACCTCCAGCCGTCAGAGGGCCGCCCCCGGAACGTCGCCCGTCCAGTCATCGACATGCTCTTTCCCCGAGGCTCCCCAACGCGCATTCCGGTTCTGGCCATCACGGGCACGAACGGAAAGTCCACCACGGCCCGCATGGTCGGTCACATCCTGCGCGCCCAGGGCCTGAACGTCGGCCTGACCTCCACAAGCGGCATCTACGTGAACGGCGACCGCGTGGTCGAGACGGATGCGTCTGGCCCCTGGAGCGCCCGGGTTGTCCTGAGGGACCCGACGGTCGACGTGGCGGTGCTCGAAACGGCCCGCGGCGGGATTCTGCGCGAGGGCCTCGGGTTCCCGGAATGCGACGTCGGCCTCGTGACGAACATCGCGCCGGACCATCTCGGCCTGAAGGGAGTCGACACCGTCGAGGACTTGGCCTGGGTCAAGTCGGTCGTCGTGGAGGCGGTGCACCGGAAGGGCACCAGCATCCTGAACGCCGACGATCCAATGACGGTGGACATGCATCGGCGGGCCGGCGGCAGGATCGGCTACTTCTCCCTGCATGGCGGTGCCGACATGACGGACTTCCTCCGCGAGCACATCGAGGATGGCGGCTTCGCAGTCGTGCGCGAACCGGGGCGTACCGAAGGCGGCGAGATCGTGATCCACGATGATGGGGACAGCATCTACCTGATGCGGGCCGCCGAGATCCCCGCCACCCTCGACGGCCTCGCCGAGTTCAACGTCCAGAACGCGCTTGGAGCCGTCGCCATAGCCTACGCGCAGGGCGTGCCGGTCGACATCATCCGCATGGCCCTGTCGACCTACACGACATCGTTCGAGCACAATCCCGGGCGGCTCAACGTGTTCGACGGCCACGGCTTCCGCGTGATCCTGGACTATGCTCATAACCCGGCCGGCCTGCAGGCGCTCGGCGACGTGATCCTGAAGATGCGCTCGCGCCACAGGCGCGTGATCGGAATGATCAATATTCCGGGCGACCGCCGCGACGACGACATGCGGGAAATGGGTGCGCTCGCGACGCGCTACTTCGACGAAATCATCTTCCGGGAAGACCCTGCCCGCCGCGGTCGCAGGCCGGGCGAGATCGTGGCCCTGCTGGCGGAAGGCGCGCTTTCGGCGGGCTTTCCGGAGGAGCGGATCAAGCGGATCCTTGAAGAGGACGAAGCGGCGGATATCTGCCTGGGCACGGCGCAGCCGGGCGATCTGGTGGTGCTCACCCCCACCGACGTGGAGGCAATGTGGCAGCAGGTGCTCGATTTCCGGGTCAAGCCTGATACGCGTCTTGAGGTCGACGTGGAGAGAACGGGCGCGCAGGCCGTACCATGGCGGAAAAGTGCCTGATCGTTAGAGGGTAGGAAGGCAACGCCCGCTCCTGTCCTTTCAAATCGCCGTGGACGCAACCTTGAAGGAGAGCCGCCCGAACCATGAGGCACGGAACGAGGAAGAACGCAAAGGGCCCGCTCATCATCATCGGCGGCGGCGAGGACAAGGAGGGCGACCGCATCATCCTGCGTGAGGTCGCCAAGCACGTGAACGGAGGCAAGCTCGTGATCGCCACGGTGGCGTCGCATGAGCCGGAGGGCTACTTCGACGCCTACCAGAAGGCTTTCGAAGACCTCGGCGTCAGCGAGCTCGTGGAGCTTTACGTGAAGGATCGCGCAGAGACTCTCGATCCGGACAAGTTGGGCTGCTTCGATGGAGCCGCCGGCGTGTTCTTCTCGGGCGGGGACCAGTTGCGCATCTCGAGCCAGATTGGCGATACGCCGGTCGAGCAGCGGGTGCGGGAGCTGCATGAGCGCGGCGGTCTTCTCGCCGGAACCTCCGCGGGGGCTTCGGTCATGAGCGAAACCATGCTGGTCAAGGGCAAGAGCGGGGAGTCCTACAAGATCGGCGACCTCCACATGGCTCCCGGCCTCGGTCTGGTCAGGGACATGATCATCGATCAGCACTTCGCCGAGCGGGGACGGTTCGGGCGCCTCTTCGGAGCCGTGGCCCATAACCCGCGAGAGCTCGGGATCGGCATCGACGAAGATACGGCCCTCGTCTTTGAGAACGAGCGCTTCGAGGTGATCGGCAGCGGTTGCGTCTACGTGGTCGATGGCGCGGGAGTCACCCATTCCAACATTGCCGAGGCGGAACCCGAGCGGTCCCTGTCCATGTACGACATTCGCTTGCACGTGCTGAGCGCAGGCGACACGTTCAACGTCGCGAAGCGTCGGCCGGCCGAGGTGCCGGACGTCCAGAAAAGCCACGCCATCGAGGCGCATGTGACGGGATCGGGGACCGACGAGGAACCGTCCGTGTGACAACCCTCCCGCACCTGAACGTCGTTGCGGCTCCGACCATGAGATTGCGGCGCTCCAGGAAGTGCCGTCAGCGTGAGAAGAGATGATTCCATCTGCGAACTGCATCGGCTCGATCCTGAGCCTGTCTCTGTCGGCAGCCGTCGTCTTCGTTTTGCTGAAGCATAGCGAGGCCCCTGCGGAAACGGCTTGGGCCTTGCTCGTCGCCGCTACGGCGGCAATGAGCCTTCAGGTCGCGAGGCGATTCACGATCCTGCTTCTCGGAAGCGAGCGACGCGACGAGGAGTAGGATCGCATTACCGAACCTAATACTGGTCAAATGGCGGCGTGCAGGGCAACGCTGGCCTGAGTGACCCGGTCGGGGCCGAGATCCTCTTCGGGAACAAGCTCCAGAAGCTCCGCGAGCCGGGTGCGGGCGCGGTTGATCCTGCTCTTGATCGTCCCGATGTTGGTTCCGCAGACCTGTGCAGCCTCTTCGTAAGACAGACCTTCGGCCGCGATGAGCAGAAGTGCCTCGCGCTGCTCATTGCTGAGTTGGGCCAATGCCGCCATCATATCGTCGAGATCGAGGCGAGCATCCTGGGCCGGCATGACGGAGAGGTTCGCGGCCATCACGCCATCCGCATCTTCGACCTCCCTGCGGCGCCTGCGATGCTCGGTATAGAAGTGGTTGCGCAAAATCGTGAACAGCCAAGCCTGCATGTTGGTGCCGGCCTGAAACGTGTCCAAGTGCTCGAGTCCACGCAGAATGGCTGTCTGCACCAAGTCGTCTGCATAGACGGTGTTGCCGGTGAGCGAAATGGCGAAAGCCCGCAAGCTTGGAACGGCATTCAACATCTGCTGCCGCAGCGAAGGTTCCGCTGTCACTCGTTTCTCTCCCTGTCGTCGAGAGCCTTCAAAAGGCGGGCGATCTGATCGGGCATGGGATCGCGCATCAAATCCGTGTAGGAGGCCCGTAGCCGCTCTCCAAGGCAGGCGGAGATTTCAGGTGAAAGCCCTGGTTCGCTGCTGGGCTCGCGCCGCGAACTCGTCCTTGGCGAGCTACCTTGGCTGAGTTTCCTGCCCGTCAATCGTACCGACGTCGTCAGCATGACCTGCCTCCGAGCGAACTGAAGATGATCTATCCGTAGATGAGCGGAGTAGACCTGCCATTAACTTATGATGAGCTTGAGGATGAGTTTCTGGAATTATCGATGGCTGAGCACAGGATGTACCATCACGACCCCGCTCCGGCGCGTCCATGCACCGGATCATCTTTGAACGGAGTATAAACCTTCAAATCAGCTTCCGCTAAAAGAGTACTAGTTGCGGAGGAAGCCATTTCTCCTTCACGTAATGACGGGCAAATTAACATTTGTTAGGTTCCAACTTTGCTTCTGGATCCGCTTCAGAAGCGCTCACTTTTCAGCAAATCTAGAAATAATACTATTGAGCAACCACCAGCGCGGAACAACTTCGGAGTTGCGGTAGTTAGCGGCGGGCACATTCGTTGCAGCGTAATCGCTCGGGAACTTCCGTAACCTGTAGTCCGGCGTGGCGTCGGCGCTGTTTTGAGTCGCGTTGCCGGACAGATCCGGCCAGACCGCTTCTTGGCTGGGGAACCTCCACGCATGGCATCATCCCTTCAACCGCGCCTGTTCCGTAGCTTCTTTCTCGGAGGCTTCGAATGCTCCAGTCATCGCAGATCCGACGGTCAGAGGCTCGATCTGCTGGCGTCGACTGGCCATGAGCGCTTCGCAGCCGAGGATTACCAGGCACTGTCGGAACATGGCATCGCGGCGGCGCGGGACGGAATCCGCTGGCACCTCGTCGAAAAGACTCCTCGACGATACGACTGGTCGAGCGTCCTGCCGATGGTTCGCGCCGCACGGGCGTCGGGAACTCAGATCGTTTGGGATCTGTGCCATTACGGGTGGCCCGACGACATCGACATCTGGTCAGCGGATTTCGTCGAGCGGTTCGCACGGTTCGCCACTACCGCCGCGGAGCTAATCCGCGACGAGACCGACGGCACGGCCGTCTATTGCCCGATCAACGAGATCTCCTACTGGGCGTGGGCCGGCGGCGAGGTTGGGCTTTTCAATCCCGCCTGTCACCAGCGCGGTGCCGAGCTGAAGCGTCAGCTCGTCCGAGCCACCATTGCAGCCATCGACGGAATCCGGACGGTCGATCCGGGCGCGCGCCTCATTACCGCAGAGCCGCTCATCAACGTGGAGGGGGGCTTGGGCGACGAGCACCATCTTCAGGGTGCGGAGACCTATCGCCTTGCGCAGTTCGAGGTGCTCGACATGCTTTGTGGAAGGCTTGAACCTGACTTGGGCGGCGCGTCCGAGGCCATCGACATCGTTGGCGTGAACTACTACCCCGAGAACCAATGGTATCACGGAGGGCCGACCATTCCGATGGGGCATCATGCATACCGCCCCCTGCATGACATGCTGCTCGAAGTGCACCGGCGCTATGGGCGCCCCATTCTGATGGCGGAAACCGGTGCCGAGGGATGCGGCCGCCCATCCTGGCTCCACTATGTCTGTGCCGAAGTTGACGCGGCGCGGGGTGTCGGCGTCCCCATTGAAGGGATCTGCCTTTACCCCATCCTCGACTACCCTGGCTGGGCGAACGGCCGCGTTTGTCACGTCGGCCTCCTGTCGTCGTCGGATCAGGACGGTCGCCGTTCGGTCTGCATGCCGATGGCACGCGAGCTGAGCCGACAGCAGGCGCTGCTTCAGGAGATCGCCAATATACCGGACAGACAGGCGAATGCTCTCGCGGCAGTGGGGTGAATGGTACGATGTGGACCGATCTGAGCTTTCCCCTTCTCGCCCGCCGACAAGGCAGCATCGTCGAGGATGCGTCTCCGGGCCGCCCACCACCGCCGTTCATGCGCGGGCCCAAGGCGTTCATCCTTCACTATATCAGGTCCCGTCCGCTGAGCTTCTGCCTTCTCTTCGTGATGGTCTTCGGCGCGGCTTGCTGCGCCGTGGGCGTCCAATATGTGATGAAGTTCCTGGTCGACGCCATGTCGGGCCCCAGGACGGACAGCTCCGCCGCCTGGACGGCGCTGTCGTTCTTCATCGGCCTGATCGCTGCGGAAAGCATCCTGTGGCGTCTGAGCGGCTGGCTCGGGTGCCGGACAACTCTCGGCGCCGGCATCGACATGCGTCTTGACCTCTTCGATTACCTCAACGGCCAGCCCATGCGCTATTTCGCCGAGAACCTGGCGGGATCGCTCGGGCAGCGTATCACGTCCACGGCCGGCAATTTCGGCGCTCTGACCAACACGGTCGTCTGGCGTGTCCTGCCGCCCTTCGTGGATTTCATCGGAGCCATGGTGGTGTTCGCCTTCATCGACTGGGGAATGATGGCGACTCTCGGAGTGTTCGTCGTGTTGGTGACGGCTGGCCTCATCCTGTTCGGCGAACGGGGCCACCATCATCACCGGACCTATGCGGGCCACGCCAATCGCGTCGGCGGAGAGCTGATCGACGTGATTTCCAACATGTGGGCCGTCAAGGCCTTCTCGGCCCGGCACCGTGAGCGGGAGCGGCTCGCCCAGGACTTCCGCGGCGAGGCCGAGGCGCAGCGTGCGAGCTGGATGTACACGGAGAAGGCCCGCGTGCTTCACGACGTGGCGATGTGGGTGATGGCCGGGACGATGTTGTCATGGTGCGTCCACCTATGGAGCGTCGGCAGGATTACACCCGGTGACGTGGTGGTGGTCAGCGCCCTCACCTTCCGGATTCTGCATGGCTCCCGCGACATGGCCCTGTCGCTGGTCGATATGGTTCAGCAGTTCGGCTACATCGACGAGACCCTCCGCGTGATCGGGCAACCGCAATCGGTCTGCGACGTCCCGAATGCGCCAGACCTGGAATCCCGTTGCGGATCGGTGTCATTCCGGGATGTGAGTTTCGCCTATAGCGGCAACCGGGATGCGGTGCACGACATCGATTTTCATATTCCGGCTGGACAGAAGATCGGCATCGTCGGTCCGTCGGGAGCCGGAAAGTCGACCCTGGTTCACCTCCTCCAACGGCTCTACGATGTGCAGGAAGGCGAGATCCTGATCGATGGACAACCGGTCCGATCGATCACGCAGGACAGCCTTCGCGAAGCGCTGGCCGTGGTGCCGCAGGAAATCACGCTCTTCCATCGGACCATTATGGAGAACATTCGGTTCGGGCGCCCCGACGCCTCCGACGAGCAGGTCTTCGCGGCCGCGCGCGCGGCCTATTGCGAAGGGTTCATCCGATCTCTGCCGCAGGGTTACGACACGATCGTCGGAGAACGCGGGATGAAGCTCTCTGGAGGTCAGCGGCAACGGGTGGGAATTGCCCGTGCCTTTTTGAAGGATGCGCCGATCATCATCCTCGACGAGGCGACCTCCGCCCTCGACACGGAGTCGGAAATGGAAGTTCAGAAAGCTCTCGTGCGCCTCATGCGCGACCGAACCGTGATTGCCGTCGCACACCGGCTTTCCACCCTTTCGGCATTCGACCGCATCATCGTGATGCGGGGAGGACGCATCGTGGAAGACGGAACGGCCGGCGAGTTGCGCCAGCAGCACGGCCTCTTCGACCGCATGTGGCGTTTGCAGGCGGATGGCTTGTCTCTGGACGAGATTGCCGAGGACGCCGCCTGAGCGCGCGAAATGGACACCACAGAACCAGAAAGGGAAAGTTCAACATCATCGCGGCTTCTGAACGTTAAAAAGATCAGTCTGATTGCTTTATGGATAAGGTTTCTGCCAATTACTAAAACATAGCAACTGCATAGGTGTAACTCCTCCCCTGGTTCATACCCAAGCAAGCATTCAGGGCTCTTTCAGATCACGAACCTGGATCGACTGCTGGCCTGCGTCAGCGATGCGGGATGACGCGGCGAAAGCTCAGGGCCGGCGATTTGGTGTGAGGGCCACCATTCTTAAGCAGCCCTCGCCAACGGGCTCCTACGCTGTGGCGGCAGGATTGATGGCGTCCTCGGCCAATTCTGAGAGGATCTGGTCGGTGTTCTCCTCCTCGATCAGGGTCTCCTGGATAAGGCCTTCCGCCTCGGAGAGCCCCAACTGCTTGGCCCATGCCAGCAAAGTCCCGTAGCGGGTGATCTCGTAATGCTCCACCGCTTGGGCAGCGGCGATCAGCCCGGCATCCAGAGCCTCGCCGCCGCCGAACTCTTGCACGATCTCTTGGCCTTCCTCGATGATGCCCTGAATGGCCTTACACTCGACACCCGCAGGCTTCTCTCCGAGCAACTGGAATACCTGCTCCAGACGCTTCACCTGTCCTTCTGTCTCTTTCAGATGTACGGCGAAGGCACCCTTGAGCTCCTCAGCCTGCGCAGCCTCGGCCATCTGCGGCAGGGCTTTGAGAATGGCATTCTCGGCGAAATAGGTGTCCTTGAGCTGGTGCAAAAAGAGAGCCTTCAGATCCTTTTCGGCCATTCTCTGTCTCCTGCTGGATCGGGAACGATCCGGTAACCTCCCGAGGCGCTTCAATGTTCCGAATAGTTGCCCTTCTGGATAGCCGCTTAGGGTCAACCTTTCACCTTTCGGCCGCCCCACGAACGTCACCTCATGACCGCCAAAGCGGATCATTCTGAGGCCTTAGGCATTGTTGCGGAAGAAGGCATGGCACCGGTCAAGTCGTACACCCCCACAGGACGGCAGTTCCTCTGAGCACCCTCCCAAAGCGCCAGACGAGCCCGACGAACCAAACCTGTCCGAGCCGATTGTCTGCTTGACGCCAGCTAGGCCTTGGCACCGGAGGCGAACCTCTCCGCCCATCGGATGGTGCACCAGGAGGACCCGATGAGATCGAACCACTCCAGTGTGACCGAAGCCGCCATCGGCCGGATTGAGGCTGCGGAGTGGCTCGACGGTCCGGCCTACACCCTCGCCAATGCTCTCGCCCTGCCCCAGCGCCTCGCTGGGACACCCGGCAAGAGAACTCGCAATGCGCTGCACGGCACCTGGTATGGCCATCCCATCCACCCGATGCTGGTCACCGTTCCCATCGGAACATGGACGCTAGCCCTCGGGCTGGATACGCTCGGGGCGCTCGGAGCGAACCATGGCCTGGACTATGACAGGGCTGCCGATCTCGCCGTGCAGGCTGGAGCCGCCGGCGCTGTCGCGGCCGCCGCCGCAGGTCTGATGGACTGGCAGCAGACGCACGGACGCTCCCGCCGGGTGGGCCTCGCGCATGCGCTCATCAACACAACGGCACTCGGCCTTCAACTCACCTCGATTGCGCTCCGTCAGCGCGGGCGCCGCCGAGAGGGACGTCTTGCAACGGCCGCCGCCTGGGGCGTCATGTTCGTCGGAGCCTATCTGGGTGGGCATCTTGTCTACCGGCGCCGGCAGGGAGTCGATCAGGCCGACCGCAGCGTTGAGCCGCGCGACTTCGAGCCGGTTCTGCCCGCCACCGAACTCGAGGAGGGGCAGCCGCGGAAGGTCGAGGTCTGGGATGCGGTGGAGCGAGCGCACATTCCCGTTGCCCTCGTGCGCCGCCGCGGCCGCATCTTCGCCATCGGGGCACGCTGTTCGCATATGGGCGGTCCCTTGGACGAAGGTTGGCTTCTGAAAGGGGGACTTGTCTGCCCCTGGCATGGCTCCCGCTACGACCTTGAGACAGGTCAGACGCTGGACGGCCCGTCGACCTGTCCGCAGCCGGTGTACGATGTGCGCGTGCGCGATGGTGTGATTGAAATCAGGCGGCAGCAGGAACCCGGCGCCGCGGCGGTGACGTCGGAGGACATCGAGCACGCAGCACAGGTGGAGCAATCCTCTACAGCAGATACTCCCCTGGGCCGGAAGGCGGACGAGGTGCTCTTCGAGCATCACGAGCTGCTACGCAGCATGTTCCGGCGGATCGAGGACATGGCGCCGGATGATCCGCAGCGCCGTGACCTCATGCGGACCCTTGCGTCCGAGCTCGAGATCCATGAGCACATTGAGGATGAGATCTTTTATCCATCGGTCCGGCCGGTCAGCGAGGATGTTCCAGTGGCTTACGCAGAGCACCAGCAACTTGCGGATCTGCTGGCCGCGACACTGAAGCTCCCGACCTCCAGTCCCGAGTTCGAAGAATACCTGAGGGCTTTGCACAAGGCTGTCGACCATCACGCCTCCTCCGAGGAGCACTCGATGTTCGTCGAGGCTCAGCGTTTGGGCGATCGGCGCCTGCGCGAGCTCGGTCATGAACTTGAAACGATGCTCGAAGAGCAGCGAACCTCGCGTTTCCAGCGCGCCTTCCGGGAGCTGAAGATCAGTCTTCTGGCCCAGGCCGGCAGAGAAGCCTGAGCACTTCGGGAGATAACGAGATCGAAGTTGCTAACCTCCAAATGGTTGACGTTGCCCGCTTCAACGAGCTTTCTTCCACGTCTCATACTGTGGAAGGTCTCCTTCGGTTGAGCGAGATCCAGACCTGAACCTCCTTGGCGTCATGCCGGTAGATCGACCCGTCTTCGTCGATTTCGTAGCGGAGGGCCTCTACGCTGCCGGCAGTCTTTTCATCTGACATTGATCATTCACTTCTATTACGGCAGCGATCTTGGCGTAGAAGAGCCAGCTCGGTTCTTGCGGGGCTATCTTGAGCGCGGTTCCAAAGACTGGCGAAGTCACGCGTCAGGATCTGCAGAACTTGCGCCAGAACGTGGCGGATGGTCTTGGCTGATCCGATCGGGTGAAGCAGCCCCTGCGGGACGGCTCTGAGGTCCCGCAGGCGGTGCCGGAGGTTGGGGGCCTCGCGGACCAGCGTGGATCCGGGTGAGTGCGCGCTAGGGTGATATCTGCCGCCACAGCGCCTGCTCCTCTTCCCAGGTGTAGGGCGGCTCATGATAGATGCCGCCCTTGTCATCAATCCGCTTGACCATTGACGCCTCCTCTCAGGGTGATGCCCTTGATGCTCAAAATTCGGTGCAGGTGATCGAATTGTGAAAGCCGCGCGTGCAGCTCATGGTTCTTGGGGCGGGAGCGGAAGTCACGGGCAGCCCGGCCATGCAATTGGCGTAGGCTGCCTGGGCATTGGCGAAGCCCTCTCCAAAAGAACCGGAGCGGGTCGGGCCCAAAAGCGCCGAGGCTCGTACCGCCCCACATGCGCGTTCGCGGGGCGACTCCATCACCTCCGCGACTTGAGTGGTTTGCTGCCGGGATGAGGCCATGCAGCCCGCCAGAGCGACGGTGATCACAAAGCTACTGAGAGCGGGAAGGTGAAAACGGCGAGAGAGCAGGGCGTCCTCCAACTGCGCAAGCGCATCTTCAGAGGACCGAGACCTATTGCTGCCCTTATGGGCCGCATCGTCTGTGCCACCGTTGCCGGTCTGGGCTGGTTGGCGGGGCGCTCAGGCCCTCTCGGGATGCAGGAGAACGTTATCCTCGACGAGCGGGCGAGGTGAACGGTTCAAAGGGATGAGGAGCGGCAATGCAGGAACAGGCAGAGGTACCCCTGCTAGTCATCCGCTCAATTCCGCGGCTCCTGCTCGTGGAGACCCTCTGTTTCCAGCTCGAGTCGGGCTAGGCGCATAGTACAGTATGAGAGAGTGTTCGGGCACGACACGCGCACCGCCCTATCGCAGCCTCCCACTGGCGCACTCGAACAAACTCTCGGGGACAATGGGTGAGATACGGACGTTCGTGTTTCAGCCACCGAGACCTTCAGCCCCGGGAAAGTCGATAGTCGATCTCAGCTTCCCAGATCAGCAGTGCTTCGAGCGCTGCCTGTTCGATCTTTAGCCCTGCCTCGCGAAGACGCTCGTACGTGCGCCGGTGCATGCCGCGCGGACGTGCAGGGAATGGAGAGTAAATCGATAGATCGCCGCCCAATCGTGCGCGAACCTTCTGGGCTCGGGAAACACCCCGAAAGACCTTGGAGTCGCTTTGCGAGCGGTAGCTGAGGCGATAGGCTTCGCGCGAGGCGAATTGTCCTTGATCGTCTGGCAAGTAGAGTACACCCGCCCGCCGTCCGGTGATGGGGCATAGAAACCATAGGCGGATGCCACCAAGGTGTGGCTCGGTCGCTGTAAGGTTCACGCGCTGCTGGCGCTCAAGCCCGTCGACCTGAAATGCAAGAACGACTTGTGCCGCATCTAAGTCAGTTACGTCGGCATTATACCGGATGGTTACGTGGCGATCGCCGATGGGTGTACGAACCACGACCTGCCCGACCGTAACTGTCCCGGGCCTGACGTGTTCGCCGCGCACAAGAGCGCGCAGATCTAGAGCAAGCGCATGCTCCGCCAGATTGGGGCGGGTTCGCCGCCAGGAGCGGTATCCAGAACCCGGTCCACCCATTGAGGTCCTCCGATTTTCACGAAATCATCTGGCAAAGAGGGGGTTACAGGGGTTTACGCTACCCTTCACGGTAAACCCCTATCCACGCACTGGCGCTCGCGACCACTGTCCTGTCCGGCGCAGAGGATCGGCGCTGTTGCTATCATGCCCGGGCACCTTTAGCGTCAGTCGTACTACTGGCGATTTCGCCGTCAACTCGAAGGTGCTCATCCTCCGCGAAGGTGCTCATCTGTTCGACTTGAGCACCTTCGGCCGGGTTGATCATCTTCGCACTTGGCGGCAGCATCCATAGCCACTTGCCCTCCATGCCAGATTTTTTCGGTTTGATGCCGAGAGCATCTTTCGCCCGGCGAAGAGACGCAAGCGTAATCCCTGCTGCCCTTGCAGCGGCCTGCACGTCCGGGACTGGCACCGCGTCCGCGGCAAGAAAATCGAGCAGGAACTCCTTTGCCTCATCAACGGCAGAACGGCGGCTGCTGTCGTGATATGACCCATTCAGCGCCTCATCAGCAGTGATGGTAACGGGCTCACTATCAAAGACCAGCCGCGGGGCCGCGCCAATCCCAATAGCGACTTCCTCGATCCTGAAGGCCACGCCCTGACCAGCGACACCAAGGTTGTTCTTTATCGGCAAGAGCAGGCGACGGCCTGGATCGTTTTTGTCCTCGGACAGCGAAAACGCCGAGCGCGCTACCGCCACAAAGGCGTGCGATCCAGAGGCCCTGTTCAGTGCCCGCCCAGAACTCTTCTTATTCGGATGCGTGATGAACACCACGGCGGTACCAGTCCGAGCAGCGAAGCGCGTTAACGGGCTCAGGACTGCGCGCACCTCTGCAGTCCCGTTGAGGTTCGCTCTGCCACAACAGCTGGTGATCGGGTCGATGATGATGAGTCTCACATCAGGGATGCGGCTGACACGCCGCTCGAAAGCCTCAAAGTCTCGTGTGAGATCAAGATCAGAGCGCAAATGCACGGCGTTGAGATCAGCCCCAGCGGCCTCTAAGCGCGGCCTAACCGTGTCATTGAGGTCGTCCTCAGTCGTCACCAGGATCACCGATCCTCTCGGAGCAGGATTTTCCCCTGAGGCCCAAGCGGCACCCTGAGATACAGTCGCAGCTAAGTGAGCGGCCAGTAAGGACTTGCCGAGTCCAGGTTCTCCAACCACCATCGTTAGCTTGCCGCACGCGATGCGGCCCTTCCAGATGTACGCGAGGGTCTCTGGAACAAGATCGGCGGCTCGGATCATCGGGATCTCTGGTGCCTCTATGTCAGGATCTGTCGCCATTGAGGCAACAGCAGTGTGCACAATCCCGCGACAGGAGCGCTCCGCACCCCTAGTCATGTCGCTTGCTGTGGAAGGAGTCTCAGCAACCAACGGAGGAGAGCCCTGAACTTTCTCAATCGCGGGGATAGCTGGCTCTGCTGGTTGGACGGGCTCGCGGCTCGCGGATCTCTCCGCGTGGCGGTACACGGCGCAGGTGGTTTGACCTTCTGGCGGCGCTGTCTGGCTACTGCCTTTTAGAGCTACCGTGGGGCAAGAGAGGGGCTCCGTCTTCACCTGCGGGCCCTCAGCCGCACCGAATGAGATTGTTGCTCGAACTATGACATAGTCACCGTCCAGCTCGGACAAAACAGCCTTTGAGACCTCCTGACTGTGAGGGGCAATGACGATTATCACCCGCTCACGCTTCTCGAGGTTGTGTTCGGCGATGGCTCGCTCCAGAGCGGGCGCGCGTTTGTCACGCCAATCCCGCCGTCGAATTGGGCTCTCCCCGTACACGCGGAGGACCGCCTGTTGCTTAGTGCTGGTAGGGTAAAGGCAGAGATACCCGACCAGCTGTCCTTCGCTGTCCATAACAGGCCATGTATGGGCAGGGGACAGGTTAAAACGCGTATGGTTTGGAGTCCCTGCGTCGGCTGGGACCGGAACAACGGCTCGAATGTCATCAGTGCCTGGGCCAAGGTCGATAACGTCATCCAGAGTGCTCGTCGATTCGGTCGAAGAAGTTGTGGGGCTGGTCATGCTGGGATGCTCCCCCCGATCTGGATCTTGAGGTTGCGCGTCATGCCAAAACGGCGGCCCAGCACAGGTGCAACGCGCGCCTCTGTCCGTGGGCACACGCGCTGGCGTCCAATGCGGCGTCGAACAGCAAAATGGGCCTGTGGCGAGAGCTGCTTCGACAGATAGCGCACCGCCCCCTCCACGTTGGTAGCGCGACGAACATCAGCCACATTCTTGTCCGGCCACCAGCGTCGGACAGCTGTCTGGAATGCCTGCCAAAATGCTCGTGGCACGTGCACGAGCAAATGAACGTGCTCACGCTTGGAGCCGACAAAGTTCTCTCTCACCCAGAGCGCCGTCCAGGTTATTCCTTGACGACGAAACCAGACGCCAAGCCGGTTTATCACGTCGCGTCGCAGGAACTCGCTGGGATCCGCGGGACTCGGCGTGAGCAGTCCGAAATGGACGGTCAGGAGGGCCGTAAATGGCTGACTTAGGAACTCCGCAGCATGTGCAGCCTCGCTGAGCATGCGCACATCCTGAGGCCTGAGGGCATGGGACAGCTTGCGGCAGTTCATTGGACGACCTCCCACTGATGAGCAGCGTCCTTCAACTGTCTAGAGAGAAGGCGGGCCCCTTTGGACAGCAGTGAGGTGCGAGAAAGCGTAAACGCCTGCAGCAGGTTAGCGGGGGTCAACCGGGTATATGCAGTGATGACAATTTGCGCTGTCACATGCGAGACCGAGCTCTGTGCTTGGGGAGCGCATGTGGCCGCTCGGCTGGTGCACTTAGCTCGGGCGGCCGTGAACGGATTTCTTGACGACGTAAAAGGCATCAGCACGCTCCACGATGGCTTTGCTCGATTACGGCTCGAATGTCTTCAACACGCCAAACGGTGACGCCTGGGAGCAGCTTGATGGGCGGAGGAAACCGTCCCGACTTGACACCTGCCCACCAGGTCGAACGCCCAATTGGAAGTGCCCGGCCGCGGCCTAAGAACTGTGACAGCCGCACGAAGCCTTCTTTTGGGAGACTCTGGTCATCCTCTGACGCACACGATCCAGACATAGCGACCTCCTTAACGCTTTGGTCCGCCTCGATAGCAGAAGCAGACGCCCTTGGAGGAACATGGAGGACCGTGGACGTTTCACCAATTGAATAAATAGGCGCTGTATGCACTGATCAGCAATAAACGCCAATTTTGAAGCAATATATCCTGTGGCTTGAAGCCACGAATACTTTGTTATTTCCCTGACGATTCTGCCATAGTGAAAACGTGCACTTCGTGGCATGAAGCCACAGCCGATTTTCGGTCGGATTTTTTATTGCGGCCTTCCAGTAATTTAGGACGTGACCCGATGAGCACGCCAGACCTTTCACGCCGCAGATCACGGCATGGCTTCATGCCACGCGAAAACACAGGAAAGGGAGTGCTCTCGTCTGGAATGTGCGACGCTGGATCGCAGTACGTCTGAACACTTTGTCGCTTCTCGACGGATGAGACGCGGAGGACTCTGCGCTGAAGCGGGATGATGGGCTGTTTATTGTCACGTGCCTTCGGCATCGACAGTGCTGATGAAAGTCGCCCACGCTTCCATGAGGTGGCGCCGCTTCTCGAACAAGTCACTTCGGCGATAAGCGGCCTCGACCTTATCCTCTAGCACGTGAGCCAATGCCGCCTCGGCGACCTCGCGAGGGGCAGTTGTCTGCTCAGCCGCCCAGTCCCGGAAAGCGCTGCGGAATCCGTGCACCGTAGCGTCGACCTTGAGCCGACGCATCAGCATCTCCAGGGCCATGGTTGAGAGGGGGCTGTTCTTACGCTGCCCCGGGAAAACAAAGTCACCGGCCCGCAGCTTATCCATTGTTCTGATGATCTCCTGGGCACGGGGCGCAAGTGGAACGCGGTGAACTCGTCCCGCTTTCATCCGCGATGGCGGGACCACCCACGTTGCTCTCTCCAAATCGAATTCATCCCATCGCGCCCCCATAGCTTCTCCACTTCGAGCAGCCGTCAGGATCGCGAACTCAAGACAGCACGCGCTGATGGACCCGAGCTCCCGCAGCCCTCTTACAAGCTCCGGCACGTCTGTATAAGGCAGCGCTTTATGGTGCCCGCGAGTGAGCTTCTGGCGAGATGGCAAAAGGTGATCGAGATGGCCACGCCAACGGGCTGGATTGTCGCCCGTCCGGTGCCCTTTCGCCTTGGCGGCATCAAGCACCTTCTCGATGCGTCCACGTAGGCGAGTTGCTGTCTCTGGTGTCCTGGACCACACTGGCCGCAGAACACCAAGGACATGCTCTGCATTAATTGCATTCACAGGCAGATTCCAGATGGAGGCACCGTGCCTCGACAAAGTCATTCGCCATTGGTCACGGTGCTTGGAGTTGCGCCAGCCCGTCTCCAGGGCAGAAATAACCTCCTCCGCCATCTCGCCGAACGTCGGAACTCTTTGCGCAGACTTCCGCGCCTCGAGTGGATTTCTGCCCTCGGCGCGAGTAGCGCGAGCATCGGCTGCTAGTTGACGGGCTTTTGCAAGACTGATGGTGCTGGCACTGCCAAGTCCCATCTCCCGCAACTTTCCTGGACCCTTCTCTCCAGGGGCATTCCACCGAAACAGGAACACCCATCGGCGTCTTGAGCCGTCAGGAGAAATAGAG
Source organism: Pseudomonadota bacterium (assembly GCA_023426505.1). Taxonomy (GTDB): domain Bacteria; phylum Pseudomonadota; class Alphaproteobacteria; order Rhizobiales; family Beijerinckiaceae; genus Microvirga. Next base: position 18,968 of record JAFAAP010000309.1, read on the forward strand.
AGGTAGAGCCCGCCGCCGTCTGCATGGCGGCCAGGCTTCTTTAGTGTCGAGACTGACCGTGCCGAGAGCCGGTTCATCACTCTCGCCATAGATCCCCTCCACATACGGCCCCAACATGGGCCCCAACAGAAAGTCGGGATCGTAGTGGACTACGCTGGATCCTCGTAGACGCTCATTAGAGGTAAATAACTAGAAGACAAAGGTTTTCCGGACATCCTTAGATTCCCCTAGTCAAGAGTACGACAGACGCTCCCTCCGCCATCTACCTAGCGATAGACCCATAGAGGTCTGTAACCGGCGCAAATTGCGGTCGCGAGTCATCATTAACCCGCCAAATGCCGGTGCGTGGGCTCGCGGCAGGAGCAGATCCGAGCCACTCCGCCGTGATCTGTCACCCCGAGGGCAGTGAGTTCCTGCTCTTCCTCCGCCGAGCACGTGAATGCGCGGCTCCAGCAGTTCCAGGCAGGCCCGGCGCCGAGCCCATGTGGACGAGCCCGCCCCCGCCACGCTCTTCAGCGACCAGCGCAAGCTTTACAATCTCCTCGTGCCGTCTCCATACCTTTGAAGTGGTCGAGGCGACGACCTCGACGCATCGCACCGACAAGCCGAAACCCGTCGATCGATGGCGGGAACGAACCGGCCGGCGCGACTTGGGTTGATACGGATCAGGTTCCCCGGCTCGCATTGTTTGAATTGATTGCGGCCGATCAAAGAGAGCCGGAGCCGGTGAGCCTACAAGGGGTCCCGAAACGAAGCGGCCTCTCAGTGTTAGCAGCATGGGACCCGGACCGAACCATACGAGAAAGGCGATCCCGCTCCTGGCGGCGCTCTCGCTGGTCCTGCACACGCTGCTTCCTGGGGTTGCCGCCGTGTCGAGGCCTGCGCTCCCGATGGCGGCAACGGCTGCCGAAATCGACTGTATCGAGCATGCCGGCCCCCACAGCCAGAGCGACCACGGCCACAAGGACCGGGATCACCGCATCTGCTGCATTCTGTGCGGCAAGATCGGCTCAGCCTTCGGTCCGTTGCCAATCGGGTCACTTCTCCAAATTCCCCTAGGAACGGTCGTAACCGCCGACTTCATCCAAAAAGGCCTGGATTCCCATGAGGCCAGATCCGTTCTGCCGGTGGGAGCCCGCGCGCCGCCGCTCCTCGGGTGACGAACTCGACTTCGATCAACCCGAACGACCGGAATGACATCATGTTCTTCATCACCCGCCTCGGCGCGCTTGGCGCAGCCGCATCCCTCTGCCTGCTCGCCCCTGCCGCCCTTGCCCATTCGACCCTTGAGGTGCAGGAGGCTCCCATCAAGTCCACCTACAAGGGCGTGATCCGCGTCGGTCACGGCTGCGACGGCGCCGCAACCCTGAAGGTGCGCGTGCGCATCCCCGAAGGCGTCATCGCCGTGAAGCCGACGCCGAAGTCCGACTGGAGCGTGGACACGATCGAAGGACCGTATGCCAAGTCCTACGACAACCATGGCACGCCGGTGTCGGCAGGCGTCCAGGAGATCGTCTGGACCGGCAAGCTGCTCGACAAGCACTACGACGAGTTCGTCTTCCGCGGCACTCTCACAGGCAGCCTGCAGCCGGGCACGACCCTCTACTTCCCAGTCGTGCAGGAATGCGAGGGCGGCAAGGCCGACCGCTGGATCGAGATCCCGACCGAGGACAAGACGGCGGATGACTACAAGTATCCCGCCCCCGGGGTTAGGCTGCTGCCGGCGAAAGCCACGCACTGAACCTCCGACGCGCGGGTATGACAGATACACGCGCGTCCTTCTCGGGTGTGCCGATGATTCTGCGAATCCTTCTCGCCCTGCTGCTGACGGCTATGTGCATCGCGCTCGGTCCGCGGGATGCGCAAGCCCATGCCACGCTGATAACGGCAGAGCCGGCCGACGGGGCCGTGCTCCAGCAGGCGCCGAACCGGATCGTCCTCCACTTCACCGAACCCGTCGCACCTCTCGTCCTACGCCTGACCGGCCCGAAGGGGGCTGCCAACCTCAAGACGTTCGAGGTGCGCCATCAAGCGGTTGAGATCACGCCGCCTCAGGGCCTCGGTCCGGGCACCTATGCCCTGAGCTGGCGTGTGGTGTCGGCGGACGGCCATCCCATCAGCGGCTCCGTCGTTTTCTCCATCGGATCCTCTCAAGCGGGCAGGCCCAACACCATCATCGCCGCCGACCGCTCGGTCCAGGTCGGGCTCTGGGCGGCGCGCCTGGTCATGTATGCCGGCGCGTTCGCCGGGGCAGGAGGCGCGTTCTTCGCCGCCTGGATCGCGGGCGGCATGAAGCTCGAAGCCTCTCATCGCAGGGGCATCATCATCTCGCTCTGGGGTGGAGTCCTTGCGACGCTCCTGTCCATTGGCCTGCAGGGCCTCGATGCCCTTGCCCTTCCTCTTCGGGCCCTCGGCGATGGAGTCGCGTGGCGGCAAGGGGTCGAGACCTCCTTCGGGATCACAGCCTCAGTGGCCCTCCTCGCCCTGCTGGCTGGACTGGTGTCACTCAGGATGAAGAGGCCGTGGCGGGCCCGGATGCTGTCGGGAGGCGCGCTAGCCGGGATCGGCATTGCGTTCGCGGCGAGTGGACACGCGAGCACGGCGGAGCCGCAGTGGCTCACCCGGCCGGCTGTCTTCCTCCATGTCGCTGGCCTTGCCATCTGGATCGGCGCGCTCCCGCCGCTGTTCGCGATGCTGCGACGCGCGGATCCGCAGGGTGCGGCGGTCATGAACCGCTTCTCCGCCGCCATCCTGCCCGTCGCGGTCCTGCTGATGATCGCCGGCGCAGTCCTTGCGGTCATCCAGATCGGCTCGCTGTCGGCGCTGTGGGACACGGCCTATGGCAACATCCTCCTCTTCAAGCTGGCCGGCGTCGGAGGACTTCTGGCCCTCGCGGGCGTCAATCGCTTCCTGCTCACGCCGGCGCTGGCCCGGAACGAGGCCCGACAGACACGTTGGTTCGCGCGGTCCATTGCAGCGGAGGGGGTGCTGGTCCTGTTCATCCTGGGCTTGGTTGCCGGATGGCGGTTCACCCCGCCTCCCCGTGCGATGGACGTGCCGTCCCGCCCTCTGCCTGCGGCGGCACCGGCGTCGGCGCATGTGCATGCCGATCAGGCGATGGCCCAGGTGACCATCGATCCCGGACGGGTCGGGAGGACATCCATGACGATCAGGCTGACCTCGCCATCGGGCGCTCCGCTCAGCCCCAAGGAGTTGGTGGTGGCGCTCTCCAACCCGTCATCAGGGATCGAGCCGTTCGAGCGTCACGCCGTGCAGGCGGGACCGGGCAGCTGGCGCGTCGAGGATCTCGTCCTTCCCGTCGCGGGATCATGGCAGGTGCGGATCGACGTCCTCGTCTCCGATTTCGACAAGATCATGCTTGAGGGCGAGATCACGATCCCGGCCTCATAGTTGAAGTCCGGCACGCGGCACCTGATTTGGCGGCGCATCGTCGGATGGCCGTTGGTTGCAATATCTGCCTGGGTCTGGAACCATGGATTCAGGACCGGAGGCTTCACATGGACATGCAACCCGTTCGGCTCAGTCATCTGTCCCATGGCGGCGGCTGCGGCTGCAAACTGGCGCCGGCCGTGCTCCAGCAGCTCCTTTCCGAGCAACCGGCCGCCGGGCCGTTCCAGAACCTCCTCGTCGGCACGGAAACCGCGGACGATGCGGCCGTCTGGCAGCTGGACGATGAGACGTGCATCATCGCCACCACGGACTTCTTCATGCCCATGGTGGACGATCCGTTCGATTTCGGACGCATCGCCGCCACCAATGCCATCTCCGATGTCTACGCCATGGGCGGCCGTCCCATCATGGCGCTCGCGATCCTCGGCATGCCGCTGGGCAAGATTGCGCCTGCGACGGTTCGCGAGATCCTCAGGGGCGGCGCAGCGATCTGCGCCGAGGCCGGCATTCCTGTCGCGGGCGGCCACTCCATCGACTGCCCCGAACCGGTCTATGGCCTCGCGGTGATCGGGACCGCGAAGCCCGGCGACGTTCGGCGCAACAGCGGAGCGAAGCTGGGAGATGCGCTGATCCTGACGAAGGCTCTCGGCGTCGGCATCTACTCGGCCGCGTTCAAGAAGGACGCGCTCTCTGCCAATGCCTATGCGGAGATGATGGGTTCGGTCACCCTTCTGAACAGGATCGGCGCCGACCTCGCCCGGGATCCCGATGTCCATGCCATCACCGACGTGACCGGCTTCGGCATTCTCGGGCACGGCCTCGAAATAGCGCGCGGGTCCGGGTTGACGCTGACGATCGATCGCAACCGCCTGCCCCTGTTCCGGGAAGCCGTGTCGCTTGCCCAGAACGGCTATGTCACGGGCGCCTCCACCCGCAACTGGGACAGCTATGGGGACAGCGTCCTTCTGCCTGACGACATTGAGCTCTGGCAGAGGCAGCTTCTCACGGATCCCCAGACCTCCGGCGGGCTCTTGGTCGCCTGCGCGCCGGATCGGGCGGAGCACATCGTGGGCCGCATCGTCGAGGCAGGATACCCCTCTGCCCGGATCGTCGGCCACGCGGAGGCGGGTCCCTCGCAGGTCAGGGTGATCTGACGGCCTTCGGAACCCGCCGCGCGTCGCGACGTTGCTCCGAGAGCTTAGCCTGGAGGAGCCGGACGTCATGCGTGCCCCCATGATCCTTGCCGTCGCAGCCATCGGTCTGTCGACGCCCTGCTGGGCGCAGACGGCAGCGCAGAGCCCTTGCCCTGAGGAGCCCGCGACCACGGCCGCCACGGCGCCCGATCCGAACAGCCAGGCCTCCGGCACCTCGCCCGGAACCGCGGGATCGTCTGGTTGGACCGGGGGGCTTGGCGGATCCTACATCGGCACCGCTCCGAAAGGGCCGACTCCACAATCGCCGTCGGACCACCCCGCTACGGCATCCGGTCTCGACCCGATCAAAGGTGCGGCGGCCGCTCCGGCGAGCTCATCCCGCGGCTGCACGACGCCGCGCTGACGGTGGCCCAGGTCGACGATCCTAGCTGCGCCGTTGTGCCAAGCCTGTCGGCAGGGATGGCGGAAGAGAGTGGGAGTCGAACCCACCTAGGACCGGCTCGCGGCCCCACCCGGATTTGAAGTCCGGACGCCCCACCGGGGACGCTTCTCCTCCCTGACCCCTTTCAGCCTGCCGGGCCTCATGGAAGAGATCCAGCCGATGCGGATTGATGCGACGTAAATCGCCGCGGCGCAAGGTGACGCCATGGCGATCGAAGAACTCGAGGATCTGGATCGCAACCTTGCGCCCGTTCAGCACCTGATCGCGGAACTGCGCGGCGGTGAATTGCCGGTCAGCTGCATTCCGGCCTAGATCCTGGATGATGCCGACCATCTCGGCGACGGTGTCGCGCAGGAAAAAGTGGTCGTGGGCAACCTCGTCGAGCTGCCCGAGGCGGCTGAGAAGCTTGCAGAGGCTGCGGATCTCGTCCTCGGGCGCGCCGACGAGGCCTGCGATGTCGCGCACCCGCGGAGGACGGAAACGCTCCTCGCCTTCCAGAAACGGACGGATCGTCTCCCACAGATGCTCCTCGTGTGCGTCGAGCCGCACCTCGTGCTCCGGGAGCCGCACCCATGATCCGTCGACCTTGACCCGTCCAGCATCGACGAGAGCCTGCAGCGCGGTCCGGAAAGCCGGCGCGGGCAGGCGCGGCACGCATTGCAGGCGCAGGCGTTCGAAGCCCATGCCCTGAAGATCGGCGTTGTCTCTGTGGAATGCGTCGAGGATGCCGACCAGAGCGGCCTCGAAGGTCTGCCACCGCGCCTCAGCAAGAGCAAGGAGCGTCCGGCCCGCCGCGAGGCGCACGAGCCGCAGCCTATCGGCGATGTCCATCGCGGCGGCAAGCGGCATGGCCCTGTCACGGGCGAATGCCGCGAGATCGAAGACATACGGCGGCACCGCCGCAAGGCTCGTCATGGCGGCAGCGGAATCGGCCTGTGCGAGAGCCGAGATCTGCGCGCGGCGCTCGTCTCCGCGCCTGTGGCGTGCCGGAGCGCGCAGATCGATGAAGAACCCGCCCCCGATGGTGCGCTGGGCCGACGTGTCCCGCAGGACGAAGCGATCGTGGGCCGCAGCGGCAATGGGTCGGTCGAGGACGAGCTGCACCACCTTTCTCTCGCCGGGCCGGACGGGATCGTCGTCGAGCAGGACGATCCGTGCCCCGACCTCCGCGGCCGCGTGATGCAGCCGAACGGGAAACCACTGGCCGACAGGTTTCTTTTCGCCTGGAAGGATGCGCAGGCTCGCGTCGATCCGGTCGGTCGGCGCGTGAAGCTCGGGGGCCAGCACCATGTCGCCTCGACCGACGTCGTCCTTGGATATTCCCTCGCCGGCCAGATTGATGGCGCAGCGCTGCCCTGAGGCGCCGCGCTCCGCTGCGCGGTTCTGGGCATGGATTGAGCGTACTCTGGCCGTGCGCCCGGACGGACTGACGACGACCTGATCGCCGGTGGAAACAGAGCCGGACAACACGGTCCCCGTCACCACGGTGCCGGCGCCGGGCAGGACGAAGCTGCGATCGACCGACAGGCGAAAGAGGCCGGCGGCATCCTGCTCCCGCCGGGCGGCAGCGGCGCTCCGCAGCTGCTGCTTCAGTGCCTCGATCCCCTCCCCCGTGACGGAGGAGACGGGAATGATGGGAGCCTCCGCCAATGTCGTGCCGGCCAGGACATTGCGGATCTGCGCGGATGCGGCGGCGCGGCGCTCGTCGTCCGCGAGATCGGCCTTGCTGAGCACGACGACGCCTTGCTCGATTCCCAAGATATCGATGATCGCCAGATGTTCGAGGGTCTGCGGCTTCACCGCATCGTCGGCCGCGACCACGAGCATGACGAAGTCGACGCCGCTTGCGCCAGCCACCATGGTGTGGACGAAGCGCTCGTGGCCGGGCACGTCCACGAAGCCGATCACCTCGCCATTGTCCTGGAGCCAGTAGGCGAAGCCCAGATCGATGGTGATGCCCCGCGCTTTCTCCTCCTTGAGGCGGTCCGCATCGATGCCGGTCAGCGCTTTGACGAGCGCCGTCTTGCCGTGATCGATATGACCGGCGGTGCCGACGATCACGGAACGGCCCCGAGCTGGAGAGACGCAAGGTTCTGTCGGAACAGGGCCTCGTTCTCCAGGCACCTGAGATCGAGCACGAAGGCGCCTTCAGCCACGCGGCCGATCACGGGCAGCGGCAGGCGGCGGAAAGCTGCGCTGAGTTCCTCGACCGCGCGCCCTCCTCCTTTGGGCCTGAGCGAGAGCCCGAAGCTCGGAATCGTGTCGAGCGGGAGCGCTCCCGAACCGATCTGACTCCGGCATGGGATGTCTTCCACGGAAACGTCAGGCCCTGTGACGTCGCCCAGAACCGGGACGAGACGAGCGGCCTGCTGTCGGATTTCCTCCAGGGACCGCGCCAGGAAGCGCATGGTGGGGAGCCTCTGTGCGAGCCGATCCGGATCGCGATAGAGCTTCAAGGTCGCCTCGCACGCCGCAAGTCGCACCTTGTCCACCCGCAGCGCGCGCTTCATCGGGTTGCGGTTGATGGCGGCGATGAGGTCCTTGCGGCCGACGATGAAGCCCGCCTGCGGCCCTCCGAGAAGCTTGTCGCCGGAGAACGTGACGAGGTCCGCCCCCTCCTCCACGGCGTCGCGGACGGTGGGCTCCCTCCTGAGGCCGAGCCGCGAGAGGTCAATGAGCGTCCCCGAGCCCAGGTCGTTGACCAGCGGCACATCGTGCTGATGCGCGATCTTCGCCAGATCACGAGCGCCGACCTCGGCCGTGAAGCCTTCGATGCGGTAGTTCGAGGTATGGACCTTCAGGATCAGCCCAGTGTCGGGGCCTATCGCGTTCACGTAGTCGCGCGCATGGGTCCGGTTCGTCGTACCGATTTCGCGCAGGCGCGCCCCTGCCCTCGCCATGATCTCCGGCATTCGGAACGCGCCACCGATCTCGATGAGCTCCCCCCGCGACACGATGGATTCCCGCCCCTGGGAAAGGGTGTTCAGGACGAGGAGCACCGCAGCCGCATTGTTGTTGACAAGGGTCGCGTCCTCCGCTCCCGTCAACTCGCAGACGAGGGCGCGCACGTGATCATCGCGCTCGCCGCGCTTCCCGCTGGCGAGATCGAACTCCAATGATACGGCCTGACGCATGGCGTTCGTCGCGGCCTCGATGGCCTCCTCGGCCAGGATCGCGCGGCCGAGATTGGTGTGCAGCACCGTGCCGGTCAGGTTGAAGAGCGGCTTCAGCCCTGCGCCCGCGCGAGCGGCAAGACGGGACAGGACGGCCGCGACGATCATCTTCTCGTCGGGACCAGCCCCGGACCGCAGGTCCTGGCGCAGGACCGCAAGGGTCTCGCGAACAGCCAGCGTGGCCTCCACCCGGCCGTACGTCTCCACGACCGCCGCCATGTCCGGATGGCGCAGCAATCGATCGACGGAGGGGAGATGACGCAGGGCCGGCAGCGCTGCTTCAGCCATGCTCAAACACCGAGCAGGAAGGGATTGAAGCTGCCCCGGCGGTATTCCCCATCCTGAAGCAGAAGATCGAGCCCGAGGCTGGCGATGTCGTCGGCGACCGGGTCGAGAGCCGGATCCTTCTGCTGGTGGAGGATCTTGACGTAGCCGCGGCAGCTGTCGCAGCACTCCGCCTTGATGGTTCCGGGTCCGCCCTCGATCTCCTGATAGCCGACCCCCTTTCCCGAGCCGCACAGGACGCATTTTACGCGCACCACGTTCCAGAGCGTGCCGCACAGGGAGCAGGAGCAATAGCGCGTGCCTTCGGCCTCCATCCACCCGACGACGAGGGAGGCGGTCGGCGGCCCGCCGCAGCAGGGACATGCGCCGTCGCTGATCCTGACGAGCCTGCTCGCATCGACCTTCGCCGCGAGGCGTGCGAAATGAACCTGCAATCCCGCCGCCACATAGACATGCTCGGCGATGGCATCGGCCGGAATGGAATCGGCGAGCACGCCTTGGATGATCGGGCGCAGTTGCTCGGGAGTGGCGGTCTTGATCCGTTCGAGGGCGGCCTGCGCCTCGGCCGGTTTGGCAAGAGCCGCAACCTCGTCGAACAGGCGGCTGAGCGTTTCGCTCAGAACATCGTCCAGTTCGATCCCGTTGCGGTCGAGGGGCGGCATGCCGAACTCCCGCGCGCGGTCGAGCGCGTCCGCAGGCGGAAGCTCGGGCTCCGGCAGGCCATCCTGGATGTTGCCCTGAGCCGCCGCGATGCCGGCGATGAACCGCAGATAGGGAGCAAGCTCGCTCGTCTGCGCCAGAAACTCGAGACGCTCCCGGCGGGCCTCGAACAGTTTCCTCGGATCGGACAGACGGACAAAGGGCGGAGCGGGGACGCGGCCTATGGCGGCGGAATTGGGCTCGAGGGAACTTGGATGTGTCATGCAACCTCACGAACCGCACGGGTCACGTGTCATGGAGCGCCCTATTCCGCGGGCGCGGCCGGTCCCTTGAACCTATGGCGTTCCGCCAGCTCCTTCAACCAGCGGCGGTGATGCCGCCAGGCCCACCCCCCTGTCACGGAGCCGCGCGTCATGGCCCGAAGCGTGCCTCGGGTCCAGATCACCGCATAGACATGGACGATCCAGATGCAGATGAGCCCGACGGCGGCCAGGGAGTGCAGAAGAACCGCGACGCGCTTCTGCGGGATGGTGGTCCATTCGTAGAAGTACTGGTCCCAGATCGCGACACCCGTGACGATCAGGGCGATGATCAGGAGCGACATCGCCCAGAAATTGAACTTCTGGATCGGATTGTAGCGCCCGGCCTCTGGCAGCTTCTCCTCTTTTCCGGCGATCGCCTCATTGGCGTGGGCGAGCCACTCCCGGTCGGACTTCTCCGGAAGATTGGCCCGCCAGAAGCGGATGAAGAGGCCCGCGAAGCTGAAGAACAGAAGGACTCCGATCCAGGGATGAAACGCGCGCGCCTCCTGCCCGCCCCCGAACAGCCCGGTGAGAAAGAACAGGGAAGGATGGAAGAACGCGAGACCCGACAGAGCAAGAAGGATGAGGGAGGCCGCCGTGATCCAGTGGTTGATCCGCGCGCCCAGGTTATAGCGGTCGACGACGACCGGCTTTCCGGGATGGATCGCATCTTCCTTCTCGATGCTCGTCGTCGCCATCAGGCTTTCTCCTTCACGAGGTCCTCGGCTTTCTCCTCATCCTCCCGCGTGACGCGATTGGGGCCGGTCAACGCGGAATGAAGCACGCCGGCCGCCGCCGCGAGCCCCATGGCCGCGAAGCCGATATACTTGGTCATCCCCTTCCAGGCATTCACGACGGGGCTGACCTTCGGATCCTTCGGCAGGCCTGAATAGATCTCCGGCTGGTCGTTGTGATGGAGGACGTACATCACGTGCGTGCCGCCCACGCCCGGCGGGTCGTAGAGGCCGGCATTCTCATAGCCGCGGGATTTGAGATCCTCGATCCGGCTGCTGGCCAGCTTCTTCATGTCCTCCTTGGTGCCGAAGGTGATCGCGTGGGTCGGACAGGCCTTTGCGCAGGCCGGGCCCTGTCCCACCGCGACGCGGTCGGAACAGAGAGTGCACTTGTAGGCCGTGTGATCGACTTTCGAGATGCGCGGGATGTTGAACGGGCAGCCCTTGATGCAGTAGCCGCAGCCGATGCAGTTCTCGTGGATGAAGTCCACGATGCCGTTGGAGTACTGCACGATGGCTCCGGGCGCCGGACAGGCCTTCAGGCAGCCCGGGTCCTCGCAGTGCATGCAGCCGTCCTTGCGGATCAGCCATTCGAGATTGCCCGTCTGCGGATTGTCCCATTCGGTGAACCGCATCAGGGTGAACATGTCGGGGGTCAGATCGTGCGGGTTCTCGTAGATGCCCGTGTTGGTCTCGACCGCCGGATTGGTGTCGTTCCACTCGACGCAGGCCGATTGGCAGGCCTTGCAGCCGATGCATTTCGACACATCGATGAGCTTCGCCACCGGCTCCAGCTGACGGGCCGGTGGCGGGACGGTGGAGGCGGAGCGGCGGACGAGATCCCGCTCCGTGAGGTTCGAAGCGGCCGCGGCGACCGGCGGATTGCTGGTTGCGGTGTGGGGACTGGGTTCCATTCCAATTCTCCTCAGACCGTCGCCGGAGCCGTCGTCGGCTCGATATTCACCAGGAACGCCTTGTACTCAGGGGTCTCGATATTGGCGTCGCCCACGAAAGGCGTGAGGGAGTTCGGCCCCCAGCCCTTCCGGGCCCGGCCCGTGAAGCCCCAATGCAGCGGGATGCCGACCACGTGGACGGGCTTGCCGTCACAAATGAGCGGCTTGATGCGCTTCGTCACGACCGCCTTGGCCTTTACCTGGCCGCGCTTCGACCACACCCTCACCCAGGACCCGTGCGCGATGCCCTTCTCGGCCGCGAGCTGCTCCGAGATTTCGACGAAGAACTCCGGCTGGAGCGAAGCATTCACCCGGTTGTGCTTCGTCCAGTAGTGGAAGTGCTCCGTGAGCCGGTAGGAGGTCGCCGCATAGGGGAACTCTTCCGACGTCGCGAACTGGGCCACGTCGCTCTGGAAGATCCGGGCCACCGGATTGCCCCTGATCTTCGGCGCAACCACGTTGGCGATCGGAGCCTCGAACGGCTCGTAATGCACCGGGAAGGGCCCTTCCCGCATGAGTCCTCGGGCGAAGAGGCGCGACACGCCCTCCTGGTTCATGATGAACGGCCCCACCATGTCCGGCTTCGCGTTGGGCGCGATGTCCGGAACATCGTAGCCCGACCACTTCGTCCCATCCCAGGCGATGAGCTTGCGGCTCGGATCCCACGGGTTGCCCTGCAGGTCCGCGGAGGCGCGGTTGTAGAGAATGCGCCGGTTGAGCGGCCAGGAGAACGACCAGTTGGGATAGGCGCCCGTATCGTCCGGATCCGTGTTGTCCCGGCGCGCCATGTTGTTGCCGGCCTCGTTGAAGCAGCCGGAATAGATCCAACAGGCGCAGGCGGTCGTGCCGTCGTCGCGCAGGACCGAGAAGTTCACGACCTGCTTGCCCTTCTCCGTCACCACCTTCGTCGGATCGGCCGGATCGTAGAGCGTCTCGACCGCATAGCCGTTCATCTCCTTCGCGAGCTCCTCCGGCGAGGGCTCATCCGGATCCCGGTAGTTCCAGGTGAGGTTGAGGATCGGGTCCGGGAAGGCCCCGCCCTCCTTCTCGTAGAGGGCACGCAGTCGGCGATGGATCTGTGCCATGATCCAGGTGTCGTGCTTCGCCTCGGCGGGAGGGCTGCCGCCCGCCCAGTGCCATTGCAGCCAACGGCCGGAATTGACGAGCGCGCCCTCGTCCTCCGCGAAGCAGGTGGCGGGAAGCTGGATCACCTCCGTCTGGATCGAGGCCGGGTTCACGTCGTTGTATTCGCCGTGGTTCTCCCAGAACCGGGACGTCTCCGTCTCCAGGGGATCCATGGTGACGAGCCACTTCAGTTTCGACAGCGACTCCGTGATCTTCTGCCGGTTCGGGAAGGCGAGCAGCGGGTTGAAGCCCTGGCAGAAATAGCCGTTCACCTTGCCCTGGTGCATCATCTCGAAGTAGCGCAGCACATCGTAGGCCGGCACGTCGAGCTTCGGCAGGAACTGATAGGCGAAGTCGTTCTGCGGCGTCGCCGCATCGCCCCACATGACCTTCTGGAAACTGACGAAGAACTTCTTGTAGTTCTGCCAGTAGCTGGTCTGGTTCGGCCGCAGCGGCTTGAAGGCCCGGCTCGACATATAGGTCGCGAAGTCGGCCTCCCGCTCCACCGGAATATTCAGGTAGCCCGGAATCAGGTTCGACATCAGGCCGATGTCGGTGAGCCCCTGAATGTTCGAATGGCCGCGCAAGGCATTCATGCCGCCGCCGCGTACGCCGATGTTGCCGAGGATGAGCTGCAGCATCGCCATGGCGCGGATGTTCTGCGAGCCCTTGGAATGCTGCGTCCAGCCGAGCGCGTACATGGACGTCATGGTCTTGGTGGGCGACGAACACTCGGAGATCATCTCGGCCACCTTCAGGAACTTGTCCTTCGGCGTGCCGCAGATGCGCTCGACCATCTCCGGCGTGTAGGTCGCCACATGGGCCTTGAGCAGGTTCCAGACGCAGCGCGGGTTCTGCAGCGTCTCGTCGACGACCGCAAATCCATCCGGCCCAATCTCGTATTCCCAGGTCGAGCGGTCGTAGTCGCGCTTGCTCTCGTCGTAGCCCGTGAACAGGCCGTCGTTATACGCGAAGCCCTCCTTCACCACATAGGACGCGTTGGTGAACGCCTTCACGTAGTCCCATTGGATCTTGTCGTTCCGGATGCAGTAGTTGATCACGCCGAGCAGGAACGCGATGTCTGTGCCCTGCCGGATTGGGGCATAGAAGTCGGAGACCGATGCCGAGCGCGTGTAGCGCGGATCGACGACGATCAGCTTTGCGCCGCGATTGGCCTTCGCCTCCGTCACCCATTTGAAGCCGCAAGGATGGGCTTCGGCGGCATTGCCGCCCATAATGACGACGAGATCCGTGTTACGGATATCCGTCCAAGAGTTGGTCATCGCGCCACGACCGAAAGTTGGGCCCAGACTGGACACCGTGGGGCCGTGTCAAACGCGCGCCTGATTGTCGAATGCGACGATTCCCGTGCTGCGGACGACCTTGTAGGTCAGCCATGCAGTTTCGTTGGTGGTTGCCGAAGCGGCCAGGAAGCCGACAGTGGTCCAGCGATTGACGGGAACACCGGCCTGGTTCGTGGCGATGAAGTTCGCATCGCGATCGTCCTTCAAGAGGCGGGCGATGCGATCGAGCGCCTGATCCCAGGACACGCGCTCGAACTTGTCGGATCCGGGCTTGCGGATCATCGGGTACTTCAGGCGGGTTTCCGCTTTCACGAAGTCCTTCAACGCTGCGCCCTTCGGGCAGAGCGTCCCGCGGTTCGTCGGATGGTCCGCATCGCCTTCGATATGGACGATCTCGGCGGTCTCACCCTTCCGAAGATCGCCCTTCGAATACATGATGATGCCGCAGGCCACCGAGCAGTATGGACATGTGTTGCGCGTCTCCATCGTGTTCGTCAGCTTGAAGGGCCTGACGGCCGCGGCTTGTGCCGCCTCAAGCTCCGAGAACCCGAAGGCTCCCAACGTGGTCCCGGCGACACCCACGCCGGCGGCTTTGAGGAAGCCGCGTCGTGAGAGTTCCATGTTCATGGCAACCCTCCCTATGGTTGTGCAATGCAGCAACTTCTCCTTGGAGAATAGGGTAGTTTCGAACCTTTCTAGTGTCAAACCTAAGCGAGACGATGCAGAAGGTTCGCGGCCTGCTTGCAGTTGGTGATCTGCTATCCGGCATGGGCCGGATGTGGCACACAATCGCGTGATTGCGTCCGCCCGATCGACGACTCTCGCTCACGGTTGAAAAGCCCTGCTCACTCCGCTCTGAAGCGCTTCATCCTGCCGGCCAGCGCAATGCCATCGGCTCCGCATCCGCAAATGGATGCGGTCCGGCGGTCGCCGGAGTGGCGTGTCACTTCCTCGTCGATCGGTCCTCCACCACGTAGGAGCGGATCCGCGTCCGTCCATGGCTGAGGTCACGCCGGCCCACATCGGGCTGCCCCGCACCTTCGTCGCCGCTGGCGACGGCATCGCCGGAGGTCAGGTTCGCGGTCGCTCCGGAAAGGACATCGTCCGTCGACATGCCCGACCACCCCTCCCCCCGCCAGGTGTCGGCACGTTCATCCATGTCGATGGTGCCCTCGTCGTCGAGGATGTCGATCACGCGCTCATACTGCTCGTCGGCGGCGTTCACGGAGATTAGGTAGCCGCCGCGGCGCAGTCCCTCAGCGTAGGTGTAGCGATCCTCATGCGGGAGGAACCAGTCGCCCAGAGCTCCCCAGAAGCCCTGCGGCTCCGCCCTCCTGGCGGCCGCGGGATCGTCCGGCGGGTCGCGCTCGTCGCCGGGCATGAAGCGGATGCTGTCGCGGGGTACGCCGGCATCGATCAGGCGCTCGATGGCATCTTCGGCATTGCGGCGACTGTCGAAGAAGGCAGTCACCAGCTTCCGGAAGGACGAAGAACTCTGGCTTGGGCCGGATGTCATTGCACTGCCTCCTCATCGTGTTCGGGATCAGAAGCTGTTGTTCGTATGGCTGGCCACCTCGGCCTCGCCATAGCCCGGATGGTGCCCTGAGCGCCGGATCGCTTGCGGCGCCGAACGCCAAGTATGCGTCTCCCTGGGACGCTGGTTGGAGCCGGCATGCCATTGCCGCGCCGTCCCGGTGTCTGCCGTGCGGCGACCGAGGAGCCAGCCTACGGCACAACCCAGCGCCCCGATGGCAAGAACGGTGGCGAGGGGGTGCTCCTGCACGGGCCGTCTGACGGCTTGAGCGCCTTGCCGGTAGAAGCGCTCGGCCTCAGGCATATACTGGCGCCCCTGCTCCATGTAGCTCTGGCCACGCCTGTAAAGGTCGTGCGCGAGGTCCGACGCTTGACGATACCGGGATTGGGCAGTGCGGCCCGCACCACCCTTCACACCCTGTCCGGGTGGAACGGGAACATCGTTCAGGTCGTCGGGCTCGCATTCGGCCGCTACGCTCTTCGACGCGGAAGTGGTCCAGGCCGGCGGATCGCTCGCCGGAAAGCTGTCGTCCACGGTGTCATCCACATGGCGCTGCTGGATCGGCTTGGGTTCGTTCTCCGCATCGACTGGCCGCTTCCGATCGATTTTCTCGTCGGACATGAGAACCTCCTTCTCCTGCTCAGAGCAATGAGATCTCCAGCGGAATGGTTCCGGTTGCGTGGCGTGTCTTGGCGGCGACAACGTCGCATGGGCCCGGCCGCAATCCTCGTGACTGCGCTTGAACAAGGCCTGCTGGGCCATGCCCGAGCAACTGCCCTGCACGTCATGGGAGATGGGCCGACTTCTGCTACTCCGGGTGCCACATGTGCCGGTGAGGGATGCGCCTTCCGCCGAACGCCAAGCCTTCAGTCTATAGTGGGCGGCTCGGCGCCCGAGACGCGTCTCCGGCCTTTCCGCCCGCCAGCGAGGCGGTACGGACAGGCTTCTTCTTGGCGGTGACGCCGAGATGCTGCTCGAGAGCTGCCGGGTTGTCGATCAGCGCCCGACTCGTGTCCGCATGAACGATCGTCCCCCGGTCCAGGATCACGGCCCGATCGGTCATCTGAAGAATTTTCTGGGCGTGCTGCTCCACGATCAGCGCGGAAAGCCCCTCGTCCCGCGTGATCCGCTTCAGGGCTGCCAGCAGCTCCTCGATGATGATCGGCGCCAGCCCCTCCGTCGGCTCGTCCAGCAGCAGCAGGGATGGATTGAGCACCAGCGCCCTGCCGACTGCCAGCATCTGCTGTTCGCCGCCCGAGAGCTGGTTGCCCAGGTTCGACCGCCGCTCCTTTAGGCGCGGGAACATGGCGTAGACGCGGTTGACGTCCCACGGACCGGGACGGGCCACGGCGGTCAGGTTTTCCTCCACGGTGAGCGACTTGAAGATGTTGCGCTCCTGCGGCACCCAGCCGATCCCGGACAGCGCCCGCCGCTCCGGTCGTAGGGCCGTCACGTCCCGGCCGGCCAGCGCAATCGTGCCTCCGCGGTGTCGCGTCACCCCGATGATGGTGTTGAGCAGCGTCGTCTTGCCCGTGCCGTTGCGCCCGAGCACGGCGAGCGATTCTCCGGCCTGAAGGCTGAGGTCGATGCCTGCGATCACCACCGCCTCGCCGTAGCCGGCCGAGACCTGTCGAAGGCGCAATAGCTCACTCATCGACGCTCTCCCCAAGGTAGACCGCCCGCACCCGCGGATCGGTGGAGACCTCCTCGACCGTGCCTTCGGTGAACAAAGCTCCGTTCACCAGCACCGAGATGCGCTCGGCGAAGCTGAACACCAGGTCCATGTCATGCTCGATCAGGAGCACCGACACCTCCCGCGGCAACGCCGCCACCGTCGCCAGCAGCTCATGCCGCTCCGCCTCCGGCACGCCGGCCGCCGGTTCGTCGAGCAGCAGCACCCGCGGCTTGCAAGCAAACGCGACGGCGATCTCCAGGAGACGCTGCTTGCCATAGGCCAGGTTCGCCGTGCGCTCATCGAGCACGTCGGTCAGGCGGAAGCGGTCGGCAATCTCGACGATCTCGTCGAGGATCTCCCTCTTCGAGCCGATCACGCGCCACCAGTCGCGCCCGCCGCCCATGCGCTCGGACACGGCGAGGCCAATCGTCTCCAGCGGCGTCATGGCGGCAAAGAGCTGATTGATCTGGAAGGTGCGCGCAAGCCCGCGCTGCACCCGCAGCTCCGGCCGCAGGCGCGTGACGTCCTCGCCCTCCAGGAGGATCTGGCCGGAGGTCGGCGCCAGCACCCCGGTGAGCAGGTTGATGAACGTTGTCTTGCCGGCGCCGTTCGGGCCGATCAGCGCGTGCCTCGCGCCGGGCTCCAGCCGGAACGTCACGTCGTCAGTGGCAGTCAGGCCGCCGAAGCGCTTGACGAGACCTCTCGTCTCCAGGGCGAGGGTCATGGCTGCACCTCCGGCACCGGCGCAGAGGCGCGCGTGGCGCCAACGGGTTTGGCGGAGCGCCCCGTAAGGCGCCTCCAGAGGCCCTGGACGCGGTCGGTCATGCGCTCGCGCCCGGCGAGCACGAGCAGAACCAGGATCAACCCGATCCAGAACTGCCAGTATTGCGGCGTCATGGCGGAGAGCACGTCCTGCAGGACCTTGAAGATCACCGCTCCGACCAGCCCGCCATAGAGATAGCCGACGCCGCCGATCACCAGGACCAGCATCACGTCGGCCGAGCGGTGGAAGGCGAGCACGTCGAGAGAGACGAACTGCGTCGTCTGTGCCAGTAGCCCGCCGGCAATCCCGGCATAGACAGCCGCTACTGAATAGATCGCCACGAGACGGCGGTTGACCGGGATACCGATGGCGCGGGCGCGCAAGGGGTTGTCGCGGATCGAGCGCAGGGAAAGGCCGAAGGGCGAGTTGACGATGATCCGGGCCACGACGAAGAGGACGAACAGGACGCTCAGGCTGTAGGCGTAGGCGACGGTGCCGAAGATATCGAACTCGAACAGGCCGAGCACCGGGCCCATCATGATGCCCTGCAACCCGTCTGCGCCCCCCGTAAGCCAGGACATCTGGTTGGCGAGTTCCCCCAGCACCAGCGCCACGCCGAGCGTCACCATCAGCCGGGTCAGGTCCGCGCCGCGCAGCACGAGGAAGCTGGTGGCGAAGCCCAGGATTCCGGCCACGAGTCCCGCCGCCGCGAGACCGACGAGCGGGTCACCGGTCACATGCTTGGCAAACAGCCCCGCCACATAGGCGCCCAGCCCGAAGAAGGCCGCATGGCCCAGGGACACGATGCCCGCATAGCCGAGGATGAGATCGAGGGAGACGGCGAACAGCCCGATGATGGCGATCTCGTTGAGGATGAGATGGCGCTCGGGCCACAGGAACAGGGTCGCGGCGGCCACGACCCAGAACAGGATCTCGGCCCAGCGCCAGCGTGCGCGGCGGCCCAGGAGGGCAGAGGCTTTCTCGACAGTGAGCGGAGACGGGGATGCACTCGACATCATCAGCGCCCCCGGGCGAAGAGCCCTTGCGGGCGGAAGACGAGAACCAGGATCATGAGCGTGTAGATGATGAAGGCGCCGACGCCCGGCAGGTAATACTTGCCGGCCACGTCCGCGATGCCGAGGAGGAGCGAGGCCACGAAGGGGCCGGTGATGCTGGTGGTCCCGCCCACCGTGACCACGATCAGGAAGTATATCATGAACTTCAGCGGGAAGGTCGGATCGAGCCCGAGGATCTCGGCACCGAGCGCGCCGCCGAGGCCTGCGAGCCCGGACCCCACCGCGAAGGTGACGGCGAAGATGGCGCTGACATTGATGCCGAGCCCTCGCGCCACGCGTGGGTCGTCCACCGCCGCGCGCAGGCGGCTCCCGAAGCGGGTTTGCGTCAGGACGAGTTGGAGCGCGACGACGAGCACGCTGCAGACGGCTATGATGAAGCTGCGGTAGAGGCCGACTTGGATGCCGAGCACCTCAACGCGCCCCTGGAGCCAGGAGGGGAGCTGGATGAGCTGCTGTTGCGATCCCATGGCATAATCGACGGCCGCCACCGCCATGAAGACGAGGCCGATCGAGAACAGCACCTGGTCGAGATGGCTCTGCGCGTAGAGCCGCACGTAAAGCGTCCGCTCGAGCACGAGGCCGATGATCGCAGGCACGATGAAAGCGAGCGGCAGGGTGGCCAGGAAGGGCACGCCGAAGCGGTTCATGAGCACGGCCGTGACGTAGCCGCCCGCCATTGCGAACGCGCCGTGCGCCAGGTTGACGAAGTTCATCAGGCCAAGGGTGACCGCAAGGCCGCAGGCCAGCACGAACAGCAGCATGCCGTAGGCGACACCGTCGAACAGGATGGTCAGCACCGGTCTTGTCTCTCCAGGAATATGGGGAAGGCGCCGCCACCAGGGCGACGCCTTCCGATGATTGCGCCCGAGGCGTTAGTTGGCCTTTGCGGCCTTGACCGGGTCCTTGACGTTCGGGATCGTGGCGAACTCGACGTTGTAGAGCTCGCCGTTCACCCGCTCGACCTTGCGCACGTAGATGTTCTGCACGATGTCGCGGGTCTG
>JAFAAP010000317.1 GCA_023426505.1 Pseudomonadota bacterium
GCCGGTGAGCACCTTGCCGGAGGACGGCACCACCGTGTTGTAGGCGCGGCCCAGGCGCGTGATCGAGTCGAGCAGGATGACCACGTCGCGGCCGTGCTCCACGAGGCGCTTGGCCTTCTCGATCACCATCTCGGCGACCTGCACGTGGCGCGAGGCCGGCTCGTCGAAGGTGGAGGCCACGACCTCGCCCTTCACGGAGCGCTGCATGTCGGTCACCTCTTCCGGGCGCTCGTCGATGAGCAGCACGATGAGGTAGCATTCCGGATGGTTGGTGGTGATCGACTGCGCCACGTTCTGCATCAGCACCGTCTTGCCGGTGCGCGGCGGCGCCACGATCAGGGCGCGCTGGCCCTTACCGATCGGCGACACGATGTCGATGATGCGCGGCGAGAAGTCTTTCCGGGTCGGATCGTCGATTTCGAGCTTGAAGCGCTCGTGCGGGAAGAGCGGCGTCAGGTTGTCGAAATGGACCTTGTGCCTGATCTTCTCCGGATCCTCGAAATTGATCGTGTTGACCTTGAGCAGCGCGAAGTAGCGCTCGCCCTCCTTCGGGCCGCGGATCGGGCCGTCGACCGTGTCACCGGTGCGCAGGCCGAAGCGGCGGATCTGGGACGGGGACACGTAGATGTCGTCCGGTCCCGGCAGGTAGTTCGAATCGGCCGAGCGCAGGAAGCCGAAGCCGTCCTGCAGGACCTCGACCACGCCCGCCCCGATGATCTCCACCTCGCGCGCCGCGAGCTGCTTCAGGATGGCGAACATGAGCTCCTGCTTGCGCATGGTGCTCGCATTCTCCACCTCAAGCTCCTCGGCGAAGGCGATGAGTTCGGTCGGCGTTTTGGATTTCAGGTCTTGAAGCTTGATTTCCCTCATCGGGGAACACTCTCGGGTAGGGTTCGCGGGCAGAATGGAGGACTGAACGCGGGAGGAGTTTAGGGGAACGTTCGACAGGGCCGCCAGTTCACGGACCGTGACTTGAAGGACCTTACCGGCCCTGCGCAGCGCACCTGTCTTTAGGGAAGAGAATTCTTCTTTAGCCGTTTTCGGGCTTGGCCTCAAGCTTTTCTTGAAGCCGGTCGATCAAAGGCGCTTGAACATCGGCGGTGCCCCGGCCGGCCAGGGCGCTCGCCGAACGAAGTAATCCCCACCATCGCGGCCACTCCTCGCGAAGCGACGGCGACGGTGGCGGCACACTCAGAACGGCTTCACAATCACGAGGATCACGATGCCGATCATCAGCACGGTCGGGACCTCGTTGAGGATCCGGTAGTACTTCGCCGGCCGGGTGTTCTTGTCGGCGGCGAAATCCTTCAGGCGGCGGACATAGACCCCATGCAGGCCCGAGAGGATCAGCACGAGCAGCACCTTCGCGTGCAGCCAGCCGTCCATGTACCAACCGCCCTGCCAGATCAGGATGAGGCCGAACACCCAGGTGGCGACCATGGCCGGGTTGATGATCGCCTTGAGCAGGCGCCGCTCCATGATCTTGAACGTGTCGGACTGGATCGAGCCCTTGGGGGCGTCGCAATGGTAGACGAAGAGCCGGGGCAGGTAGAGCATGCCGGCCATCCAGGCGATCACCGAGATGACGTGAAGCGCCTTGATCCACAGATACAGCATCGTCTCACGCCCCCCTGACGCGCGCGATGAGCTGCGCCACGTGATCGACAGGGGTCTCCGGCAGGATGCCGTGCCCCAGGTTGAAGATGTGCGGCCGCCCCTTCACGGACGCCAGGATATGGTCGATCCCCTGCTCCAGCGGCTGTCCGCCGGCGATGAGCGCGAGCGGATCGAGGTTGCCCTGCGTCGCCACGGAGGCGGGCAGCGTCGGCAGCACCTGCGCCGGATCCAGCGTCCAGTCGAGGGCGAGCGCGTCGCCGATCCCGGCCTCCGCGAAGCGCCGCAGATGCGCGCCCCCGCCGCGCACGAACACGATCGCCTTGGCGTGCGGCCGCGCGCTCTTGAGCCCCTCCACCATCCGGCGGATCGGGTTCAGGGAGAGTTCGTCGAACAGCGCCGGCGGAAGGGCCGAGCCGAAGCTCTCGAAGATCTGCACGGCCTCGGCCCCCGCGTCGATCTGGCGGATGAGATAGGCGGTGGAGGCGACGACCAGCCGGTCGATCAGCGCCGCCATGAAGGCCGGGTCGCGATAGGCGGTGAGGCGGGCCGGCGCCTGGTCCGGGGTGCCCTTGCCGGCGATCATGTAGCTCGCCACGGTCCAGGGCGCGCCGCAGAAGCCGAGGAGCGTCGTCTCCTTCGGCAGAGAGTGGCTCAGGCGGTCCAGGGTCTCGAAGACGGGATTCAAGCGCTCGAGCGGGAGCTCGTCGGCGAGCCTCGAAAAATCCGCCTGAGAGGTGACCGGATCGAGCTTCGGCCCCTCGTTCTCGACGAAGCGCACGTCCTGGCCGAGCGCATGCGGGATGACCAGGATGTCCGAGAACAGGATCGAGGCGTCGAAGCCGAAGCGGCGGATCGGCTGAAGCGTCACCTCCTCGGCGAGCCTGGGGGTGTAGCAGAGATCCAGGAAGGAGCCGGCCTGCTTCCGGGTCTCGCGGTATTCCGGCAGGTAGCGGCCGGCCTGACGCATGATCCAGATCGGCAGAGGCCAGACCGGCTCGCCGTTCAGCACGCGCAGGATCGCTTTGGTGGGACGCTCGCTCACAGGCCCTCTCTTAAAAGAATAATTCTTGAATCTTAGAATCTGTTTTTTCTCTTGGGCCGTGAATCGCAAAGCCGCAAGCCCGTCCACAGCCGGTCCACACGGGGGGCCGCGTTAACGCTTCGTTTACGGATGGGGCCGGCCCGCCACAATCCTTTCCGATTTCTTAAATCTTAACAAATCCCTAATCGGCCTTCGCGAGATTCGAGTCGAAATTTCACGACCGATTCGTGCCGGATTCTCCCATGACTCTGATTCCGCGTTCACACATCGGAAACCATTGTTGATGACCCGAGGCACCTTCCCACAGGCCCCTGCCCTGGACCTGCCGGAAGAAGCGAACTATCCACACTCATCGACTCCTTGTCCGGGAGGATTTCTCGTGGGGCGCAGCTACTTCCACCTTCACCTCGTCTCCGACTCCACCGGCGAGACGCTGATCACCGTCGCCCGGGCGGCCGTGGCCCAGTACGAGGGAATCGCCGCGATCGAGCACGTCTATCCCCTCGTCCGCTCGCACACCCAGCTCCAGCGGGTGCTCTCCGAGATCGAGGCCGCGCCCGGCATCGTCCTCTACACCCTGGTGGAGCAGGATCTGGCCGAGCGCCTGGAGGAGGTCTGCCGCGCCACCGGCTCGCCGCACCTTTCCGTACTGGCCCCGGTCCACTCCCTGCTGTCGTCGTATCTCGGCGCCCATTCGACCGCCCGGCCCGGTGCGCAGCACATGCTGAACGCGGAATATTTCAAGCGCATCGACGCCATGAACTTCACCCTCCTCCACGACGACGGGCACCTGCCGCACGATCTCGACGAGGCGGACGTGATCCTGGTGGGGGTGAGCCGCACCTCCAAGACTCCGACGGCGATCTACCTCGCCAACCGCGGCATGAAGACCGCCAACATTCCCCTGGTTCCGGGCGTGCCGCCGCCTGCGGTGCTGGAGACCGCCAGGAAGGCCCTGATCGTCGGCCTTGTGGCGACGCCCGAGCGCATCGTGCAGATCCGCCAGAACCGGCTCCTGAGCCTGAAGGCGGACGACGACACCTCCTATGTGGACCGGGACGCGGTCGCGGAGGAGATTGCGGCCTCGCGCCGGCTCTTCGCCCGACACAACTGGCCGATGATCGACGTGACCCGCCGGTCGATCGAGGAGACGGCGGCCGCCATCCTCGACCTCTACCGCGATCATCGCATGCGCTTCATCGCGGAGTGAGCCATGACGGCCCTGTGGACAGCCCCCGCCCCGCTCCTCCTCGCCTCGACTAGCGCGACGCGGCGCGCGCTGCTCGAAAGCGCCGGCCTAGCGGTCGACACGGAGGCTCCGGGCGTGGACGAGCGCGCGATCGAGGCTTCGGTCGAGGAACGGGCCCTGGGACCTGCGGATCTCGCGCTCCATCTCGCGGCCGAGAAGGCGCTCGCGGTCAGCCGCCGTCGTCCGGACCGTCTCGTGCTCGGGGCCGACCAGGTGCTCGATCTCGGAGGCGTTGTCGCCTACAAGCCGGGAGATCGGGAAACCGCGCGGGCGCAGCTGCGGGCGCTCTCGGACCGGCGGCACGCGCTCCATTCCGCGGGCGCCCTGGCCCGGGGAGGCGGCCTCGTGGACAGCTTCGTCGACACGGCGCACCTCGCCATGCGGCCGTTGAGCGACGAGGCCATCGAGACCTATCTCGACCTTGCCGGACCCGAGATCCTGAAGACCGTCGGCGTCTATCAGGTGGAAGGCCTCGGCATCCACCTCTTCGACAGGGTTGAAGGACAGCACTCGACCATTCTAGGACTGCCCCTGCTTCCGCTCCTCGCGTCCCTGCGCCGCCTCGGCGTCCTCGCCTTCTAGGAACCTCGACACATGACGAAGGCCTTCGTCGTCGGCCATCCGATCAAGCATTCGCGCTCGCCGCTCATCCACGGCTACTGGCTCAAGCAATATGATCTGCCGGGTTCCTACGAGCGTCTCGACGTCACGCCGGCCGAGTTTCCGGATTTCCTGAGGGGCTTCCACCAGCAGGGCTTCGCCGGCGGCAACGTCACGGTCCCGCACAAGGAGGCCGCCGACCGTCTGGTCGAGCGGCGGACCGAGCGCGCCGAACGGCTCGGCGCCGTCAACACCCTCTGGGTCGAGGACGGGGTCATCTGGGGCGACAACACCGACGTGCTCGGCTTCATGGCCCATCTCGACCAGAGCCTGGGGACAGGCTGGGAGCAACCTGTGGGCACCGCGTTGATCATCGGTGCGGGCGGGGCGGCCAGGGCCGTGGTGGCGGGGCTCCAGGAACGCGGCATCCCGCGCATTCTGGTGATCAACCGCACTCTGCCCAAGGCGCAGGACCTCGTCCGGGACCTGAGGGACGACGGGCCGTCGTCGCTGGTCGCCCTCCCGTGGGCCGACATCGACCCTGCGCTGGCCGAGGCGGAGCTCGTGGTCAACACCACCTCCCTCGGGATGGCCGGACAGCCGCCGCTCGACATCGATCTGGGGATAAGTCCGGGGACGGCCGTGGTGGCGGATATCGTCTACGTGCCCCTCAAAACACCCCTGCTCGCCGCCGCCGAAGCGCGGGGCTTGAGGACCGTCGACGGGCTCGGCATGCTGCTGCACCAGGCCGTGCCGGGCTTCGCCCGCTGGTTCGGGGTCACGCCGCAGGTCACGCCGGAGCTGCGGGCCCTGATCGTGGCCGATATCGAGGGACGCTGATGACCTTCGTGCTGGGACTGACGGGCTCGATCGGCATGGGAAAGTCGGCCACGGCCGACATCTTCCGCCGCCTCGGCGCTCCGGTCCACGACGCGGACGCGGCCGTCCACGCCCTCTATGCGGGCCGCGCCGCACCGCTGATCGAGGAGGCCTTTCCGGGCACTGTGGCGAACGGCATCGTCGACCGGGCGAAGCTCGGGGCGGCGGTTCTGGGCCACCCGGAGCGGATGAAGCAGCTCGAGGCCATCGTGCATCCGCTGGTGCGCGAGGAGGAGGAGGCCTTCCTCCGCCGGGTCGCCCGCCCCGCATCGCTCGCGGTGCTCGACATCCCGCTCCTGTTCGAGACTGGGGCCGAGGCGCGCTGCGACGCGGTGCTGGTGGTCTCAGCGCCCGCCGACGTGCAGCGCGAGCGGGTGCTGCGCCGTCCGGGAATGACGGAGGAGAAATTTAAGGCGATCCTGGCTAAACAGATGCCGGACGCACAAAAGCGGGCCCGGGCGCATTTCATCCTGGACACGAGCCGGGATTTCGCCGCGGCCGAGGCCCAGGCGCGCTCGATCCTGGCGTGCCTCGCCGGACGGCCGGGCCGCGTTCGACATCGGGGACAAGAGTGATGCGCGAAATCGTTCTGGATACGGAAACCACCGGCACCGAGCACGCCAACGGCGACCGGGTGATCGAAATCGGCTGTGTCGAGCTCTACAACCACATCCCGACGGGCCGTTCCTATCACGTCTACATCAACCCCGAACGCCCGGTCTCGGCCGGGGCGCTCGCGGTCCACGGCCTGTCCGACGAGTTCTTGTCCGACAAGCCGGTCTTCGCGCAGATCGTCGAGGAGTTCGTGGAATTCATCGGCGACGGACGGCTCGTGATCCACAACGCAGCCTTCGACGTGGGCTTCCTCAACGCCGAATTCGCCCGCACGGGCCACCGGTCCATCCCGCTCCCGGACGTGGTCGACACCCTGTCGATGGCCCGCCGCAAGCATCCCGGCGCGTCCAACAGCCTCGACGCCCTCTGCTCCCGCTACGGGATCGACAACTCGAAGCGTACCAAGCATGGGGCGCTCCTCGACGCCGAGATCCTGGCCGAGGTCTATATCGAGCTGATCGGCGGCAAGCAGGTCGGCTTCGACCTGACGCTACGGCCCTCGGCCCGTGCGGGTCTCGGACTCGCGGCCGGCGGCGCGGCGCGCGAGGCGCGTCCACGCCAGTTCATCTCGCGCCTGACCGATGCGGAGCGCGAGGCCCACGAGGCTTTCGTCGGGACTCTGGGGGGAACGCCCCTCTGGCGCGAGTATATCGGCGAACCGACGCCCGAAGGACAATCCTGAAGCCGCCGCCTGCCTGAACCGGGCGCATTCCGGCCTGAGCGGCCTGAATCGTATTCATGGCAGAGACAGGACAAAAAAATCGGGCGGAGCATCGGCTGCTCCGCCCGGAACACATTCGCGTGACAAGGCGGGCTGCGAAAAGCGCCCGCGATTCGCTTACGACAGGGTGGTCTGGCCGCCCTGCTGCGCCTGCATCTCGGACGCGCGCTGGCGGTAGAGAGCCACGAAGTCGATCGGGTCGATGTAGAGGGGCGGGAAGCCGCCGTTGCGGACCGCGTCGGCCACCATCTGGCGGGCGAACGGGAACAGCAGGCGCGGGCACTCGATCATGATGACCGGATGCAGCTGGTCCTGCGGGATGTTCTGGACCCGGAACACGCCCGAATAGGTGAGCTCGAAGGCGAAGAGAACGTCCTTGTCGCCGATCTTGGCGTTGCCCTCGAGGGTCAGGTCGACTTCGAAATCGGCGGCGTCGAGCTGCTTGGCGTTCACGTTGACCTGCAGGTTGATCTGCGGGCCCTGCGACTGCTGCTGCAGCGAGCGGGGAGCGTTCGGGTTCTCGAACGAGAAGTCCTTGCAGTACTGGGCGAGGGCGTTGAGCGCCGGCGCGCCGCCGTCCTGGGCTCCGTTGTTTGCCGGGTTGTCGGCCATGGTTCTTGCTCCGAAATGGATCGAGTGGGTGGGCCCGGTCGGAGCGCTTCGGGAAAGCGCCGGTTGGGTAACGGGCTATCGTGCTCCGCGCTAGCATGCTTCCCTCGCACGAACAAGATTCAGCTTTCTCCGTCGCTTGTCCCAGGGAGAGGTGGATGTTACGACCCTGGAACCCCATATGCGAGGGATCACCCTTTGCTTTGGCCGGGGAAAACCCTGGCGCGTCACCGCGTCAGAATCGGGCAAGCCGACAACGGATCGACGATGCAGGACTCCTTCGACATCACGACCCTTATCTTCATTATCCTCGCCGTCTTCGTGATCTGGCGCCTCCGCTCCGTGCTGGGGCAGAAGACCGGCAACGAGCAGCCGCCATTCGATCCGCTTTCCCGCCGGGATGCCGGCCTGCGTCCGGGCAACCCGGCCGCCGAGCAGGACAACGTCGTCCGCCTGCCCTCCTCCGCCAACGGGTCCCGTCCGGCCGAGGCTCCGGTGGCGGAACGCTGGAAGGGCATCGCCGAGCCGGGCACGCCGATGTCGCAGGCCCTCACGGACATCGCCCGCGCCGAGCCCGCCTTCGACGCGGCGGGCTTCCTCGAAGGCGCCAAGGCAGCCTACGAGATGATCGTGACGGCCTTCGCCCAGGGCGACCGCCGCACCCTCAAGGACCTGCTCAGCAAGGAAGTCTATGAGGGCTTCGAGCGGGCGATCACCGAGCGCGAGCGCCGGGGCGAGAAGGTCGAGACCACCTTCGTGTCGATCGACAAGGCCGAGATGGCCGGGGCCGAGGTGAATGGCAAGCAGGCCCAGATCGTGGTGCGCTTCCTGTCCAAGCTCATCACCGCGACCCGCGACGCCGCCGGCCAGGTGGTGGACGGCAGCCCGGACACCGTGGCCGACGTCACGGATGTGTGGACCTTCGCCCGCACGCTCGGCAACCGCGATCCCAACTGGCAGCTCGTCGCGACCGAAGCGGGACAATGAGGCATGCCGGCCGGGTCGCCCTCGCGTATCTCGCCTGCCTCCTGCCGTGGATCCTGACCATGCCGGCTGACGCCGCGTCTCCGCTCGACGGCAAGGCACGCCTCGAGCCCCTGACCTTCGCCGACCTCGCCGGCTGGCCCGACGACGACCACGCCGACGCCTATCGGGCCTTCCTGCGCTCCTGCCGGGCGCTGGAGGCTCAGGCCGCCGAGCTTCGTCCGGCGCGGACGCCCGACCCCGACCTCCTGGCCGTCTGCAGGGAGGCTCTAACGACCCCGGACCTGTCAGGGGCCGACGCCCGCGCCTTCTTCGAGGCCCGTTTCCAGCCTTTCGCAGTGGTGCCCGTCGCAGGCGAGGGCTTTCTCACCGGCTACTACGAGCCCGAATTCGAAGGCTCCCGGGAGCCGACGGCCGCCTTCCGGGTTCCCCTCCTCGACCGGCCCGACGATCTCGTGACGATCCCGCAGGGCGAGACCCTGCCGGGCCTCGATCCGTCCCTCCAGGCCGCCCGCCGGACGGCATCGGGCTACGAGCCGTACCCGGACCGGGCCGCCATCGAGGACGGGGCGCTGGGCGAGCGGGCGAAGCCCATCGTCTACCTGCGCGAGCCGGGCGAGGCCTTCATCCTCCACGTCCAGGGCTCGGCCCGGATCCGGCTCACCGACGGCTCGGTGATGCGCGTCGCCTATGCGGGCCGCAACGGCCGCCCCTACACCTCCATCGGGCGCCTGCTGGTGCAGCGGGGCGAGATGGACCTCGAATCCATGACGCTGGAAAAGCTCATGGGCTGGCTGAAGGATCACCCCGAGCCCGCCCGCGAGCTCATGCGGCAGAACCTGTCCTACATCTTCTTCCGCGAGGCCACGGAACTCGCTCCGGAGGACGGCCCGATCGGCGGCGCCGGAACGCCGCTCGTCCCCCATCGCAGCCTCGCGGTCGACCGGACCCTGTGGGCCTACGGCCTGCCGTTCTGGCTGGAAGGCGCCCTTCCCCGCACCCTGACCGAGGCCGAGCCCCTGCGGCGGCTCATGATCGCCCAGGACACGGGCTCCGCCATCGTCGGCCCGGCCCGGGGCGACTATTTCTTCGGCAGCGGGCCGCAGGCCGGCACCCGCGCCGGCCTTCTCCGGCACCGGACCCGCTTCGTGGTGCTCAAGCCGCGCACCCCATGAGCAAGCATCGCCGCTTCCGGCCGCTCAGCCCCGAGGAGCGGCGGCTCTGGGGGCAGGTCGCCCGCAGCGTCAAGCCCCTGAAGGGCAAGGCGCCGCCACCGGAGCCGGAGCCGGAGGAGCGTCCCGCCACCAAGCCGCCGCCGGAGATCGTGCTGCCGCCCTCCCCGGCCCCGGCGCCTTCTAGGAAACCGGCGCTTCCGCCGCTCGCGCCCCTCGAGCGAAGGACCATGAAGGCCCTGCGCCGCGGCACGCGGCCCGTGGACGGCGTCATCGACCTGCACGGCATGCGCCAGGACGAGGCGCATTTCGCGCTCCTGAACTTCCTCTACCGATCGCAAGGATCCGGCTACGGGCTCGTCCTCGTCATCACCGGCAAGGGCGGCGCGGCGGGGGCGGGCGGCCTGTTCGAGGAGCGCGGGGTCCTGCGCCGGATGGTGCCGCACTGGCTGCGCCTGGCGGAGCTGCGATCTCTTGTGGTCGGCTTCGAAGAAGCCTCTCCCCAGCATGGCGGATCCGGTGCACTCTATGTCAGGCTCCGCCGCAGGCGGGGCGCGGGATGAACGGATGACTCCTTTCGGTGAACGGGTGCGGCAGTTGCGCCGCGAGCGCGGCCTCCTCCTCAAGGACATGGCCGCCCACCTGGGCGTTTCGAGCGCCTATCTGTCGGCCCTGGAACGGGGCGAGCGCGGCAAACCCACTTGGACGCTGATCCAGGGCGTCCTGCAATACTTCAACATCATCTGGGACGAGGCCGACGAACTCGCCCGCCTCGCGGACGTGTCGGACCCGCGGGTGAAGATCGACACCGCGAGCTGCGACCCCCGCGCCACGCTCCTCGCCAACCGGCTCGCCCGGGAGATCCGCAGCCTGTCGCCGGGGGAGCTCGACGCGATCCTGAAGATGCTCGACCGCGCCCAGGAGCGCGGCCGCCGGCTCTTGCCG
>JAFAAP010000223.1 GCA_023426505.1 Pseudomonadota bacterium
TGTCTCGGGAACGTCAACATGATGGAACAAGCTTAGGCCGGAAGGGAACTTTGTCAAACGGCGCCTTCTGTCGCGGTCGGCAGCCTTGACTCTGACGCTGGCGCAACCGACATTGAGGGGGTCATGCCAACGAACTGCACCTTTTCCGCACTGCGCGCAGGCCGTCTCAAGACGGGATCCTGAGCCCCGGACGACCTAGTCCGGGGATGATTGGCACACGGCAAAAAACCTGCACGGCCATAAACTGATCGGCATTCACCGCGCCGGATGATCCGGCGCGTGCGGGTTTACTTGCAAGCACAATCGAAGCGTCAGGAACGGCGGCCTTGCCGAGGCCGCCGGAAGGTGAAGTCATGTCTGTTGTCATTCTTGCGATGGTCTTCGCACTGACGGTCGCGCAACTCGTCTTTTGGGAGATCCTGGGCGAGGCATTTGGCTACGCAGCGTCGATCAGCGTCATGGGGCTTTGCGCTTCCCTCACGCTGATCCTCACCGCCTATGTCGCCGCGACCCATCCATTCCATTCTGGCAAGAACACATAGGCGGAATTCCCACAGAACCGATGTGCATGAGCGAATGCGGGACAGTGCAGGCCTCCCGCCCACGGCTCCTGCATGCATCGACGAGAGACCTCGCCGAGCAAGGGCTCGCGACAGGAGGATGATGATGCTGAGGCGCGTACATCGAGCCGTCTGCAATATCTGCCAGCGCACTTTGCCGAGGGCGGCCGCCCGGTGCCCTTGGTGTTCGTACGGGCGTAGCGAAACGGCCAAATCCGACATTTCACAGGCACCTGGGCGACCCGTCCGGGAGCCGGACGATGGGGGCCATGCCCCATCGGGAGAACACGCGTGGCGCAATTCCATGAAGGAGGTATACGCATGAAGCCGAAGAACTCGAGTTCACCAATCAAGATCAACAGCACCAACATCGATCTTGGCGAGGTCTTGCCTCGCAAGATCCAGGAAGAACTCCTGTATGCCGCCGAAACCTACTTCGGGTCTCTGAACCACGCGACCGTCGGGTTCACGCGCGACGGGCACTGGTACTGCTGCACCATCAACGCGCAGGTCAGCAACCTGAAGATATTCGTCTCAGAGGCATCCGCCACGGACTGTCATAAGGCGTTTGACCTGGCGCTTGAAAAGATCGCGAAGCAGCTGCGCCGAAGGAAGCGCCGTATCGTCGATACCAACCGGGGCCAGATGCCGGCCCCGGCCCTGGTCTAAGAGCCCGGCCGGGTCGGAGCATGACTCCGGCCCGGCATCGTGATCACGTGCGATCCTCGTCCGGTCGCTTCATGCCGATGCTTCCGCTGCACCTTCCCGGTTTTCCTCTTTCCCGTTCGCGCGTTCGGGTTGGCGCACGACACGGATGACGTGCAGCGTCCGCCATGCGCCTGTGGCGCTGCGCCATTGGAGCGACTGCCTTTCGGCGAGCCCTATCAGCGCCGCACCGAGCGGCGAGAGTACCGAAATCCGGCCCAGCCCTTCATCCTCCTCTCCCGGATAGACCAGCATCGCGCGTCGGATTCCCTTCGTGACCCCGTCTTGGAAGTCGAAGATCGAGTGCATGGAAATCACGTTCGGAGGAAGGCTAGCCGGGCCGACCACACGAGCGCGTTCGAGTTCCTCCGCGAGGAAGTGTGCCGAAGGTGGGGAGCGTCGGATCTGCATGCCGGCCAGGGCGATCCGCCGGAGTCTGGCATGATCGATGGTGGAAACGACCGGGGTGGCAACGGACGTGGTCAACTCGTACTCCCAAGAAAGATGCCATCGTCCGGGCCCGCCGGGGCATGGACGCATTGTGCCGGCAGCCTTGATCGGGCTCGGGGAGCCAGTCATCGGCTGATGATAAGTGCTGGTTGGTCAGAAGACCCGGGGCGAGAACATGCGTCTCGCACCCGGGCTCAGCAGCCTGAGGCGAGGCGGGACGCGAAAGCAGCGATGGAATGAATGTCGAGCCTGACCATGGCACCCTCAACATAGATTGAACGTGCGGCAATTCAAGCCGGCGGAACCATGCATGAGAGGCCCGGCCGCGAAGGACTCCGAGAAGGCTCTTAAGGATAGCCGCGCAAGGGGGCCGAACTTAGCTTGTCGCAGAGCGTTGGTCCGGTGACATGAATGCTCGTCTGCTCATGCGCAATATGCCGTTCCGCAACGGACTTCTACAAGCGAGCCCGTCAGCCCTGTCGGCGCGGCCTCGCCGCTCGGGTTGTTGGTCCAATCCCTGTTTTCCGAAACCATGAGGCGGCCTCATAGCCGTGGCCGGCGTTGATGACGGCATCCACCATGATGATAACCCTGATCACACCCGCGCGCGTGATGCCGCGCCTGAGCGCGCGCGACGCAGATCATGTCGTCGACGAACTCACCGGCATCGTGGCGAATGACGCGGCGCTGAGTCACGAGAGAGTGCGCGCCGCGGTTCTGGAACGCGGCAGGGCGTCTTGCTTCGGATTCGGCCGTGGTGTCGCCATTCCCCACGCCGAGATCCCTGGCCTTGCGCACCCCATCGGCGCTTTCGCGCGCCTCAGGCCTGCGCATGATTTCGGTGCTGTGGACGAAATCCGTGCGGATCTCGCCTTCCTTCTGCTGAGCCCCGATGGCGATGATCCCACGCATCTGCGAGCCCTGGCCTGCGTGGCGCGCCGCTTGCGCGATCGGGAGGTCGCTGCGCGTCTCAGGTCAGCAAAGGACGTGGAAGCGATCTACGTCGTGCTGACGAGCGACGCTTGGCGCGAGCCCGGCGAGGAGCCTGAAAACGGACATTCCGCCACACCGCATCTGCGCGGTTTGACAAACGGGTCAAGGTATACCAGCTTAAGGGCACCATGTTGAGCTTCGAACAATACCGTCGCGGCCTGCACCGGGCAGGCAACCTCATCGCGGGCCAGTAGCCCCGAGCTTGACGTGCATCCGCACCCCGAGCTCGGGGGAGCGCAAGATCCCTATGCCTTTGTACATCTTGTGAGGCCGGATGCCGACGCATCCGGTGCGGCGGTATGCTTCAACGCTTCTTCAACTTTGTGCTCCGCGCGGCGGAGCGTGAACCCGTTCAAGCCGGGGGACGACAGCGTGGTCTGAGAATGGACGAAATGCGTCCTTGCTCCGAGCGTCCCACCACCGAGTTCCTGGCGCAGATACTCAGGGCTGCACTCGTCCAAAGGCATCTTGAATCCGGAGGAGGCCGCGCCGTGCGCCGGTTTCCGCATGTGTCCTCATCGGATCCCGCGTTGCGGGATGGGGAGCAGCCGGATGGAAAGGTTGTCAGGCTGATGCCGCAGCGGCGCCTTAAGACGGAGCGGATCCTGAATCCGTCGACGCAGGACGACAATGATCCCGGCCCGTCGGCAGCCTGACCTCCGCGATCGCGCCCAACAGAACAGGAGATATTCATGACCAAAGCAACCGGCGGCGGCGTCAAGCCCCGCATCATCCTGACTGCCGCCGACCACGAGAGACTATCGGTCCTCGCCAACGCGGCCGCGAATACGATGCCCGTGGTCGCAGCCGAGCTTTCGGAGGAGCTTGATCGCGCGCATGTCCTTCCGAAGGGGCGGCACCCGGTCGATACCGTCTGCATGGGCTGTACCGTGGATTTCCGCGACGACATGACGGGCCGGGTGCAGACGGTGACCCTCGTTTATCCGCAGGAGGCCGACATCTCGGAGGGAAGGGTCTCGGTGCTGACGCCCATCGGGACCGCCTTGATCGGGCTGACCGTCGGCAAGTCGATTGGTTGGGCCACCCGCACCGGTGAGTCGAAGCGGCTGACGGTGCTGCAGGTCCGCGAACCTGTGATCGCCGAGCGCCAGACCGCGTAAGCGCATCCGCAACTGAAAAGACGCGACGATCAAGCCACGCGGCCTTTGCGGCCGCGTCGCCTTCCTTCCCGCTGCAATCGGCAGAACTGCTGCCAACGGAGAAATGAATGGCCGAAACCAACCGTCTCAGCATGATCGCAAAGGCCGGCCCGCGCCCGCCGGCGCACGGCTTCGAGAGCCCTGTGCCTCATGCTGACCGGACGACAAGACGGTCCGTCGCGCCTGCCGTCAAACCATGCATTGACGACAGCCGCCTCGACCACTTCGTCAAGCGCGACGGCATGCTGTTTGCCGGAACGCATCTGATCGTCGATCTCTGGCATGCAACGAATCTCGACGACCTGCCTACGGTCGAGCAAGCGCTGCGCGACGCAGCCATCCGGGCCGGCGCAACGCTGCTGAACATCGACCTCCATCACTTTTCGCCGAACGGCGGCATCTCCGGCGTCGCGGTCCTGGCTGAGAGCCACATCTCGATCCATACCTGGCCTGAAGTATCCTATGCGGCAGTCGACATCTTCATGTGCGGCGCCGCGCAGCCGCACAGAGCCGTCGAGGTCCTCAAAGGCGTGTTCCTTCCGGGGCTGGTAACGCTCGCCGAGCACAAGCGGGGTGTCGTTCTATGACATGGTTTCAGGAGGGGCTGTACAAGCATCATACGCAGATGCTTTCCATGGACACCGTGCTCTACCACTGGCGGACCGAGTTCCAGGACGTGCTCATCTTCGACAACGCGGTCTTCGGCAAGGTTCTGGTGCTCGACGGAGTCGTGCAGCTGACTGAACGCGACAACCATATCTATCACGAGATGATCGCCCATGTGCCGCTGATGGCACATGGGGCCGCGCGGGACGTGCTGATCATCGGCGGCGGCGACGGCGGAACGCTCAAGGAGGTGCTGAAGCATCCGGTCGAGCGCGCGACCCTCGTCGAGATCGATGGTGAGGTCATCGACCTGTCGCGGCGTTACCTCCCTGAAGTGTCGGGCGACGCCTTCGACGACTCGCGCGCGGACGTGCTGATCATGGACGGCACGCGCTACATCGAGCAGTCCCGGGAGAGCTTCGATGTCATCATCATCGACTCGACGGATCCGATGGGACCAGGGGAGCCGCTCTTCACGCCGGCCTTTTACAGGGCCTGCCGAAGGCGGCTTCGTCCCGGCGGGATGATCGTTGTCCAGAGCGGCGCTCCGTTCTTCCAGCCCAAGGAACTCGAGATGGTGTGCGGTCGTCTCGCGGCGTCCTTTGCGGGTGTTCGGCCATATCTGGCGCCGGTCCCGACCTATGCCGGCGGCATGCTGGCGCTTGTCGCCGCAGGCGAGTCCCGCGATGCGCTGCGACCTCCTTGCAAGATCCTGCGGGAGCGCTTCGGCGAGCTGCAGGACCGGACGCGCTACTACACGCCCGCCGTCCACCGGGCGGC
The DNA here is from genome assembly GCA_023426505.1 of Pseudomonadota bacterium. Taxonomy (GTDB): domain Bacteria; phylum Pseudomonadota; class Alphaproteobacteria; order Rhizobiales; family Beijerinckiaceae; genus Microvirga. Next base: position 5,255 of record JAFAAP010000223.1, read on the forward strand.
GTTCACCCTGGCGCCGTCGTTCGAGCCGTCCTGCCTGAGAGAGGATCCGACGTCCGCAGGGTTCCTGAAAACGGGATCCTGATCCCCGCGGGCGGCCGGTCAAGCGCCGCCGTCCCGGGGACATCGCCGGGCTTCATTTCGGATCATTGCGGCTCCGCCCGTGCTGCGTTGCGGAGCCCGACAGGAGGACATCATGACCATCGTTCCGCCGTCTCTGGCAACTCCGCTCCGCAGGATTGACCCGCCTAAATGGCCGAGCCCGCGCGGCTGTTCGCACGCGGTCGCCGGCACGGGCACCTTCGTGTTCATCGGCGGGCAGATCGCCACTGACAATGCCGGGAGGGTGACCGCAGTCGGGCTTGTTCCCCAGGTGCGTCAGGCGCTGCGGAACGTGCGAACGGTCCTCGCCGAAGCGGGCGGGGCGCCCGAGAATATTGCCCAGATGACATGGTACGTGCTCGACATCGATTACTACCGCGCTCGACTCACTGAGCTCGGTGTCGTCTACCGGGAGATCATGGGAAGCCATTATCCGGCGATGGTGCTGGTGGAGGTTTCAGGATTGGTCGAACCGGAAGCCATCGTGGAGATCGCGGCCACGGCGATCATTCCGGTCGGTTCCGCGGCCTCGCCTTTCGTCGGTTCTTCCCTCTCGTAGGATCCATTCCCTGCCGCAGCAGTCGAAATGTACGGGTACGAGGACTTCCATGAACGCCCATCTGCCATCCATCATCGTGACGGCGCGCGACCACCGGCGGCTGATGCATACAGCGGAACGCCTCGCCAATCAGGCGCACCCGCTCGCAGCGCCCCTGCTCCATGAGCTGCGCCGGGCGTCCTTGTGCGGGCCGGAGGGGCTGCCGGACGGCGTCATCACCCTCGATACGTTCGTCACCTACCGGATCGCCGGCGAGGACGGTTCGGAGAGGCGCATGCTGATCCACCCGGACGACCGCATGTGGCCGCCGGCCGAGGTGTCGGTCCTGAACCCCCGTCGGATTGTCGCTGCTCGGATTGCGCGTCGGCGATCGGATGCCTCTGTTGGGCTCGGACGAACCGCTCGACGTGAGCGTCGAGGCCGTGGGCCCGAGGGTCGTTGGCGCCTTGTGAGAAGATGCACGCAGCCGTCCCGAAGGCCGGCTCCCATCCCGAGATGGAAGGGTCCTGCATCCTCCGGGGCTGTCCGTCCGAGATGTCGACCGGGGCAGGGGAAGAGGCCGCGAATGTTCAATCTCGAGCCTTGTGATCGTCGGGCCGCGGGGCGCCTGAGCGAATGACCGTCTGGTAGACGAGGAAGCAGGCCAGAATGAGCACGATGGAGGAAATCACCTGGTTCATCATGACAGTTCCGTCCATGGTTCGACGAAGCGTCCATGCGGCTGATGAAGGACGCGCAGGAGCGTCACGCTGCGCCATCCATTCGGCATCCGCCAGGTGATCGACTGGCCCTCGCTGAGGCCGATCAGCGCCGCGCCTTCCGACGACAGCACGCAGACGCAATCCGCTTCCCCGCTATCCTCGTCAGGGTAAACCAGCGTGGCGCGCCGGACAGTCCAGGTGACGTCATCCCGGAACTCCAGCCGTGAGTGCATCGTGGCAACGAACGGCGGAATGGCCCGTGGCGTCAGGACCGTCGCCCGGATCAGCTCGTTGGCGAGCATCGCCGCGGCCGGGCGGTCCCGTCGATTGCTCAGGCCGAACGATGCGAGAAAGGCGAGCCTGTCGTAGTCGCCCGTCGAGATCGTCAGCGGCGGAAGGATTTCTTGCTTGATCACGGTCTCTCTTCGCCTCATGTCCACATGATGCCGCCAGGGGTGCGCATCACCGTCGAACCGTCGTCCAGGAACCGGAGGCCGATGCCCTCGACATACACCTCATGGATCCTGCCATCCTCCACGAACGACATGCGGTCGCCGACGCGCAAACCCAGGAGCGCCGTTCCCAGCGGCGTGGTCACGGCGATCTCCGCACCGGGCCAGGTCAGGTCCTCGGGGTGGACGAGCAGGTGCGCACGCGACTTCGGCTCGTCGTCGATGCGGTAGATCACACGGCAGTTCGTCGAGACGACATCCTCCGGCAATGCCGCCGGATGGCAAACGTCCGCGCGACGCAGCTCCTTGAGCAGGAAATCGGGTGTCCGGCGGTCGTGGTTCTGCCGGATCATGGCGGTGAGCAGCAGGCGGTTGTAGTCGTTGGCCGCAAGCGTGATCGGCGGAAGACGATGTTGCGGGTTCATGGATATCTCCTCAAGACGCTCAACTGCCGAACGCGCTGACGCACATTCCCGCAGGGTGGACGTGACGGTCCGGCACGCGCCTCAACGGCGCATGCGACGCATCGATGATCGTATGAGCGATTGAATGCCCCGGAGCGTCGGCTGCAGCTCGAGCCGACCGCTGGGGCTTACCTGCCTGCTTTGAGGCAGCCCGCGTGCGCCATAAGGCGAAGATATTTCACGAACGTGATCATGACACCATCAAGATAGCCCTATTGCCCGCGAATGCAAGGTTACGGGCAGTCCAGACGCGTTCCCGAAGGGAGTAGGAGGCCGGCAAGTCCTGCAAACGGGCGCACCGTTTGCCGAAATAGAGAGAACATCGACTCGATCCCAAAGGTGCAGGTCCACTTTTGGGTCCGATGCCCTAGGGGCTGCTTGCCCGATTGCGAAGGTGCGCTAGGTTCAACCATAATGGGTAAGCTGGCGTTGCCTGTGCAAGAGCATCCTGAATGCCGTTATTGTCTCCCGAACAATGCCGGGCCGCCCGCGGCCTGCTGGACTGGACCCAGGAAGAACTCGCGGAACAGGCGGACGTTTCGCGCAGCACCATTCGTGATTTCGAGAATGGCCGCCATCACCTCCATCCGGCGACGGCGGCTCAAGTCGTCGCGGCCTTGGAGAGAGGCGGGGCGTTGCTGATCCCATCCGAGGAGGCCGGTCCGGGCGTGCGGCTCCGCAAGCCAGCTGGCTAGAGCACCCTATCTTCGAGGGCTAAGCTCCTCCGCCGCGTCGGCTGCTGGAACGTCCCGGCTGCCTTCGGTCCGGTCGCGGTAGAGCGCAGCCCGGACGAGCAGCATCAGGGTCACCGGCGTGGTCAGGGTGACGAACACGGCGATCAGGATCTCGTGAACGATCGGCCGCGCCTCGAGAACGCTGAAGCAGAGCGCGGATCCGGCCAGAATGCTGGCCATTCCCGCCGTGGTTCCGAGCGTGGGCGCATGCACGCGCGCATAGAAGTTGCCCAGCCGCAGGAGCCCGAGCGATCCGATCAGCGTGACGGCCGCTCCGACGAGCACGAGCACGGCGGTCAGCAGCGCGGCCCACTCCGGAAGTGCTTCAGCCACGTTCATTCGATCACCTCTCCGCGCATGAGGAACTTGGCAAGCGCCACGGTCGCGACGAACCCGAGAAGGCCGATGACCAGCGCCGCCTCGAAGTACAGGCTGCTGCCGGTGCGGATGCCGAACGTGATCAGCATCAGCATCGCGTTCACGTAGAGGGTGTCCAGCCCCAGAATGCGATCCTGCGCCCGTGGTCCCGTAACGAGACGGTAGGTGGCGCAGCACATCGCCACGCCGAGCATGACCTGGGCGCTGGTGATCGCCCACCCGAGGATCACGAGGGCGCTCATTCGAAGATCTCCATCAGCCGCCGCTCATAGCGGTCCTTGATCGTGCGGATCCAGACCGTCTCGTCGACCAGGTCGAGGACGTGCAGCAGCAGGGTGCCCTTGGCGGCATTGTAGTTCACCCAGATCGTGCCCGGCGTCGAGGTGATGATGATGGAAAGGACGGCGAGCCCGTGGCGATCACGCAGGTCGAGCGGAATGGTCATGAAGCCTGCATTCAACCCCGGCTCCCGCGAGCGCAGGATGATCCGTCCGACCGCGAGGTTCGAGCGCAGGATGTCGGCCACCACCATTCCGAGAAGGCGTAAGGCTGCTCCGGGTCGGCGGATGCGCGGCTTCTCGGGACGCAGGGCCGCCATGGCCCAGGAGGCCAGCACGGCGAGCACGCTTCCCAGCATCAGATGACCGGGGGAGACGCTCTTGTTCAGCAGGAGCCAGAGGATGAGCAGGGACGCGGACAGGAGAGGATAGGGCAGAAGCCAGCTCATGGGCGGACCTCCCCACCGTTCGATCCGGGCATCGGTGCGGACAGAACGCCCGTCACGTAGTCCTGCGGAGCCCGGAGAGCTTGCGTGGTCGCCTCCATGTAGCGCATGGCCGGGCCGCCGCCGATGGTGAGGCCGAGGCAGATCAGCAGCAGGGTGAGCACGGGCGCCATCTCGATGACGCGGACCCGGGGCACGCTGTCGTCCATGCGGGCCCAGAAGCTGTTGATCCCGGTCCTGGTCATGGCGATCAGCGTCGCCAGGCCCGATATCGTCAGCAGGCCGATCAGAAGCCAGGTCGAGATCTGGACCGTGCCGCCCTCCGACCGCAGCATCGCCGCCATCATGCCGAACTTGCCGATGAAGCCGGAGAGGGGAGGGAGGCCGGCCAGGAGCAGGGCGCAAGCGATGAAGCTGCCGCCCAGGAGGGCCACCGTGGCCGGGATGGCCACGCCGATCTCCTTGTCGTCGCCCTCGTCTTCATCCTCGCCATAGGCTTCCATGGTCACGGCCAGGACATCGGCGCCGGGGCCGCGCAGGCGCTCGACCAGTTCGACGAGCAGGAAGAGGGCGGCGAGCCCCAAGGTGGAGCTGACGAGATAGAACAGGGCCGAGCCGATGACCGCGCCGCCTCCGGTGCTGATGGCGGCCAGCACCGTTCCCGACGAGATCAGGACGCTGCATCCGGCAAGTCGCGACAGTGTCTGAGACGCCAGAACTCCGACGGTGCCGAACACCATGGTCAGCATCCCGATGACGAGCAGCCCGTTGCCGCCGAACCCGGCGAGGGATCCTGCGTCCGGGCCGAACACCAGCGTCCACAGGCGCAGGATCACGTAGACGCCCAGTTTGCTCATGATGGCGAAGATGGCGGCTGCCGGCGCGGAGGCGGCCGCATAGGTCGTCGGGAGCCAGAAGTTGAGCGGCCAAGCTCCCGCCTTCATCAGGAAAGCCGCGCCGAGAACCGCCGCCGCGGCGGCGAACAGCGCCGCGTCCCCCGGCGCAAGGGCGGGAACCCGATGGGCGAGGTCCGCTATGTTGAGCGTGCCCGCAACGCCGTAGGCCAGGCTGGCGCCGATGAGAAAGAGAAACGAGCCCGTCAGGTTGATGGCGATGTAGGCAAGGCCTGCCCTGACCCGGCCGACCCCGTCCCCGTGCAGGACGAGGCCGTAGGATGCCGCCAGCAGCACCTCGAAGAATACGAAGAGGTTGAACAGGTCCCCGGTCAGAAAGGCGCCGTTGAGCCCCATGAGCTGAAGCTGGAAGATGGTGTGGAACCGCGGCCCGGCACGATGCCACCGAGCGAGCGAATACAGCAACGACGTGATGCCCAATACGCTCGTCAGCACCAGCATCAGGGCCGCGAGTCGATCCAGCACGAGCACGATGCCGAAAGGGGCGGGCCAGTTGCCGAGTCGATAAACCGTCACGGCTGATCCGTCCGGCCCCGCGGCGGGCAGGTCAGCTTGGCGCAGCAGGGCGATGGAGACGATCAGCAAGGCAAACGTGGTTGCGGATCCAATCGCGCCCTTGAGGAACCGGCGGCGTTCGTTGAGGAGCAGCATCACCGCGCCGGACACCAGCGGCAGCAGGATCGGCACGATGATCAGGTGGTCGATCATGCCTGTCATGACGCGTCCTCGCGGCCGTCGACGTGGTCGGTGCCCGTCAGGCCGCGCGAGGCGAGCAGGACGACGAGGAACAGGGCCGTCATCGCGAAGCTGATGACGATGGCGGTGAGGACCAGCGCCTGAGGCAGCGGGTCGGCGTAGAGCGCCGGATCGACGGCCTCCGGGTTTGCCAGGACCGGCGGTGCTACGATCCGCAACCTGCCCATGCCGAAGATGAACAGGTTCACTGCATAAGACAGCAGGGACAGCCCGACGATGACCTGGAACGTGCGCGGGCGCAGCAGAAGCCAGACGCCGGAGGCGGTCAGAATGCCGACCGCGAGCGCGAAGATGAGCTCAATCATGCGTTCTCCTTCTCGGCGGCGGGAACTGGTGCAGGCTTCGGGCGGCGGATCGACTGGTGCGCGAGGGCGATCAGGATGAGCACCGTGGCGCCCACGACGACCGCGAAGACGCCCAGGTCGAACAGGAGCGCAGTGGCGGCCGGGATCTTCCCGATGACGGGGAGGTCCAGGTACTGGAAATAGGATGTCAGGAACGGGTAGCCGAACAGCCAGGCGCCCATGCCGGTGAAGGCCGCGCAGAGCAGGCCGAGGCCCGTCCAGAGAATGGGACGGATCCGCAGCCGCGCCTCGATCCACCGCGTTCCGCCCGCCATGTATTGCAGGACGAGAGCGATCGACATCGTGACCCCGGCTGCAAAGCCGCCGCCAGGCAGGTCGTGGCCGCGTAGGAAGAGGTAGATCGCGACGATTCCGATCACCGGGAACAGCCACTGCATGATCACCGCCGGGATCGTGAGATAGTCGGCGAGGGTGTCGCCCTCGGTGCGGCTGGGTGTCGCCCTGTCATAGGCATCCTGCACCCGCTGCTGCTCCGGCGCCTCGACGCTTTCCGGCGCGGGACGGAAGCGGCGCAGGAGCGAGAAGACCGTGATCGCCACCACGGCAAGCACCACGATCTCGCCGAAGGTGTCGAAGGCCCGGAAGTCGACCAGGATGACGTTGACGATGTTGCGGCCGCCGCCCTCGGCGTAGGCGTTCTCGGCGAAGTAGCGCGAGATGGTGTCCGGGAGCGGCCGCGTGAGCATCGCATAGACGATCAGGGTCATGCCCACTCCGGCCGCGATGGCCAGCATCAGATCTCGGGTCCGACGTACCCTGTCCCGCACCCCGATCAAAAGGTCGCTGCCTGCCGTCTCGATCCGCTGCGGCAGCCAGCGCAGTCCGAGGAGGATCAGCACCGTCGTGACGATCTCGACGAGAAGCTGGGTGATGGCGAGGTCGGGCGCCGAGAACCACACGAAGGTGATGCACGTGACGAGTCCTGCCCCACCGAGCAGCACCATGGCCGCGAGCCGGTGATACTTGGCCTGATAGGCCGCGCCGACGGCACAAAGGCCGCCGACGATCCAGAGCAGGAGGAAGGCGGGGTCGAACCCCGTGGCTGGCCGGAGGCCCGGCTCGAGACCGTGACGGTAGAGCGGCCAGAGCGCCGCAATCACCGCAAACGCCACCAGCAGCCGCAACTGCGGCTGAAGCCGCTGGGTGGCGAAGACGCGCTCCAGGGCACGCGCCCATTTCCATGACAGGGTGACGAGCACGCGTTCGAAGATGCGCTGTCCCTTGAGGCGGCGCAGGATGGGAGGGCCGTCGATGCCCTTCGCGAGATATCCCTGCAACAGCCAGTACAGGATGACGCCGCCGCAGAGTGCGATCACGCTCATGAGCAGGGGCTCGTTGAAGCCGTGCCACACCGCCAGGCTGTAATATGGGGTCTCGGGGCCCAGGACGGAGCGCACTGCAGTCGCGAGAAAAGGCTTGATGGTCATCGCCGGGAGAATGCCGACGAGCAGGCAGGCCAGGACGAGGAACTCGACCGGAAAGCGCATCCAATGCGGCGGCTCATGCGGCTTGCGCGGCAGGTCGGTCGCGGGCGGGCCGAAGAACACCCCATGGATGAACCGCAGGGAGTAGGCGACGCTGAAGGCGCTCGCCAGCATGGCGAAATACGGCAGCGAATGGTCGAGCAGCGAGTCGACGTGGAAGGCCGCCGCCTCGGCAAAGAACATCTCTTTTGACAGGAAGCCGTTGAGGAGCGGCACGCCCGCCATGGCGGCGGCGGCGACCATCGCCAGGGTGGCGGTGATCGGCATGAAGCGGAACAGGCCGCTCAGTCGCCGGATGTCGCGGGTGCCGGTCTCATGGTCGATGATGCCCGCCGCCATGAACAGCGACGCCTTGAAGGTCGCGTGGTTGATGGTGTGGAAGATCGCCGCGACGGTCGCGAGCGGGCTGCTGAGCCCGAGCAGAAGCGTGATGAGGCCGAGGTGGCTGATGGTGGAATAGGCCAGCAGACCCTTCAGATCCTGCTGGAAGATGGCCGCGTAGGAGCCCAGCAGCAGCGTGCAGAGGCCGGCCGACACCACAATGTAGAACCAAGCTTCCGTCCCCGCCAGAACCGGCCAGAGAAGGGTCAGCAGGAACACGCCGGCCTTCACCATCGTGGCCGAGTGGAGATAAGCCGAGACCGGCGTGGGCGCGGCCATGGCGTGTGGAAGCCAGAAGTGGAACGGAAACTGAGCGCTCTTCGTCAGGGCTCCCAGCAGGACCAGGATCAGGGCCGGAAGATAGAGAGAGCTGCCACGGATTTTGTTCCCCGAAGCCAGCACGACATCCAGATCGTAGCTGCCGACGATGTGGCCGATCAGCAAGACGCCGACGAGCAGGCACAGCCCGCCGGTGGCCGTGACCGTCAGGGCCATGCGGGCGCCGTCGCGGGCGCCGGCATTGTGATGCCAGTAGCCGATCAGGAGGAAGGAGAAGAGACTGGTGAGCTCCCAGAAGAAGACCAGCTGGATCAGGTTGCCGGACAGAACGATGCCCAGCATGGCGCCCATGAAGGCGAGCAGGAACGCGAAGAAGCGCGGCACCGGGTCGGCGGGGGACATGTAGTAGCGCGCGTAAAGCACGACCAGGAAGCCGATGCCGGTGACCAGCATGGCGAACAGCCAGGTGAAGCCGTCCATGCGCAAGGTGAAGTCGAGGCCGAGGGTCGGCAACCACTCGATGCCGAAGCGCAACACGCCGCCGGCGGCGGCCGGATACTGGAGGGCCGTCAGCGCGGTGCCGCAGAGGGCCACCGCTCCAGCCAGGAAGGCGGCGCCGTTCCTGGCATCCTGACGCAGGAAGGCGGCAACGAGGCTCCCGACGAAAGGAAGGGCGACGATGGCCAGGAGGGGCAGGCCACTAGACATGGATTGGGTGGTCTCCTTCCGGGCTGGGGAGCGCGCGCGAAACTCCGACGTTGAGGCTTATGTCGCCCAATATGGTTGACATACGCCCCTCGATGCAAGGGCGCGGCCCAGTAAAAAAATATATCAGGGTCATGTCGATCGGATATCACCCTGGACTGCGGCGCACCGGTTTCCTCCAAAGATCCTGGCGTCGTCTCCTGCATGGGCTGATCGGGATGCCTCTGATGCGTCGTTCAGCGGGGAGCGCCTGCCGCCGGACAGGCCGCGCCTTGCCGACCCCTATTCGGTTCGGAGCCTGACCCGGAAGAAGTCGAAGATCACGCGGACGGTCGCGAGCGTCGGCACCGCAAGGAGGACGCCGGTGATGCCGGCCAGGGAGCCGCCCGCCAGTACGCCGAGGAAGACGAGAACCGACGGCACCTTGATGGTCTGCGCCTGGATGCGAGGCGTCAGCACATTGCCCTCCAACTGCTGGATCGCCAGGAACAGGATCCCGGTCAGAACCGCCGCGCTCGACGAGATCGAGAACGCCACCAGCAGGGCCGGGATGGCCCCGAGCCAGGCGCCGAGGTAGGGGATGACGGCCGTGATCGATACCCAGGCGCCAAGTGCGAGCGCGTAAGGCACCCCGATCAGAACGAGCCCCAAGGCCGAGAGGATGCCTTGGATCGCCAGAACCAACCCGAGGCCGCCGAGATAGCGCGACAGGGCATTGCCGAGCGCGTCCCAGAACTCCAGCGCATCGTGCCGGTAATGCCCCGGCACGCTCGTCAGATAGGCCGCCTTGAACGAGCGCACATTGGCGAGCAGCGAGGCGGCAATGAAGACCACGGCGAACAGGGTGAGCGCCCAGCTGAAGGTGCCGAAGATGATCCCCACCGTGTGGCCGAGCACGTTGTTGGCGACCGCCCCGAGGCTGTTGCGGAAATCCTCCGTCAGGCGGGCCGCGACGGCCTCCGGCGTATCCGGCAGCAGGTCCCGCGCGTCGAGGGCCCGCAGCGCCCGAACCAGGTATTGCTCCAGGTTCTGCACCAGGTTGGGCAGGGCGGCCACGAGTGCGCCGGCCTGGGACACGATCAGGGGCAGGAGGATGTAGGCCACCAGGAGCAGCACGGCGAGCAGGATCAGGAAGGACAGCAGAATGGCGATACCGCGCGGAACCACCTCGGTGAACAGATGCACCGGGAACGAAAGCACCAGCGCGACGGCGAAGCCGGCAAGCGCCACCGCTGGCACGATGGGCACCGCCCACAGGACCAGCGCCAGCAGGGCGGCCAGGCCGAGCAGGATGAGGCGCCATGCCGTGGTGGAGATCAGGATCGGCGTCGGCTTGCGCACCGTCCGCCGCCGGACAACCCTGCGCTCGCGCAGACGGGTGGGTTCAGGAGGCGGTTTTCTCAATTCCATCTTAGGCTGGCCTGCGCGCTTGTCCCGTCATCAGCTTCACCCGAAACTGCGGTTTCAATGTGCCGACCGGCTGTTCAGCCCGGAAGCAAATCCGCGTGGGCGGGCAGCTGATGAGTGCAAGTAGCGAGGGCGTTGCACAGGCAAGCGGTCCGGGGTTCCCGAGAGCCTCCGGGGCGGTTGCTCCTCCGGCGGCCAGCATGCCGGCTCTCTCCGCTCATTGCCTCGGTCGATCTGGTCTGGTTCGTGGCGGAACCGTGCTGTTCAGGCTGTGCGGTCTCTCCTGTGAGGGATGCTGAGGCTGCTCGACCGCTGCGATGCTGCGGCTGTCGGGAGCTCCGGTCGTCATGTCAGCCAGAACCTGATAACGAGGCCGACGGCTCCGGTCGTGCAGACGCCTGCGGCCCAGAGGCCGCAGAACCACAGCCAGCGACGCAGAGCGGAGCCCTGTTCGAGTTCGTCGATCATCAGTGATAGCCCTCGTGCCCGGTCTTGCCGCGGAACACCCAATACGCATATCCCGTGTAGGCGAGGATGATCGGAATCAGCACGCTCGCGCCGACCAGCATGAACTGGAGACTGGCATGCGGCGCCGCGGCCTCATGGATGGTGACGGCGTTCGGCACCACGTGCGGGAACATGCTGATGCCCAGCCCGAGCAGGCAGAGGGCGAACAGCGCCAGCGTCAGCAGAAACGGCCAATACTCCCAGCGCCGCACCAGGGCCACCAGCAGCGTTCCCGAGCAGAGGCCGACCAGCAGCGGCACCTGCGCGGTGAACAGCACCTGCGGCCAGGCGAACCAGCGCTCGTAATAGGCGCCGCTGAGAAACGGCGTCGCCGCGCTCACGAGGCCGATGCAGGCAATCAGACCGATTGCCAGCTTGCCGGCGAGGCGGAAGCTGTGGTCCTGCACGGCGCCTTCGGTCTTCATCACCAGCCAGGTCGCACCGAGAAGAGCGTAGCCCACCACGAGGCTGATCCCGACCAGCAGGCTGAAGGGCGTGAGCCAGTCCCACCAGCCCCCCGCATAGGAACGTCCCTCCACCACGATGCCCTGAAGGAGCGCGCCGAGGGTGATGCCCTGCGCGAGCGTCGCCACGACCGAGCCTGTCGTGAAAGCGACGTCCCAGTAGCGACGGTGACCGGGATCGCGCCAGCGGAACTCGAACGCCACGCCGCGGAAGATCAGCGCCAGCACCATGGCGATGATCGGTGCGTAAAGGGCCGGCAGGATGATCGCGTAGGCAAGCGGGAAGGCCGCCATCAGGCCGCCGCCGCCCAGCACCAGCCAGGTCTCGTTGCCGTCCCAGACCGGTGCGACCGAGTTCATGGCGCTGTCGCGTTCCGGGCCCGGCGCGAAGAACGGAAACAGGATGCCGATGCCGAGGTCGAAGCCGTCCATCACGACATAGGCGAAGACGGCAAACGCGATGACGAAGGCCCAGAGGGTGGGAAGGTCCAAGAAAGCCGCCATGGTTCAAGCCTCCACCCCTAAGGTGCGGGCCGGATCGACCGATGGAGCCGGGGTGATGCCGGCGGTGCGGATAGGATGATCGGGCCCCGCCCGGGGGCCTGTCTCGCCCCGATGAGGCGGCTTGCCCATGAGCTTGAGGATGTACACGGTGCCCGCTCCGAATACGATGAAGTACACGACGATGAAGGTCAGCAGCGAGGCCGCCACGGCCGGGGCTTCGAGCGGCGAGGCCGAGGCTGCGGTCTTGAGCAGGCCGTAGACGGTGAAGGGCTGCCTGCCGACCTCCGTGGTGACCCAGCCGGCAATGACGGCAATGAAGCCCGATGGTCCCATCGCGAGCGCCAGCTGGTGCAGCGGGCGCCATTCGTAGAGCTTGCCGCGCCACCGGGCGAGGAGGCTGAATGCCCCGAGAGCCAGCATCGCGAAGCCCAGGCCGACCATGATGCGGAACGACCAGAACACCACCGGCACGTAGGGCCAGTTCGCGCGCTCGACCGTGTCGAGCCCGTCCATGGGCGCGTCGAGGTCGTGCTTGAGGATGAGCGACGACGCCTTCGGGATCGCGATGGCGTTGCGCACCGTGCCGGCCTCCTGATCGGGGATGCCGAACAGGATCAGCGGCGCGCCGTCCGGATGACTCTCGAAATGCCCCTCCATGGCCATGACCTTGGCTGGCTGGTGCTCCAGTGTGTTGAGGCCATGCATGTCGCCGGCGAGGATCTGGAGCGGGGCGACGAGCGAAATCATGCCCATCGCCATCGAGAACATCACCCGTGCACCCTTGTTGGTGCGCTCGCGCAGGAGATGCCATGCACCGACGCCCCCGACCACGAGGGCGGTGGTGAGATAGGCAGCAAGCACCGTATGGACGAGGCGATAGGGGAAGGACGGATTGAAGATGATCGCCCACCAGTCCTCCGGCACGAACTGTCCGGCCTCGTTGATGCCATAGCCGACCGGGGTTTGCATCCAGGAGTTGGCGGAGAGGATCCAGAAGGCCGAGATGAAGGTGCCGATGGCGACCGCGAGGGTCGCGGCGAAGTGCAGCTTCCGACCGACCCGGCCCATGCCGAACAGCATGATGCCGAGGAAGCCGGCCTCCAGGAAGAAGGCGGTCATGACCTCGTAGGCCATCAGCGGCCCGATGACGGGTCCGGCCTTGTCGGAGAACACCGCCCAGTTGGTGCCGAACTGGTAGGACATGACGATGCCCGAGACCACGCCCATGGCAAAGGCCAGGGCGAAGATCTTGAGCCAGTACCTGAACAGGTTGAGGTAGACCTCGCGCCCGGTCCACAGCCACAGTCCTTCCAGCACGGCGAGATAGCTCGCCAGCCCGATGGAGAAAGACGGGAAGATGAAATGGAAGGAGACCGTGAACGCGAACTGGAAACGCGCCAGGAGAAGCGCGTCGAACTGGTCGAACATTTCTACTTTTCCTTGACGTCGGCGCGGCGGCTCTTCTTCGACCCCGGAACGACGAAGAGGCGGTCCTTCATCTCCAGGATCTTCTGCACCTTCGAGCCCAGGGTCAGGAGTTGGACGAGGCGCTCGGTGTCGAGCCGCTGTACGTCGGCGTACCAACCGGTGAGAAGCTCAAAAAGGTCGTGCATCTCGCGCATGCGCTCCTGGGCATGGCGCTCCTCGGCGCTCGCGGGCTCCTGCATGAGCACCTCGCGCAGGAGGGTCATGGTCGGATCGATCTCCCGTTTCTTGCGCTCTTCGACCAGCGTGCGGACGATCTGCCAGATGTCGTCCGGGGTCGAGAAGTAGTCGCGCCGGTCGCCCGGCTTGTGCTGGAGCCGGACCAGGTTCCAGGCCTGGAGCTCCTTGAGGCCTATGCTGACGTTGGAGCGGGAGACGCCAAGCCGCTCGACGATGTCCTCGGCGTTCAGCGGCTCCTTCGAGAGGTACAGCAGGGCGTAGATCTGGCCCACGGTGCGGTTGATGCCCCAGCGGGAGCCCATCTCGCCGAAATGCAGCACGAAGGTTTGAACGAGGGGAGGGAGATTCATGACGATTCCGAAATTTCAGAATTTTCTGAAATATTGGATGTGAGTTGACCTAAGTCAAGGCGGCTCGGCCAACCGCGTTGCGTCAAGCCTTCAAGGACAAAATGCCTCGCCCGGGCGAAGGGCCGGTTCGGCGGCTCACTGGCTATGTGTACGGGAGGATGCGGACAAGCCTCTCGCGGCATCGTTCTCCATGGAACCGGGCGCGTTCGGCGAACCGCCGTACGAGCGAAGTCGATCGGACCATTGGCCTAGTCGACTGCGTCGTGGACCATGATGGCTCTGATGGCGCTCAGGTGGTCGAACATGATCTGCCGTGCTGCCTCCGGGTTCCTCCCCGCGATAGCATCGACGATGCCTAAGTGCATGCGCCCCTGCTGCGCCGCATACTCCTTCTTGCGGGCCCGGCGAAAGGCGAGGTCGTGCTGCCGCTGCCAGCGGGCGCGGCCGCGCACCGAAGACAGGACATCCAGGAAGGCGATCAGCAGAGGATTGCCGGTGATCCGGGCAATCCCTTTGTGGAAGGCATCGTCCGCCTGCTCGTAGGATTGCCAGTCGGGCGCCTCGCTGCTCCGGAGCGCATGGCCGCGAAGGAGGGCGATCTCGTCGGGGGTCGCACGCAGCGCAGCCTCGCCTGCGATGGGCGGCTCGATCAGGAGCCGGGCGTCGAGCACGTCGGCCGGAGAGGCCATCTCGGCGAGCACGGACGGCCGGATCGGCTCATGGGTCGGGCGCGGTCCCACGAAGGTGCCCTGGCCCACGTGTCGCCAAATCAATCCTTCCTTCTCCAGCACATCGAGCCCCGCCCGAAGGGTCTCGCGGCTGCAGCCGATCTTCGGCGCCAAAATCCGCTCCGGTTCCAGCTTGTCCTGCGGCCCGTATGCCCGCTGCCGCAGATGAGCACGAAGCCGCCGGGTGGCCTCGTCTGTCGTCAGGCGTGTGCTCGTCACAGCGTCCATACCAATTTTTAGACCAATTTCGATCCGGCCTATGTATCAGGTCCGGCTCCGGCACGAAAGCCAGGATGGGCCGGACGAGCAGAGGGGATGCCTGATGATAGCCATGATCGCCGACCGGTTTTTTGGACATGAGCCAACCCATGACCCGGCTGTCCGCATGGGCCGCCTGATCGGCACCCTCCTGGGTCTATCGATCTATCCGATGTTCGTCTGGATCATCATCGATAGCCTCTTCCGCGTCCTGTGAGCCGTGACCGGGTCGGAGGCGAAATCCTCAGGTGGCTTGGATCCCGGGGAGCAGGTCACAACGGGCCTGCTCACCCAGGTGGTCTTGGGCGGGTTGCTGACGACGGTGGCCGGCTTTGTCGACGCCATCGGATATCTTGGGCTCGGCGGATTGTTCGCCTCCTTCATGAGCGGCGCCAGCGTGTCGCTCGGGGTCGGACTTGGGGACGGCCATTGGGGTGCAGTCCTGCAGGGCCTGGTCATGATCGCCTCGTTCGTGGGCGGGGTCACGCTGGGCACGCTTCTGACCAAAGGTACGGGAAAATGGGCCATTCCAGCCGTCCTGATGCTGGAGGCCCTCTTCCTGGCGGGGGCGGCTCTGCTGGCCAGTGCCGGATGGACCATCTCCACCTTGATCCTGCCGGTCGTGGCCGCCATGGGCGTGCAGAACACGGCCCTGCCGCCGGTGAACGGAGTGCGGTTAGGCGTGACGTTCATCACCGGCACGTTGGTAAGTCTGGGACAGGCATTGGGATGCACCCTTCTCGGCGCGGCGGGGCCTCGCCGCCTGGCCGCCCATACCCTGGTGTGGGGTGCGCTCGTGGCAGGGGCCGCGGCCGGCGCGACCCTGCATGCTGCTTTCGGCCTCCTGGTCTTGATTGTGCCGGCCGCATTGGTCGCCGGTCTCGCGATGCTCAGCGCAGTGCACCTCTTGGCGAGGACGAAGCTTCATGCGGCAGGCATCCGGGGACGCCGTCTCCATGGCGATCCCACACCGGATCAGCCCCCGGTGCGGCCGTATTGCTGAGCGTCCCCGTCAGCAGGTCTCCACATCACAGAAGGAACAGGCCATGCATAAGATTGATCCGTTTCTCCTGCTGATCATGGCGGCCGTCGCCATGGCCAGCGTCCTCCCGGCACACGGCGCTGGCGCTGAGGTTCTCGACACATTGGGCGTGCTCGGCATCGCGCTGCTGTTCTTCGTGCATGGCGCAGCCCTTCCGCGGGAGGTGGTGATCGAAGGCTTCGTCCAATGGCGGCTGCATCTCTTCATCTTCGCGATAACCTTCGGGGTGTTCCCGCTGGCCGTGCTGCCGTTCGGCGTGCTGCCGTCGGCGTGGATGCCGGCGGAGCTGCTGCTGGGCTTCCTCTACCTGGCGGCGCTGCCCTCGGCGGTGTCGTCCTCCATTGCCTTCACGGCCATGGCCAAGGGCAACGTGCCGGCCGCCATCTGCAGCTCGGCCGCCTCGAACGTCTTTGGCCTGCTGCTGACGCCTGTGCTGCTGTCGCTGCTCACCTGGACGTCGGTCGACGGCGGCTTCGATCTCACCAAGGCTCTCGGTGACGTGGTGCTCCAGCTTCTGGTCCCGTTCGCAGCCGGGCAGGTGGCCCGCCCCGGCCTGGCCGGCATCATGGCCCGACACGAGCGCCGGATCGGCCAACTCGACCAGGGTGTAATCCTGCTGATCGTCTATGCGGCGTTCTCGCAGTCGGTGGTCGATGGTCTCTGGTCCCGGCTCCCGCCAGCCAGCGTGGCGCTCACTGCGTTGCTGTGCCTGATGCTGCTGACGGTCGTGCTGGTCGCCACCGCTCTCATCGCCCGCCGGTTCGGCTTCTCGCGGGGTGACGAGATCGCTGCGGTGTTCTGCGGCTCGAAGAAGAGCCTCGCGTCAGGCCTGCCGCTGGCCAAGGTGCTGTTCGCCACCGCGCCCGGCTTCGGCATGATCGTGCTGCCGATCATGTTCTACAACCAGATCCAGATCCTCGTGGGAGCGGTGCTCGCCCGTCGCTACGCCCGGGACGGGGTCAATCCCTGATCACGGCGTCTCGTCCGGAACCCCGCTTTCGAGTTCAGCCAGCCAGACCGCCGGTCCTGCATCGGACGGGGCGCGCCAGTCGCCGCGAGGGGAGAGGGACCCGCCGGAGGAAATCTTGGGGCCGTTCGGCATGGCGGTGCGCTTGAACTGGCTGGTGAAGAAGCGTCCCAGGAACACCCTCAGCCAGTGCTTGATCTCGGCGAGATCGTAGGAGCGATGCGCGCTCTCGGGGATGTTCGGAGGCCAGTTTCCGGCCTTCGCATCCTTCCAGGCATGCCAGGACAGATAGGCGATCTTCGACGGGCGGAAGCCGAAGCGGGTCAGGTAATAGAGGTTGAAGTCCTGCAGCGCGTAAGGACCGATCATCGCCTCCGTCGACTGAATCTGGCCTGACGCGTCCTGCGGCACGAGTTCGGGTGAGATCTCCGTCGCCAGGATGGCATGGAGGAGGTCGGCCGTCGTCTGGTCGACGTCGCCCGAGGCGGCCACGAAGCGGATCAGGTGCTGGATCAGGGTCTTCGACACCGACGCGTTGACGTTGTAGTGGGACATCTGGTCCCCGACGCCGTAGGTGCACCATCCGAGCCCCAGCTCCGACAGGTCCCCCGTCCCGACCACAATGCCGCGGTGATGGTTGGCGAGGCGGAACAGGTAGTCGGTCCGCAGACCCGCCTGGACGTTCTCGAACGTGACGTCGTAGACCGGCTGTCCGCCGGCGAAGGGATGGCCCAGATCCTCCAGCATCTGGCGCGCGGCCGGGCGGATGTCGATCTCGGACGCGCTGACGCCGAGCGCCCGCATCAGGGCCCAGGCATTGCCCTTCGTGCCTTCGCTCGTGGCGAAGCCCGGTAGCGTGTAGGCAAGGATGTTGGTCCGCGGCAGTCCGAGCTTGTCCATGGCGCGGCAGCACACGAGGAGGGCCTGGGTCGAGTCGAGGCCGCCGGACACCCCGATGACGACCTTCTCGGTGCGGGTCGCCTGGAGGCGCTTCGCCAGTCCCTGGACCTGGATGTTGTAGGCCTCGTAGCAGTTCTCGGCGAGTTTGGCCGGATCCGACGGGACATAGGGATACCGTTCGACCGGGCGCCGCAGGGGGAGCGCCTCGGCGGGCGCGTCGATGGCGAGCGCAATGGTCCGGAAGTCGCTTGCGGTGACGCCGAGCACGCGGGCGCAGTCCCCGAAGGTGACGCGCCGCATGCGCTCTTGGCGCAATCGGCCCAGATCGACATCGGCCACCGCCATGGTGGAGCCCGACGGGAACCGGTCCGTCTCGGCCAGACGCAGTCCGTCCTCGAAGATGCCCCCATGACCGTCCCAGGCGAGATCGGTCGTCGACTCGCCGGGGCCCGCCGCCGAATAGGCATAGGCCGCGACGCAGCGCATGGACTGGGAGCCGCAGAGCAGGCGCCGGTCCTCGGCCTTGCCGATCGTGATGTTGCTGGCCGAGAGGTTGAGGAGAACCTCGGCCCCGGCCAGAGCCGCCGCCGTGCTCGGCGGCTGCGGCACCCACATGTCCTCGCAAACCTCCACATGGAACGTGAAGGTGCAGCTGCCGACCGACCGGAACAGAAGGTCGACGCCGAAGGGAACTTGGCCTCCCGCTACGGCAATCTCCTGCCCGCGGATCTGGGCGCCGGGAGCGAAGTGGCGACGTTCGTAGAATTCACGGTAGTTGGGCAGATAGGCTTTCGGGACGACCCCGAGAATGCGGCCGGCATGGATCACCACGGCGGAGTTGTAGAGTCGGTCGCCCGCGCGCAGGGGAGCTCCGACTACGAAGGCCGGGAACAGGTTCGAACTCTCCGCGACCAGCCGGGAGATCCCGCTCTCGACCGCCTCCAGCAGGGCATCCTGGTGCAGAAGGTCGTCGATCGCGTACGCGGACAGCCCGAGCTCCGGGAAGACCATGAGAGCGATACGCTCGTCATGTCCCTGGCGCAGGAGTTCGAGCGTCCTGTCGACGTTGAAGCTCGGGTTCGCCACCTCGATCCGCGGAACGCAGGAAGCGATACGGGTGAAGTCATGCCGATAGGGCGAGAAGAAGGAAGTCATTCCGCATCCGATCAGGGCCGGCTGTCGCCGACGAGGCTCGTCCCGGACCGAGGAGGAGGGGTGAGCCAACATGCTCCGCCCGGGATATCATCAGGATCATTTACATAACGCAGCCGCTTCAAATCGATAGCCCGCCCGCTTCGAACGGACGAAGTGATGGTTAAGTTCGGCCTTCAGGGGGTGACGGCGCCGGAGACGGATCGGCCAAGATCCTCCACGTGCTCGCCGAGCGTCTGGCGCGTTTGCGGGTCGACCACTGCGACCGGCGCGGAGACCGCAAGGCCCGCGGCGGTTCCAACGGCCGTGGCGGCTCCTGCCGTGACCTGGATGATGCGGTCGCCCAAGCCGACCCGTGAGTCCGTCACCGTCTGGCCCTCGGCGAGGCGCTTTCCGATCAGCTGGACGACCTCGGGACTTTCGGCGAACTTGCCGTGGTTGAGGGGATCGCCCGCCCGTAGCTTGGTGAGGTCGAGGACGGTTACGTTCGCCTGCTGGAGCTGTGTGCGGTAAGGCTCCTGATCCGGGTTGATGGCGCCGAGCCGCGCCGAGCTGCCCCATACCCGCCGGGAGACGGCTAGCGCCCGGTCGTCCTGGGAGACGAACAGGGTGAAGGATGGTCGGTTCGCTCTGGGGCCCATGTCGATGATCGCTTCCCGCGCGAGGTCCACATCCACGTCCGGTGCGGCCAGGAGGACGTTGCGGACCTTCGGCGTGACTCGTCCGTCGCGGATCGCCATCTGGCGCAGGGTCTCGAGCGCCAGGGAGTTGCCCATGGAATGGGCCAGGACGGAGATTTCCCCGACCGACGGATCCCGTGCGATGCCCTTGAGCAGACTCTCGAGGGCGTTGCGCGAATAGGCGGTGCTCTCCCGGTCGTAGCCGTAGGCCAGTACGCTTCCGCGGGACGGCCAGGTGAACAGGATCGGAACGACGGGCGCGCCGGAATCGTGCACGATCTGCGCAAATCGGTAGACCGCGTCCTCGAAGCGGTTGTTGAAGCCGTGGATGAAGACCAGAACCTGCCTCTTCGGAACGGTCCGCACCGTGCGGTGAAACCAGGCGAGCGCCTGATCCCGGTCGATGACGTCCGCCTTGAGCGTCACGAAGTCGGTCGCGGGGTTGCCGGGCACCTGCCGGGGCCACTGCACCTCGCCGACCTGCCGCACCTGGTCGGGCGGAATGGAGACCGCGATGTTGGCGAATGCCAGGGCCGGCCCGCGGTCGCCCGAGAACATCTCGGCCGGATTCGTCCTTTCGCGCGTCGTGGCGACGAGCATGTCCACCTTGCTGGTGCCGGGAACGCTTCCGCTTACCGGGACCATGACGCCCTGCACACCGGCGCAGGCACCCAGGGAGAGCGCGATCGCGAGGCTTAGCCCCGCCCCGCGATGGGGCAGGGAGCGGGAGCGCTCGGCCGGCGAGCGAGTGCAGGCTTTCAACACGCGGCATTCCCCCTTGCGGTGCACAGCACTTCAAGCACGGCAATGTACCGGAATTATCCGCAGGAGCTAGGCAGCTTGGGACGAGACGCAATCGCCGTATGACACTCGGTCCTGTCTGCGAGATGCCTGCCAAGGATTTCATTTTGCTTGATTTTAGTCAGTTCGCGCTGTCCCGACCCGGATCAAGCTGCTCTCCTGTCGGTGAGACGGAGGATGGCGATGGGCAAACTTCTGATTGCACTTGGCGCTCTTGCGGCAGGCGCTCTTCTGGTGCCCGGAGATGCAGCCGCGCAGCGCGGGTTCCGGGGTGGTTTCCCCGGTGGCGGAGGCGGCATGGGCATCGGGCGAATAGGCGGCATGGGAGGCATGGGCGGCATAGGGCGAATGGGCGGCTTTGGCGGGTTCCGGGGGATCGGCGCTCCGATGGGCGGCTTCCGGGCTGCTCCGATCGGCGGCTTCCGTCCAGGACCTGCCTATGGCTGGCGCACGGCCGGTCTCGTGAGCCCCGGCTTCGGTGCGGCGGCCATCGCACGCCCCGGGATCGGCTATCGCCCGGCGATTGGCGCTTATGGCTGGCGGGGTCCTGGATACAGGCCGTATCCCTACTACCGGGGCGCTTACGGCTGGCGCTATCCCTACTACGGCTACTACCGCCGCGGCTGGGGCTATCCCTATTACTACGGGGGAGCGCTGGCGGCTGGACTGGCGATCGGGGCGCTCAGCTATCCCTACAACTACGGCTATCCGTATGATTACAGTTATCCCTATTACGGTGCGACCTACGGGGGAGACTGCTACTTGGTTCGGCGCCGTGTCGTGGATCAATGGGGACGTGTCTTCATTCGCCGCGTGCAGGTCTGCGATTACTGACCGGTTCAGTCGCTCAGGGCTCCTGAGCACCTGCATCCATGCGACCGGGCAGAGCGCGCGAGGCTCTGCCCGGCGGTCTCCGTTGCGGGCTCATCAGATACGGTAAACTTCAACTTCCGAATGGAACTCCAGCGGTCCGAGGGGCGAATCACTCCTCCGTGAACGGCTCTTCGGACTACTTCGTTGGGGGTAATTCGGCGACAGGCCGCATTGACGCCAAGGGCGCGACACAGTCTTTTCAGCTCTTCGCCAAGGTTCCGACACAGTTCGCCCAGGCATTGCCAAGCTGGCGTGAAATCGCAAAGAGCTGTCCTCAGATCACAAGACTCGATCTCGAGCACATGTGTATCGAATTTTCCGTGCTCATCAGAAATATTAAAGCACATTCGCCAAAAGGATCTTCTTCTTAATCAAGAAGCACGGCTCTGCGAAGAAGGTCCAAACACGAAAAAACGAAATAGATACTTCATCAATACCCTCCGTTCAGAGAGGGCTCATGAAGGGGCAAACGCATGACATTTACTGCATCGCAGTGGCAGCCGACCACGTACGACAACGACACGTTCAAGCTCGACAACTATGACTTCA